>CALLDR010000071.1 GCA_937997955.1 uncultured Emergencia sp. | reverse complement strand
AGGGCAAGCGGCTGATGGTCATCACCTACAACCACAATCTGGACTGGATTTTGAAGACTGCTCTGGACGCGGGCATGGAGATCGTCAAGCTGTGCATTCTGAACTTTTCTCAGGACGAAGGGTTCCGCAGCGCGCTGCCGGAGGCGGACAGCATTCTCCTGGAAGAGAACTACGACCGCGCCGACCGTCAAAAGGACATACAGCAGTATCAGCCTGATATCGTCCTTTCCAACTACGAATCCTCCGCGACTTACGCGAGCACCATCGCCGACACCATACCGATGTGCCCTGACAACGGATTTTTCTCAGGGCTGGTCGTGGCAGAGCGGTGGGCGAATCTGTTTCATATGAATCTGGAAGGAGAGTGGAAAAATGACCAGCCCCTATTTGACAAATATTACACCCGATAGCTTTTCCGGGCTGCTCTTCGGTCTGGAAGGCATCAGGAACACCATCGTTTTGATGAACGGGCCTACCGGCTGCAAGTTTTATCACTCGGCGACTTCCGACAATCAGGCGCCCCGCCAGATGGAGTTCGACCCGCTCAACTACCCGGAGCTGTGGTATTTCGGCCAGCCCCGGATCCCCTGCACCTATCTGGACAAGCGAGATTACGTCTATGGCAGCAAAGAAAAGCTGGTGGAAGCCCTTCGCTTTTTGAAGGCCAATCTGCCCTTTGATCTGCTGGCCATCGTAAATTCCCCGGGAGCCGCTTTGATCGGCGACGACCTGCGGAAGATCGCCGACGCGGAAGCCGACGGCCGGCCGATCCTCACCATAGAGACGCCCGGCTATTCCCACCACATTTGGGACGGCTACAGCGCCCTGACGGCCAGACTCATCGACGCATTTTCAGCGGCGCCTTCCGCGGCTGAAGCGCCAGGTTCTGCGTCCGGAACAGCAAAGCTCACGGCAAAGGCGCCGGCGGCCACGACCCAGGCGGCAAAATCCCCGTCTGGAAACCCTGCCTTGCCTGGAAGTCCTGCCCCGTCCGGAAGGAAAGTCAATCTACTGGGGCTGAGCATCTTCCACAAATACTATCAGGGAGACCTTCTGGAGCTGGAGAGACTGCTGAGACTCTGTGGCGCGGAGCCGGGATGCGCCCTTTGCTGCAACTGCTCCCTGGACGAAATAGGGCGGCTTCACGAGGCCAGCCTGAACCTGGTGGTCGATTCAGCCTACGGCATGGCCGCGGCCAAAGCCCTGAAAGAGCGGTTCGGCACGCCGTACATCGTCTGCGACGGCCTTCCCATCGGCTTCCGGCAGACGGAAGAGCTGGCGGCTCAGATCTGCGGAGCGCTGGGAACGGACCCGGCTCCTTTGATCACGGAGAGCGAAAAATCCCGCGCCCGCTCCTATATCTATCTGTCCAGGCTCAATTCCCTGAGCGGCCTTCCCAAGGGAGCGAAATTCGCTGTCCACGGAACCGCCAGCCAATGCCTCGGCTACGCAAGATGCCTGATCCAATACTTCGGCATGGTGGCCGACAGCATCAACGTGCTGGATTCCGCGGAGAGCGGCAGTCCAGCCTTCCAGCAACTGCAGCGGCTTCTTGAAGCCGCAGGTATGGCCAGCGCCTTGGAAAAGGACGTGTTGAGGACAGATGCGGAGCTGGTCTTCGCTGACGGAAACATCATAGCCCAGCTGAAGGCCCGCCATCACAGCTTCAGCGGCGTGGAGATCAGTCTGCCGTCTCTGGGCTATACAGACGTGGTCCCCAAAACACATCTCGGTCTGTCCGGCGGTCTGCTGCTGTGCGAGCAGGTGATCAATGGCCTTCGTTTTTAAGGAAGGGCCCCCCTGAGTGGGCCGCGGCAGGAAGCGACATCAGGCAGAAGTCGGCATCAGGCATGGGCCAGCATCAACAGAAAAAGCTCCCGGTCAGCTTTATGTATCAGCTGGGGAGCTTCTTTTTATTTGATCGATTGCGTTTCCCTTTATTTGACCGGTCATTCTCCGGCTCGGAGAATCGCTTCCACTTTGTCCATAGCGGTTTTAGTGACCTCCTCGTCAGGGGTAATGCCCGTCAGGGTCTCAAACAGCACGCCCATCTGCGTCAGGAGCATGACCATGCCGTCGACAGTATAGATGTCCCTTGCCCGCGCTTCTCGGAGCAGAGTGGTCTCCCGAGGCTTGTAGACGCAGTCGTAGACGACAGCGTCCTTCGGCAGCAGGTCTAAAAAGGAAAAGTCCTGATAGTCAGGGCTGCCCTTCATGCCCAGCGGTGAACCGTTGATAAACAGGGTACACTCCGGTAGGTAGTCCTTCAGCCTGTTGGAATCTCCGCCTTTCATGCCGCCCAGCGCTTTGGCCGCGGCCTCTGCTTTGGCCGGATCTCTGGACAAAATGGTCACGTCCGCGCCCGCCGCTCTGTAGGCCTGGGCAACCGCCTTTGTCGCTCCGCCTACGCCGTAGATGACCACGTTCTGGTCTTTGGCTCTGCGTCCGGTCGCTTCAAATCCGCGAAGGTTTCCCAGACCATCGGTCGTGTGCCCGTAAAGCCTGCCGTCTCTCAGGGACACCACGTTGACGGACTGACATTCCCGCGCCGCGTCGCTGAGCTGGTCCAGATAAGGAATGATGTCCTCCTTGTGTGGCATGGTGCAGGTAAACCCGCCTAAAGCCAGTGTGTCCACGTATTCATGCAAAAGCTTAGGCAGCTCTCCTTTTTTGATCTGAATGGTAATAAAGGCCGCGTTTTGCTTATAATACTCGAAAAAGGTATTGAAAACGGTCGGTGAATAGCTGTGTCTCACCGGATAGCCGATCAGTCCGTATGTTACAAAATCTTTCATGGTTTCCTCCTGCTGAATCTTTGGGTATTCGCTTCTTTCTATCAGTTTATCATATCCGCGGGATCTCCTGCAGCGAAAATATCTCAAGGCTGCCTGCTACATTTTATCCCCGCGGACGTTGCAGCCTCCGCCGCCTCCCGGCGCCGATACCGTCAGACGGACACCCTTTGCTCACAGACTCAGGTGGACACGGCGTGACTGCCGCTCAGTTTCTCTCCGATGACGGCCTGCTGCTCTTTTGTCAGATCAAAATTGACCTCGACGGATATGATCCTGTCTTCGTAGAGAAGGACCCATGTCCGATAAGTCTGGTCTCTCTGGTCGCAATACGCCTGGCGCGCGCGGAAGCTTTCGGCTGGCACCTGCTGGACGTCGCGACTGCCGTCGGAGAGGAAGAAGAAGCGCTGGTCCAGGACTTTCTGATAGATTTTTTTATCGCCGGTGGTGAAGATAACGTAGTAAAGCTCGCGGCCTTCCGGGTTTGGAGACTCGTCGATGCCTGTCTCCTGCTTCAGGAAGAGAACCCCGTTCTTTTCACAGCTGCGCTTTGGCTGGCCTGTGGTTTGGATGCCCAGATCTTCCAGGGAGAGCCGCAGCGGGTCGCTGCCGTCGGAAAAATCGGTGACCGCGATGACCACATCTCCCACGACAAAGAGTAAAATCAAGCTGATGACCAAAATCGTATATTTCCCGCCGCGTGCCCTGCCGCCAGTTCCCCTGCGGGCATCTCTGCGCTGCATCCAGAAGATCAGGGACAGGGCGCCGGCCGCCACCAGAAGAAACCAGAAAAACAGAAGTCTCACCTCCCGGCTGTCCCATTGATACCAGGCTACCGCAAAAAACGCCAGTATCATGGCGAGCATGTAGATCCATTCCAGAACGTTTTCTGTCTTTTCTGCTTTTAGATTTTTGCGGTAAACGGCATGTTCGCCGCGGCTGACCGCCCGCCTGGCTCCCGCGTACCACAGGAAATACCGCCCTATATTGATCAGAGATACCAGTATGCACAGAGGCCCCACAAACAGCCCCATCAGGTACTGGCCGCTCATATACTGGTCATAGTCGGGAT
>CALLDR010000070.1 GCA_937997955.1 uncultured Emergencia sp. | reverse complement strand
CGTGACGGTGCTGATGATCCTGCTGCGTTTTTACAAAGGATTGCTGCGCGATGAGGGGTATCTGATGCATACGCTTCCCGTCAGGACGTGGCAGCTGATTACAGCAAAAGGGGTCGTAGCTGTCTGCGTCACTTTGATCAGCATCCTGGTGGCGTTCCTGTCCATACTGTTCCTGACAGCCTTTGACGGCGGGATCGGCGAGTTCTTTGAGCTTATGGCGGAGCTGATTCGGTCTTACGGAGAAAAGCCTGTGTTTATTCTGATCACTATGGAGCTTATCGTGCTGATGGTCGCGTGGATCACGGCGGGCATCTACAGGTTTTACGCTTCCATGGCCATCGGGCAGCTGGCAAAGCAGCATAAAGTCCTTCTCAGCGTAGCGGCCTATCTGGGTATCGGCGTGGCAGGCATGATCCTTATGGCTGTGATCGGACGGATTCTGGACCTGGGCATCTTTGAAAGCATGCTGGACGTGGTATTCGGCTGGATGAAGGCCTTTTCCGCGTTGGAGGCGGTGCAGGCGGGGCTGATCACGCTGACTGTTATTGCGATCATCGAGACCGCCGTGTTCCATATCATCAGTGAACAGATTTTGAAAAAGCGGTTGAATCTAGAATAGGGGAAACGACGATGGGAAACAAAAGAACGGAAACATATGAGGCTTTGACGGCGCGTCCTGTCTGCGAAGCCCGTGGAGAGGAAGCTAACGCGAAGGCAGGAGACTGGGAGGCAGGCGTCAGAGCTGCCCGGAAGCGGGCGCGCCGCGGTTTAACGGCGCTGATGATGACGGTCATGATGGTCGTCATGGTGGCCGTCATGGGGATATCCCTGACAGGATGCAGCGTATTGGGAGATGCCGCGGGAGACCTTGCAGATGAGATCAGCCAACTGGCCGATGATCTGGATGATACCACGTATTTCAACAATTACACCTCAGAGGAAAAGGACGGGGAGTACGTGATGAAGGGGCAGGTCCACTATGCCGCCGCTGACGATGATGACGCCTGCGCGGTGTGGATCCACGCCGCGCAGGATACAGAGGTGCATGTGACTGGCGTCTTTGAGAAGAAAAAGAACGGCGAGGGCGCGCTGAAGCTGGTTTATATCGATCCTGACGGGGGCAGGACGACGCTGGCAGACGAGGAAACGGGGGAAATCGACCTGACCATCAAGGTAAAGAAGGGGGACGGCCTGATTCGCTTTGAAGGGGAAGATGCCGTCTACAACTTCGAGCTTCACTTCAGCAAAGCAAAAGGCGTCGCATACGACTGGAGCGGAGATGAAATAGAAGACCGCATGGACGAGTTTGAAGAGGATATGGAAGACATCGTCGACGATCTGGAAGACCAAGATGAATAAGGAGCATTTGACAACAATGCAAAGGAGATGTCCCGCAGCTGATGAAAAACCAGCTGCGGGACATCTCCGCTGTCTATCGTTATAGTCGTTTGTGGAGCACGGCCGATGTTAGTTGCTGCCGGATTTGATAATGGTGATGTCGCCGCTGACGGTGTCCGCGTCCAGCTCATATCTGCCGCTTCCCACCTGGTATTCGTAAAAGCCGTCGTTGTCAGACAGGCAGTCGGCGTCAAAGCCTTTGATCTCCGGCTTGCCGGACACGGTTTCAAATTCCAGCAGGAAGCTGCTGCCGGAAGGCAGCCGCAGGGTGATATTGCCGCTGGTGGAGTCCACGCTGAAGTCCTTCGGGCACTGGAGCAGGGCCAGATCCATGTCGCCGCTGACGGTATCGACCTCGACCTCATCGGCGTAAGAACCGCTCAGGCTGACGTTGCCGGATACGGTGCTGGCGTAAAACTCTTTGATGGTCAGGCCGTCTGCCGTGATATTGGAGGACACTGCGTCGATCTGCAGCTCCTTTAACCTGTCCGCGAGGGTCTTTGGAATTTTGACGACCAGCGGCTTGTTCAGATTTTTCCCGTTCAGCGAGTTGGAAAGGATACCGATTTCGTATGAGGCGTCGCGGCAGCAGGTGATGTAGAGCTCCCCATTTTTGATCTTATAGCGGAGACTGTTGTCCTCGTCGATCTCCTCTTTGCACGATTCTTCGAGGCGGATGCTGTCGCCGTCATAGGCGACGAGCTGGATGTCTCCGTCGATCCAGTCGATGGACAGCTTGTTGACGCCGTCCGCGTCGATGGAATAGGTGTTGCTTTCATCAAACTCGTTGTCGTATTTGCCGCTTCCGTGATGATCGTCTTTGTGGCGGTCGCTGAACAGGTGGATGCCGTCATCGTCGTGTACGACCCAGCTCCACAGATCGTCGTGGATGATCTGGCGCAGGGACGCGCCGCAGACGTAGCCGACGGCGGTCAGGACCAGACCGGCGCAGAGCAGGCATATGGCGATGACCAAGATGATTCTCGTTGATTTTTTCATTGTCTGTCCTCCTTCCCGATGAACAGGGACTTGATCTGGGAAAAGATCCACTTTGACAGCTGTATCAGCCAAAGAGCGGCCTGCTTAGCGCCAAGGAATGACAGCAGGCACAGGCCGGCCAGGACCAGAGCCGCGCCGACGGTAAAGATCGTGACGCCGAAGCCGGCGGCAGCGAGAAGGCCGAAGGCGCGGATCAGCAGGCAGATGCCGGCGAAGCCGAGGGAAATGACCACGGCGAAGGCGGATACGATCAGGGCCCAGATGACGACAAAGACGGAAAGTGCCACGATCAAAAGGGCCAGCCCTACAGGAATCCACAGGGGCGAGCCTACGACGGCCAGGATGATGGCCGGAGCTGTCCAGCCCCGCTTGGGCGTGGCTGTCTGCTTTACCAGGGTCGTCAAAGGCATCTCCTGCAAAATGCGCTGGGCCACGTCGTCTACGGGGCCAAAGCTGGCGATGGCGTCCTCTTCGCTGATGCCGTCTTCCAGCATATCGTCGATGATCTCGCTGTAGTAGTCCAGCCGCTTTTGTATCTCAGCCTCTGGCAGCCGGGTCAGCCGGATGCGCAGCTGATGAAGAAAAATTTCTTTAGTCATTCTCGTATCCCTCCTTAATATATCGGTAGATGGCCTCGATTTCCTTCCAGTCTGTCAGAAAGCCGGCGATCTGGCTGCGGCCAAGATCGGTGATCCGGTACATCTTTCGCAGCCTGCCGTTGTGCTCCAGGGAATAGACGGTCAGCGCGCCGCCCGCCTCCAGCCGGCGAAGAACCGGGTAAAGGGTGGATTCGCTGAGGCGGATGCAGGGCGAAAGGTCCTTGATGATCTTGTAGCCGTAGGAATCGCCCCGCAGCAGAGCGGACAGGACGATGGTGTCCAAAAGGCCTTTTTTTATCTGTGGGTTGAGCAAATTTCATACCCCCTTTCGCATAATACTATACAATACGTAGTATGCTTTGTCAAGACAGATCGAAATAGTTCATAAATTCGTAAGAAATTTAGAAAATCGTAAGGATTTGACATCTGCAGCCGTATTGCGGCGGACCGGTTTTGATGGTATACTGGGTATACTTACCGGTTACCTACATTGGAGGACGAGGGAGGACAAGATTTTGAGCAGCATTGAAGACAGATTATTCGCCCTGCAGGACGTTTCCTACGGGGATTTTCACAGCAGGCTGATGCCTGATTACGACCGGGAGAGGATCATCGGCGTGCGGACGCCGGCCCTGCGGAAGCTGGCTAAGGAGCTGGCCCGCCAGGCCAAGAGCGGCGACTGGGACGCGGCGGCGTTTATGGGAAAGCTGCCGCATACATATTATGAGGAGGACAATCTTCACGCCTTTCTCATCGGTGAACTGGCCGCAGATTTTGACACGGCGCTGGAGATGACGGAGCGGTTTCTTCCGTACATCGACAACTGGGCCACCTGTGATACCTTCGCGCCCAAGGCGTTTCAGAAGGACCTGACGCGGCTTTACGCGCGGACTCTGGTCTGGCTGGAAAGTCCCCGGGTGTATACGGTGCGCTATGGGGTGGTCCATCAGCTGAGATATTTTCTGGAAGATGAGACCTTCCGGCCGGAGATGCTGGAGCGGCTGGCCAGGCTGAACCGGGAGGAATACTATATCAATATGGCCGTGGCGTGGTATTACAGCTGCGCCCTGGTCAAACAGTATGACGCGGCGATCCCTTTGTTCGAGGCGCAGAGGCTGGACAAATGGCTGCACAACAAATCTATCCAGAAGGCCGTGGAAAGCTATAGAATCGACAAGGAGACGAAGGACTATCTGCGCAGTCTCAGGATAAAATGAAGAGAAGACGAGAGAGAAAACGCCGCGGCTGCAGGAACTTCCTGCTCTTCTGGCTGATCTGCGGCGGCGTATGGTTCTGGGGCACCTTTACGCTGACCACTACGGAGGTGACCGTTAAAAGCGACCAGATCGCCGATCCGGTGACCATCGTGCAGCTGACGGACCTCCACGGCTATTCCTTCGGTGAGGGGAACAAATATCTCATCGAGAAGATCAAAGAGGCGGACCCGGACTTTATCGTCGCCACAGGGGACATGTTTACAGCGGGGGATCAGGACGGCGAGGACGTGGCCGTGGCTCTGCTGGGGCGGCTGGCGGAGATGTATCCGGTCTATTCGGTCAACGGCGAGCACGACGATGACGGGGACTACGAGGCCAGACTGACGGAGGCAGGCGTGGACGTGCTGGACTACGAGTGGCGGGATATCACGGTGGGCAGCACGGTGCTGAGGCTCTACGGCATTACCAACGTGTATTACAGCCCGACCTTTGATCTGACCAACGAGTTTGAGCTGGATCAGAGCTATTTCAACATTCTGGCGGCCCATATCGCCAATTTTGAGCCCTTTGCCGACTTCGGCATGGACCTATCCCTTTGCGGCGACAGCCACGGCGGGCAGGTGCGTCTGCCAGTGATCGGAGGCCTGATCAACCGGGGCGTCTGGCTGCCGGAGCTGAACGGCGAGGGAGACGCGGCCTATGTGAAGGGGCTCTATGAGCTGGGGGATAAGAAGCTGTTCGTATCCAGCGGATTGGGGTCTTATCCGGTGCCGCTGCGGTTTTTGAACAGGCCGGAGGTGGCGGTAATACATCTGGAAGCCGAATAAGAGTAAAAGCTGAATAAGAGCAAAGGCTGAATGAAAGCGGAAGCCGGATAGAGGCGGAAGCTGAATGAGAGCAAAAGCCGGATCAACGGCGAAAATGTAAGGGGAAGCAGGGCGAAAGGGCGTCCTGCGGATTGGGAAAAGAGGTATAAGTGATGAAAAAGAACATGAAGTGGACAGTGTGTCTGGCGGCGGCTGTGCTGGCGTTTGCCGCGGTTTGGTTTTTGGCCCAGGGCCTGCAGGAACGGCAGGCGGCGCGCAGCCTGGCGGCGGCTTCTGCGGCAGGCGCGGCGGAAGAGCCGGATCTGACTGGCTGGGATGTGTCTGTCAGGGGCGAGGGGCTTGACGGAAGCTACCTGGCGTGCGGCGGCGGGACACCGGTGTATCTGCTGCTGGACGGCGCGGAGGTGTATCTGCAGCAGCCGGAGGACGGCGGCGGGGACTGCCTGAAAAGCTCGCCAACGGTGCTGTATCAGATTTTGAGGGACCAGGGGGACCAGCAGCTTCACCTGTGGCTGACCCAGGCCGGAAAGGTGGAGCAGATCGCCGTCTGCGGGGCAGCCTGACAGGCGGGAGGCCGGATAGGGCAGCTTTGCGGAAAAAGATCTCCGCGGATCAAATATCTTTGACGCGGGAGAGACCCATACAGCGGAAACGGAGTAGACAATGCACAAAATTTTGATTGTAGAAGACGATATGGTCATCGCGAGGGCCATCGAGAAGCATATAGAGACCTGGGACTGTCAGGCCAGATGCGCGGAGGATTTTAAGGACGTTATGGCGGAATTTCACGCCTTTGAGCCGGACCTGGTGCTGCTGGACATCGGCCTGCCTTTCTTCAACGGATATTACTGGTGCACCCAGATCAGGGCGGTGTCCAAGGTGCCGATCATCTTTATCTCTTCCGCGTCGGACAACATGAATATCGTCATGGCCATGAACATGGGCGGAGACGACTTCATCGCGAAGCCCTTTGATCTGGCCGTGCTGACGGCAAAGGTGCAGGCCATGCTGCGCAGGACCTATGACTTCGGCATGGGAGCCGGAAATCTGGAGCACATGGGCGCTGTTTTGAACACGGGTGACGCCAGCCTGACGTATCAGGGCGAGAAGATCGACCTGACCAAGAACGAGTTCCGCATCCTGCAGACCCTCCTTGAGAACAAAGGCAGGGTGGTCAGCCGGGATGACCTGATGATGCGCCTGTGGGAGACAGACAGCTTTGTAGATGAAAATACGCTGACCGTCAATGTGGCGCGGCTGCGGAAAAAGCTGGACGCCAGCGGGCTGACGGAGTTCATCAAGACGAAGAAAGGCATGGGGTATCTGGTAGAATGATCGGAAAATACATAAGAAGCAAATACAAATCCGTGCTGCTCTTCGCCCTGTTTCTGGGCGTATTCTGTCTGGTATCCTACCTGTACCGCATACCCGCGGACGCCCTGATCTATGCCTGCGTTCTGTGCCTGTTCTTTGCCGTGGTCTTTATGATCTACAGCTACTGCCGCTACCGCCAGAAGGCCGGTATGCTGGAGGATATACGGGCCCGCGTCGAGTTCGGGCCGGAGGAGCTGCCGCGGGCGGCTAATGACATCGAGGCGGAGTATCAGGCCATCATCAGATACCTCTACACGAAGACAGCGGCGGCGGTCTCCATGCGGGACAAGGACATGACCGACATGCTGGAATACTATACGATGTGGGTCCATCAGATCAAAACCCCTATCGCGGCCATGGGCCTGCTGCTTCAAAGCGAGCAAAACTGCCCGTCCAGGGACGCCATGCAGCTGGAGCTGTTCAAGATCGAGCAGTACGTGGAGATGGTGCTGCAGTATCTCCGTCTGGGTGAGGACAGCAGCGACTTCCTGCTGGGAAAGGTACAGGTGGACAAAGTGGTCCGCGAGGCGGTCAAAAAGTATTCCACCATGTTCATCAAACGGCGGATCTCCCTTCGCTACGAAGGTGTCGAGGCGGCGGCCATGTCCGATGAGAAGTGGCTGTCCTTCGTCGTCGAGCAGCTGTTGTCCAACGCGCTGAAATATACGCCGCCGGAGGGTACCATTTCCATCTATATGGATCCGGCGCTGGAAAACACTTTGGTCATCGAGGATACCGGCATCGGGATCCAGGCGGAAGATCTGCCGCGGGTCTTTGACAAGGGCTACACCGGCTACAACGGCCGCAACGACAAGAAGTCCACAGGCATCGGCCTGTACCTGTGCAGACAGATCGTCGGCAGGCTGGGCCACGACCTGACCATCTCCTCCGAAGTGGGAAAGGGCACCAAAGTCAGGCTGGGACTCGCTTACAAAAGTGTAAGATATGAATAGAAAATCGTAAGGGAGCGTATAGGAAAAACGCTCCTTTTTCTGTTATGATAGAGATATCAAATTTACGGGGGTTCAAAAGAAATGACCATTTTAGAAGTGAAAAACTTGAAGAAGATCTACACGACCCGCTTCGGAGGAAATCAGGTGCAGGCGCTGTCCAACGTATCCTTTTCCGTAGAGGAAGGGGAGTATGTGGCTATCATGGGCGAGTCCGGCTCGGGAAAGACCACGCTGCTGAATATTCTGGCGGCGCTGGATAAGCCGACCAGCGGCGAGGTCCTGCTGAACGGGCGGAACATCGTGACCATCGGGGAAAAAGAGATATCGGCCTTCCGGCGGGATAATCTGGGCTTCGTGTTCCAGGACTTCAACCTGCTGGATACCTTTTCGATCCAGGATAATATCTTTTTGCCGTTGGTGCTGGCAAAGAAATCATATAAGGAAATGACCAGACGGCTGGCGCCTCTGGCGAAGCAGCTGGGGATTGAAGATATACTCCGCAAGTATCCTTATGAGGTGTCTGGCGGGCAGAAGCAGCGGGCAGCGGTGGCAAGAGCTTTGATCACGGCGCCGCAGCTGATCCTGGCTGACGAGCCGACGGGGGCCCTGGATTCTGCGGCGGCTGACGGGCTGCTGCGTCTCTTCGGAGAGATCAACGGGCTGGGACAGACCATTTTGATGGTGACCCACAGCATCAAGGCGGCAAGCCACGCGGGACGGGTTTTGTTCATCAAGGACGGAGAAGTCTTCCACCAGATCTACAGGGCCAACATGACCAGCGACGAGATGTTCGTAAAAATTTCCGACACCCTTACGGTGCTGCAGTCAGGTGGTGTTCAGGTTGGGTAGATCATTTTCTCTGAAGCTGGCGATGAACAACATCAAAAATAACAGGAAGTTCTATCTGCCGTATTTTCTGGCGTGCGTAGGCATCATCGCCATGTTCTACATCATAAGCTTTCTGGCCGCCAGCGGAGACATCTGGGAGATGTCGCAATCGCTGGCAGCGATCATGTCCGTAGGAGTTTATGTCATAGGACTTTTCGCGGTGATCTTCCTCTTTTATATCAACAGCTTTCTGATGAAGCGGCGGAAAAAGGAGATCGGGCTCTACAACATTTTGGGCATGGAGAAGCGTCACATCGGAAAGATCCTGATGATCGAGAACCTGACCGTTTCCTTCACCTCCATCGTCATCGGCTTGGGCAGCGGCGTCCTGTTCAGCAAGCTGATCCATCTGTTCCTCAGCTGGGTCTTCGGCGCTGAGCCGCCTTTTGGTATTTCTGTTTCCGGTTACGCCATGGCTGTTACGGCAGCGCTGTTCGGGGTTCTGTTTCTCCTGAACATCGCGGTCAGCCAGATGAGCATCCGTCTGTCAAAGCCCATCGAGTTGCTCCGCGGCGGGGAGATGGGGGAAAAGGAACCGAAGACCAAATGGCTGCTGGCCGTGATCGGCATCGTCTGCCTGGGCGCAGGCTACTATATCGCCATTACGACGGAATCTCCTCTGTCGGCTATCCTGCTGTTCTTCGTAGCGGTGATCCTGGTCATCATCGGAACCTACTGTCTGTTTACGGCAGGCAGCGTGGCGATCCTGAAGGCGATGAAGAAGAACAAGAAGTTCTACTACAAGCCGGCCAACTTTACGGCGGTTTCCGGCCTGATCTACCGTATGAAGCAGAACGCTGTGGGCCTTGCCAGCATCTGCATCCTGTCCACCATGGTTCTGGTCATGGTTTCCGGCACGGTCAGCCTGTTTGCCGGTATGAATGACGTCATAGAACATATGGTGCCGGGAGACGTGGCGGTTACAGTTACCATGAATGACGATACAGAGGCTTTGGACCGGGACGCTGTCCGGCAGCTGGCTTTTGACACGGCAGATGACATGGGGATTTCCGTCACTTCGATGCGGGATTATCAGTATCTGATGTTCGTGACGGCCCGGGACGGGGACGTATACCAGATGACCACGGGCAACTTTGCCAACGTGGATCAGGGCAATCTGTTCGTCATCATGACAGAGGAAGAGTACGAAAAACAGACGGGACAGCAGCTGTCTCTGGGAAAAGGGGAAACCGCGGTTTACAGCAGAAGCAGTGGGGTGCCAGATGACTTTACCCTGGGCGTGACCAACTTCCACGTGGCGGAGAGGATCCCTGATTTCATAGCTTTGGGAGGCGCGGAAGCGTATATGCTGGATATCCACTACATGGTGGTCCCTGATGAAGCTGTATTGGAGGATCTGTATCAGCAGCAGCTCCGGGCCTTCGGCGATAACGCCAGCCATATCAAATATGACTTTGTCATCGATCTAGATGAGAAGGGGGCTGCGTCCCAGGACTACTCCGTGGCTCTGATGGACAATGTGTATAATACGGATCTGGGCGGCTATGAAAGCCTGATGCCGCAGAGCCGGTATGAAATATCGGAGCTGTATCACGGCATGGTCGGAGGGCTTCTGTTCCTGGGCATCTTCCTCGGCATCGTGTTCACCTTCGCGGCGGCTCTGATCATCTACTACAAGCAGATCTCCGAAGGCTACTACGACAAGGATAAATTCGAGATCATGCAGAAGGTAGGCATGAGCAAGGCGGAGGTCAAGACGACCATACGCAGGCAGGTGCTGCTGGTGTTCTTCCTGCCTCTGATCATGGCGGGTATTCATATTCTGGCCGCTTTCAAGATGATCACGCGCCTGCTGCTGATCTTCAGCATGACCAACGTGCCGCTGTTCGCCCTTTGTACGGCGGGAACCTTCCTGGTCTTTGCCGTGATCTACGCGCTGGTCTACGCGGTGACAGCGCGGGAGTATTACAAGATCGTGGGCTGAGAAGCGGCGTCGTATCATGGTGCTGCCCCAAGAGAGCGAGCGGAAGCGCGGCTCGATTGGCAAGGCAGACCTTATGCTGGGGTTGCCCAAGAAAGGAGAGATTGGGAGCAACGCGTCGTATCATGGTGCTGCCCCAAGAGAGCGAGCGGAAGCGCGGCTCGATTGGC
>CALLDR010000069.1 GCA_937997955.1 uncultured Emergencia sp. | reverse complement strand
AATCCGAGAGTATCGACGCGGCCATCAAAGCGCAGGCTGGCGAGACCGACGAAGAGAAGCTCGAACGGATCAAAGCAGGCGTGGAAGGAACTACTATACAGCTGAGATCCAAGCTGAACAAGCGCTCCATCAAGCTGACCTGGACCAAGTCCAAGGGCTACAAGGTAGACGGTTATCAGCTGTACAGATCGACCAAAAAGTCTTCCGGCTACAAGAAGTACGCGACCACCAAGAAGCTGACCTACACCAATAAGGCCAAGCTGAAGAAGGGAACACGCTACTACTATAAGGTTCGCGGCTATCGGGTCATTGACGGAAAGACTTACTACACCCAGTGGTCTAACAAAGCGAACCGTCTGATGAAGGCAAACTCTGTGGACTACGGCGTGAAGAAGACCACCGTCAAAGCCAAAGCGACAGCATCCAAGGGCAGCGTCAAAGTGACCTGGACCAAGTCCAAAGGCTACAAGGTGGACGGCTATCAGGTATACCGTTCCACCAGCAAGACCAAGAACTTCAAGAAGCTGGGAACCACAGCCAAGACGACCTATAAGAATACCAAGTCCCTGAAGAAGGGAACCACGTATTACTACAAGGTACGCGGATATCGTGTGGTAGACGGAAAGAAGGTTTACACCAAGTGGTCTGAGACCGTGAGTGTGAAAGCGAAATAAAAGAATCGTAACCTTTGCGGGCGGTCCGTGTTGGAGGAATTCAACGCGGGCCGCCTGCTTTTTTGGTCCGCGTGCCGTCTGCCGTCAGTTGCCTGCCGTCGCGGATTTATCCGCGAATTGAAAATGGGCGTTACTGTTTTTTTGCTCTAGACCATGCAAAAAACGGAACTCCATCGATGAGCATGACTGCCTTGATGCCTTTGATCTGATATACTTATTTTTAAATTACAGCAAAACCTGAGATTCCGCCGCAAAAATCAGGAATTTTCAGCCCGTGGCAGCGAAGAACCCCAAGCTTTTGGTGTGGGCGGCGGCACATTTTCTCTGACGAAGGCCTAGAATTTAGAAGGAGTTCCGTTTTTTAGGCCATATTTATCCAGAAAACAGGAAAGGCATTTTTGTTTTAGCGAAAGCCGCGGGTATTTTTATCCGGATTTTAGAAGTTTTCAACAGAGAAACCCGGCATCGGGTGTGGCAGGCCGCTGTCGTACCCATTTTTTCCATGATTTCCTATCATTTTTTGTTGTTTCAGATATTTTTTTTGAGATTGTATACAAAAAAGACTTACATTAAATTGCCAGTTGGTGGTATAATATTTTTATGAATAAAGTCAGGAAAGGAGACGTGAGTTTGCAGATGTATGAAATCAATGACCTCATCATGTACGGAAGCACCGGTGTCTGCAAGGTATCGGACATTACCACACCGGAATTCGCGGCAGATGATGAGGACAACCTGTATTATGTGCTGAAGCCGCTGTATCAGAGCGGGGTGATCTATGCGCCAGTGAATAACGAGAAGGTTTTTATGCGTCCGGTGATCACGGAAGCTGAGGCGAAGGACCTGATCGACAACATCCCGCAGATCCATACGGAGATCTATAAGAACAGCAGCATGCAGCAGCTGACCAAGTATTATCAGTCGATCCTTGATACTCACAGATGCTTTGACCTTTTGAAATTGACCAAATCCATTCACCAGAAGAAGGTGGACGCGATGAAACAGAACCGCCACTTAGGACAGATCGATAAGAAATTCATGAAGAGGGCTGAGGATCTGCTCTTTGGTGAATTTGCAGCCGCTTTGAACATTTCAAGGGAAGATGTGCAGAGCTACATTCAGGAACGACTGGACACAGAATAGACGGACGCGATATGCGGTATTCGTGTGCAAAAGTAGACGACGCTTAGCGAATCGTCTATTTTTTTGCACTCTTTTTGGTTTTGCTATTGACACAGTATAGAAAAGGCGTATAATTAGTCTTGCAGCCTGAGTTTAGAAATACTAAACTCAGGGTTTAGAATCTTTGCGATTTTGGACGAGGACACAGAAGAAATATAAGAGGATGTACAAGCAGAAGAATCAGAGGTGAAAGACATGGAAATTGGCTCGAAAATCAAAGAACTGCGGATCGCCAAGGGTTTGACGCAGGAGGAACTGGCGGACAGGGCGGAGCTGTCGAAGGGCTTCATCTCCCAGCTGGAGAGAGACCTGACGTCGCCGTCCATCGCGACCCTGGCCGATATTCTCCAGTGTCTGGGCATATCGGTGGCCGAGTTCTTCGCGGGTGAAAGCGAAGAACAGGTGGTGTTCGGCAGTGATGATTATTTCGAGAAGGAAGATGGGGAACTGGCCAGCAGCATCGAATGGATCATTCCCAACGCGCAGAAGAACATGATGGAGCCCATTCGGGTGACCCTGCGGCCGGGCGGCGAAACCTATCCCGACAATCCTCATGAAGGGGAGGAATTCGGCTATGTGCTGAAGGGCGAGATCACCATACACCTGGGTAAGCAGACCTACGCGGCCAAGGCCGGAGAATCCTTTTATTACAGACCAGAGAAGAAACACTATATTTCATCCAGAAGAGGGGCGCGGCTGATCTGGGTCAGCACGCCTCCGAGCTTCTAGCAAAAATAAACGTAACGGGAAAGGAAAGGAAATGGCATCACTCATTGAACTCAGACACATTTCAAAGTCCTTTGAGGACACATTGGTATTGGACGATTTTAATTTGACGGTGAATCAGAACGAATTCATCACGCTGTTGGGACCCTCCGGCTGCGGTAAGACCACGACCCTCCGCATCGTCGGAGGTTTTGAGAAGCCTGACAACGGGCAGGTATTTTTTGAGGGCAAGGACATTACCAGTGTACCGCCTAACCAGAGACACATCAATACGGTTTTTCAGAAGTATGCCCTGTTTCCGCATATGAACGTGCAGCAAAACATCGCCTTTGGTCTGAAGATCAGCGGAAAGAGTGAGGAATACATTCGCGACAAGGTGAAGTACGTGCTGAAGCTGGTCAACCTGGACGGCTATGAGAAGCGGAAGATCGACCAGCTGTCCGGCGGCCAGCAGCAGCGTATCGCCATGGCCAGGGCCATCGTCAACGAGCCCAAGGTGCTGCTTTTGGACGAACCGCTGGGGGCGCTGGATCTGAAGCTGCGCCAGGATATGCAGTACGAGCTGATCCGCCTGAAAAACGAACTGGGCATCACCTTCCTTTACGTTACCCACGACCAGGAGGAGGCTTTGACCATGAGCGACAAGGTCGTGGTCATGAACGGCGGCTATATCCAGCAGATGGGGACGCCGGAGGAGATCTACAACGAGCCGGAAAACGCCTTTGTTGCTGACTTTATCGGGGACAGCAACATCATCGACGGCATCATGGTGGAGGATTTCGTAGTCAGGCTCTGCGGCACCGTGTTCCCGTGCATCGACGACGGCTTCGGCAGGAACAAGCCGGTGGACGTGGTTATCCGGCCGGAGGATCTGATCATCGGAAAGCCGGGAGAGGGAAGACTGGACGGCCAGGTGACCCACAACGTCTTCATCGGCGTTCACTACGAGATGGAGATCGAGGCCGGCGGTTTCACGTGGCTGGCCCAGAACACCACCAGCTATCCGGTGGGAACAAAGGTGAGCCTGGACGTGATCCCGGAGAACATACAGATCATGCACAAGCCGCAGTCCAAGGAAGAGGAGGCTATAGAAGTCGATGTCTAAAAAACTCTTTGCCGGTCCTTTCCTGATCTGGATCGCGGCCGGAACCCTGATCCCCCTCATGGTCATCGCCTATTACGGCTTCACGGACCGGAGCGGGGCCTTTACCGTGGATAACCTGATGGCCATCTTCGGCGCCGAGCACGCGAAGGCTTTGATGCTGTCCCTGCTGCTGGCGCTGACCAGTACGGTGATCTGCTTCATACTGGCTTTTCCGCTGGCTTTGCTGCTGAAGGGAAGCCGCATCGGCCAGAAGGGCTTTATGATCTTCCTGTTTATCCTGCCGATGTGGATGAATTTTTTGCTGCGGACCATGGCCTGGCAGGTCATTCTGGAGAAGGGCGGCATCATCAACGGCGTTTTGACGGCGCTTCATCTGCCCGCCCTGGAGATCATCAACACGCCGGCGGCCATCGTCCTGGGCATGGTCTACGACTATCTGCCGTTCATGGTGCTGCCGATCTACAATACGCTGATGAAGATTGACGACAACATCATCGAGGCGGCCTATGACCTGGGAGCCACGAAGCAAAAGGTCCTGACGGACATACTGCTGCCTCTCAGCGTGCCGGGCATCGCCAGCGGCGTTACCATGGTGTTCGTGCCGTCCCTGACCACCTTTGTCATTTCCAACATGCTGGGTGGCGGAAAGATCTACCTGATCGGCAATATCATCGAGCAGGAGTTTACCACCAGCGCCAACTGGAACCTGGGCTCCGGCCTGTCTCTGATCATGATGATCTTCATCGTCATCAGCATGGCGGCCCTGTCAAAGCTGGATAAAGATGGGGAGGGCAATCTGTTATGAAGAAATTAGCGAAAGCCCTGTATCTGGGCCTGATCATCGTGTTCCTCTATCTGCCTATCGGCACTCTGATGGTCCTCTCCTTCAACCAGAGCAAATCTATGGCCGTCTGGGGCGGATTTTCCCTGAAGTGGTATCAGGAGATGTTCTCGAATCAGATCATCATGGAGGCCATCTGGAACACCTTTACCATCGCGCTGGCGGCGGCGGCCATCGCGACCATCGTCGGAACGCTGGCGTGCATCGGAATTACCGCCATGCGCAAAAAGACAGAAACCGTGGTCCTGGGACTGAACAATATTCCCCTGCTCAACGCGGACATCGTCATCGGCATCTCTCTGATGCTGACCTTCCTGGTGTTCGGCATCTCCCTCAGCTGGGGCACGGTCCTGCTGTCCCACGTCACCTTCTGTCTGCCTTACGTGATCCTTTCCGTGCTGCCTAAGTTCAAGCAGCTGTCGGGAAACACCTATGAGGCCGCGCTGGATCTGGGAGCGACGCCGCTGTACGCATTTTACAAAGTGGTCCTGCCGGACATCCGTCCGGGCATCGTCAGCGGTTTTCTGCTGGCGTTCACCATGTCCGTGGACGATTTTGTCGTGACCCACTTTACCCGCGGCGCCGGCATCAACACGATTTCGACGCTGATCTACAGCCAGGTCAAAGTGGGTATCCGGCCGACGCTGTTCGCCCTGTCGACGCTGATCTTCGTGGTGGTGCTCATCGTGCTGGTCATCTCCAACATGGCCTCTGAGAAGATGGAAACCAGAGGCGGAAAGGCTGTCATGGCGGTTCTGACCGCTGTAGTAATCTGCATCGTCGGCGGCGTGCTTTTCCTCAGCGGCTTCGGCGGCGGAAAGAGCGGCGACCAGGTGCGGATCTACGCCTTTGGGGACTACATCGATCCGGCTTTGGTCGATGAGTTCGAGGAGGAGACCGGCGTAGAGGTAATCATGGATACCTTTGATACCAACGAGGAAATGTACCCGGTCATCAAAAATGAATCGGTAAAATACGATGTGATTTGCGCGTCGGATTACATGATAGAGAAGCTGATTGCCGAGGGCCGCCTGGCGGAAATCGACTACTCGTCCATACCGAATATCGCCAATCTGGAAAAGAGCTATCTGGAGCTTTCCGAGAGCTTTGATCCGGGCAACCGGTACGCGGTGCCTCACACCTGGGGCACGCTGGGCATCCTGTACAACAATGAGAAGATCCCGGACGGCTCCATTACCAGTTGGAATGACCTGTGGAAGGAGGAGTACCGCCAGAAGATCGTTATGCCGGACAGCATGAGGGATACCATGGCCGTGGCTCTGAAGGCAAAGGGCTATTCTCTGAACACGGTTACAGAAGACGAGATCGCCGAGGCCGCCGACTATCTGACCGAGCAGGCGCCGCTGGTCTACAAATACGCCAATGACTCCGCCAGAGACCTGATCCTGGGCGGTTCCGCGGACATCGCCGTGCTGTGGAACGGCGAAGTGCTGTACTGCCAGGAGGAAAATCCGAACCTGACCTTCGTCGTGCCGGAGGAAGGAAGCGAATACTTTACCGACTCCTGGGCGATCCCGACGGCGGCGGAAAATCAGGAAAACGCTCTGAAATGGATCAACTTCATGCTGGAAAAGCAGGTGGCCATGAAGAACTTCGAGTACCTGACCTATTCCATCCCGAACCTGGCCGTCATCGAAGCCGTGAAGGACGACCCGGAGGATATGGCCGTGCTGTTCCCGGAAGAGGACCTGCTGCGCAGGTGCGAGGCTCTGAAGAGCCTGGGCAGCGAGGCGGACGACCTGTATACTAAATATTGGAAGAAGTTTAAGTCGTAGAGGCAAGTGCTCTGAGAAGGTCTATATCGTTCTGAATATGAAAACCGTCCCGAAAGGGGCGGTTTTTTGGCATCAAAATTGCATTATATTATGTTGATATGAAACTGAATACAAGGAGGAGGATATGAAAAAAATAAGCAGAGGCATGGTCGGATATTCTATTGGATATATAGGACAAGGTGCCGTATACAATTTTATTTCAACGTATTTTATCCTATTTATGACAGACTGCATTGGCATGAGTTCAGCTTTATCCGGCTTGATCATGTCGCTGGCGTTGTTGGCTGAAGTATTTGCTGGAATGATTATCGGGAATATTTCTGACGGATTTCAAAGCCCTTTGGGGAAGAGGCGGCCGTTTATATTGACAGCCGCAGTTTGTATGCCGTTGGTAATCATACTGCTGTTCAGAAATATTCACGGCTCATTATTTGTCGATTTCGCTTATTATCTGTCACTCAGCGTAGTTTTTCGTATTATTTTTTCGACTTTTGAAATTCCAAATAACGCTTTTGGCGCGCAGATTGCCGTGGATTATGATGAGCGAACCAGACTCAGGACTTCTACCCGGGTTTTTGGTATATTTGGCAATATGATTGCTTACGTGATGCCTTTGCTAATTTTAGCGCGCTTTGCAGAGGGAGACCAGGGGTGGAGACTGACAGGACTGCTTATTGCGGCGCTTTGCTGCGTAAGCTGGCTGGCAGCTTTTTTTATCACCAGGCCTTATGATCTTAACAGCAAAGCGTCAGACGGAAAGCCAAAGAAAAAAGTGCTGCACAGTATTGCTGTAAATTATCTGCAGCTGCTGAAGCTAAAGACTATGCGTATCCTTATCGTATACAAGGCAGCCTTTGCCTGCGCACTGGCTCTGTTCAATGTGGCCACGATCTATTATTTGAAATACTATATGGGCCTGTCCAATGTCTATACCTCTTATATTTATTTGGGGACTGTGGTAATTTTTCTGGTTTCAACTCCCTTTATCAATCGAACTGCGTTGAAATACGGAAAGGGTAAGCAACAGCTGGCCATGCTGCTGATGGGAGGGCTGCTTGGACTGGTTGTTTATCTTTTTTTTCGCAGATATCTTTTAGGTGCAGTTATCTATATCTGTTTTTTTGCTGTGGTTCAGAACAGCTTCTGGCAGTTGAGTCCATCGATTTTCTACGATATCGTTGAGGTGGATGAATTTGTAAACGGACAGCGAAGAGAAGGTGACATCATGTCGCTGGTATCCGTGCTGGGGACGCTGACGACTTCTGTTGTGGTGCAGGTGTTTGGAGTGTTCTATGATTTGACAGGATATGATGCATCGCTGACTATACAGCCGTCTTCTGTGGGGCAGTTTTTGAGTGCAGCCTATATTCTGGTGCCCAGTCTCTGTTTCCTGATCGGTGCCGTGGCGTTGAAGGCCTTTCCCATTAATAAAAAGACCTTTCATTCTTTAACGGAGGCATCCAGAATGAAAAGAGCAGGGGAGAATTACTGTATTTATGAAGAAGATCTGCATCGGATCTTTGATTAACTGCTTTGGCACGAATTTTGCTCAACTATAGGTATGAATCTGATTCAAAACTTGCATTTTAGGAGGGAAAAATGAAATTTAATGAAATGATTGAAACCGTTGATACGCATACTGCAGGGGAGCCGACAAGGATTATTCTCAGCGGGATTCCGAGACTATATGGCAGCAGCGTCAGAGAGAAAAGGGATTATTTCAAGGAACACTATGATTATATCAGGACGAGGCTGACCCTGGAACCGAGAGGGCATGCGGGAATGCTTTGTGCGGCAGTGATTGAGCCGTGCCATCCAGAGGCCGATTTTGGTGTCTTCTATATGGACGACGTGCAGTATCTGGACATGTGCGGGCATGCCACTATCGGCGTGGGGACTGCGCTGCAGGAAATCGGCTTGGTGCCTAAGGAGCACAGAGACGCCTATGTCATCGAAACCCCTGCGGGACTGGTAACCATCAGGAACAACTCTGAGAGATCCCATGTGAAGAGCACGTCCATCCAGAACGTCAACAGCTATGTGATCCGCAATGAGATCCGCATCGATGTAGATGACATCAAAGACATTCCTGTCAATATAGCCTATGGGGGAAACGTCTTCGCCATTGTTCCTGCAGATGCCTTTGGCGTGGAGATTACGCCATCTCAGGCGGAGATTATCAAAGGATATTCTGCAAAGATCAGAAAAGCGTGCGACGAGATGATTGGAGACGAGAATCTTCGAATCTCTCTGGTTCAGTGGTACAGCACGCCGAAGAAAAGGTCGGCGGATTTGCGGGTTGTTCACAGTTCCGGTTATGGTTCTCCGGATCGCTCTCCCGGCGGTACGGGCACCAGCGCAAAGCTGGCCTGGTTGATGGAAAACAATATGCTGGAGATAGGACAGGATTTTGTGCATGAAGGAATCGTAGATGGTGATTTTATTGGGAGAGTAAAGGAAAGGATAGATACCTGCGGACGCAGCGAATATGTAACTGAAATTACAGGTGAAGCACGTATTACCGGTTTTCACAAATTTGTCTTCGATGAAAATGATTCTCTGCGCGAAGGATTTTTCTTCGGATAGTTGGATAAAATGAATGAGAGGGACACGAGATGAAAAGGACAGATGATAATTTGAAATGGCTCATTGAGAATTTTAACTACATTGATTCTGTTACAGTAATTGATAACGCTGGAAGAATTATTGCAAAAAAAAGGTTTAATCCTAGATATTCTGATGAAGAAAATATCATCGATAACGAGTGGGCATTGAACAAAAATCTGCTTGAAGTGTTTCCCTCTCTCAATCATGAAGACAGTTCTCTTTTGCAGGCGCTGCAAACGGGAAAGATTATTTATTACAAGGGGCAGGAGGTGTGGAATCACCTGGGGCGCAAGGTGGTAACCAACAATATCACCTTTCCTATGGTAAGCAGAGGACAGATCGTGGGCGCTGTGGAGATTTCCAGAGATGTGACCCATATTGAGAATAAATTGGGTGTTAAGGCTAAAGCAGCTGTACCGAAGACCAATCATCAGAAAGGCCGGGCAAAGTACAGCCTTGGCGATATCATCACCAGAAATCCGGTTATGCAGGAGATCAAGAGAACGATTCTTCAGATCGCCAACAGTAAGTCAGCCGTTATGGTCTATGGCGAGACGGGAACCGGCAAAGAATTGATCGTTTCAGCTATCCATAATGCCAGCTATAGAAAGAATAAACCTTTTGTCCCTGTCAACTGCGCGGCGCTTCCCGAGAACATTTTGGAAGGACTTCTTTTTGGTTCCAGAAAGGGAGCTTTTACTGGCGCGGAAAATAAAAAAGGGCTCTTTGAGGAAGCGGATGGAGGTACAATCTATTTGGACGAGATCAATTCCATGCCTATCGTGCTTCAGGCGAAGCTGTTGAGGGTGCTGCAGGAGAAGACTGTATTGCCTCTGGGCGCGTCAAAAGCCGTAGACGTAGATGTAAGAATTATCGCCTCGACAAATCAGCCTGTGGAAAAACTCATCTCATCTGGCAATATGAGAGAAGATCTGCTTTATCGGTTGAATACTATCAGCATAGACATTCCGCCTTTGCGGCATCGGCCGGAGGACATAGAAACTCTGGTAAACTATTTTGTCGAGAAGTATAATCAGGAGTTCGAAAAAAATGTCATCGGCATTTCCCATGATGCTCTGGTTTTCTGTGTGAATCACCCTTGGAAAGGAAACGTGAGAGAATTGGAACATGCAGTGGAGGCTGCGATGAATATGGCTGGAAGCAACGAAGAACTTTCTCTGGAGCATTTTCCCGCATATTTGGTGGTCAACGAGCAAAGAGAGCTTCCTAGCCGGATGTCTCAGGACTATGGAGTCTCTCTGACCAGCGCTTTGGAAAGCTACGAGAAGAAGCTGATCATAGACGCATTGAAACTCAGTGATTGGAAGATTACAGGAGCAGCTGACAGACTGCAGATTCCGCGGACCAGCTTGCAGTATAAGATGGAGAAATACTGTTCTGATATACTAAAGTTGTAATAGGTTGTTCACTTTGATAAAATAGAGAG
>CALLDR010000068.1 GCA_937997955.1 uncultured Emergencia sp. | reverse complement strand
GAATCTGATACGCTCCGTCTTTGGTGACCATGTAGTATCTCGGCAATTCTTTGCCATCCTCATCGGTGCGCGCCTCATAGGTCTTTTTGCCGTCCTCGTCAACCACGTCGGTCCAGCCCGCAGGTCTTACGACCTCCTGCGGTACTGTAAACACCGGCTCACCGTTCTCGTCGGTCTTCTGGATCAGGTCGGTCGGATCGTCCGGGTTGTCCGGATTCTGGATCATGACCGGTTCCGGATCTGATGGCTTAGACGGCGTTGCTGTAATATCGTCGGTGTTATAGCCGCTGTACACGCCGGATACTTCTTCGTCGTTCTCCACATCCTTCTCCGATGCCAGGCGGTTCATTCGTACAATGTTTCCGCCATCGTAGTTCATGGTAGCAAAGCCGACCTCGCTGCCGCCTGACATCAGGACTGGTTCTGTGACGCCGATCTCCGCGACATAATCGTCAGCAATAGATTTTTTCGTCACATGGACGTCGGTATAGTTGAATCCGCCCTTGGAGTAGTTCAGCTTGTACTCTGCCTCGTATTTGTAGGTCATCTTCGCAGCCTCATCGCGCACGGTAAAGCTGTCCGTATAGGTGGCTCCGTTGAGCGCCTTGACCAGATATTCCGTCACGGTCATGTTGGCGTCAGATTTGTCCTTGGCAGAGGTCTTTGTGATCTGGACTTCTGGATTCAGGATCTTCTGCCATACTTCCTTTGCGCCGTCCACGTCGCTGTGGTCACGGCTGACCTCCTCCAGCGCGACCTCTGTGTCGTCTGCGGCCAGGTACGCTTTGACGGGTATCACGCCGTCAGACTGGACGATGTCCTTGGCCGCATAGATCTCGTATTTGGTGTCCTTCAGGGTGATCCTGTCCCAGATGGCCTTCCAGATATCGCCGATGGACCATCCAGCCAGGCCCTCTCCGGACTTGGTGATCTCAATTTTTCCCTTGGCCGGATTGTTGGGTATATCCAAAACGGCATAGTAGGTCACATAGTCCTTGCCGTCCTCATGGGCATCTTGTTCCAGGACGGAGAACCGGTAGGTGTTGTAGGTCGTCTTGTTGTCGCCGGTAAATTCCTGAACCTTGCTGCCGTCTTTGTCCCTGACCTGCACAGTCTCAAGGAAGGTCTTCGGCGCTTTGACAGTCTGTCCGGCATGGTCGATGAGCTTCACCTCTCCCATATCCGCTATGGTCCCGGCGCCTTTCTCGTCGTACTGGCCCACATAGTAGCCTTCCGGCACGACCAGCTCCTCAATCTCATAAGTACCGTATTCGATCTGATATGGCAGTACGATCTCGCCGTTTTGATTGGCGTAAAACACATAGGTCCTGTCATCGGTGTAGCTGCTGCCGTTTGGCAGGTATCGGCCTGCGTTGGCCGCGCTGGCAGGATCAGCAAGGTCAGGATTGCCGATGTATTTGATTCTAAAGGCGGTTCTGTCCGCATCCCATCTGACAGTCTTGCCTGTTTCGATGTTGGTCTTTGTGACTTTGATCACGTTCTTCTTTGGCTGGTTGTTGACCGCCTTTGAGATCTTCTGCCCGTGTTCACTTATGATGACCTCAAATTCTTCCAGAACGTAGCCTTCCTTATCTGCGGATATCTCTTTGACAGTATAGGTGCCGTATGGCAGGTCATAAACATAGATCTGGCCGTCTTCGCTGACGGTCAAAGGCGCGGAAGTATCCGCCGTATAGCCGGAGGTATCGCGAACTGCCCGGTAAACATGGGCGTATCGTTCATATTCTCCCGCGGCGGCTTTCCTGACGCCTTCATCAACCACCCGTATATATGGATGATCTTCCCAGCCGCCGGATTTCAGCTGGATCGTCCATTTCGAGCTGGTACTGTATTTTTTAACGCCGTTATCGCTGTTGGTCTTATCGGTAAAAGGATCTTGGTCATCCAGCGTCTTGACGATCTGCAGGTCGCCGCGGTAGTTGTCGTTGATCCAGGTAAACGGCTCCTCGTCTTTGAATTCGTAGACCAGCTCCGGATCGATGTCGCCGCTTTCGATCGTGCCAGTAACCACATCTTCCGTGCCGGCAGGGTCTGTGACTGTCAGCGTATAGGAGATATCGCTCCAGGAGCCGTCCTCGTAGATACAGCTCTGGTTTCTATGGCTTTGGGCGTGGTATTTGACCTTTACGGTCCGTTCCCCGCTGCCGCCGGTAAAGGACTCTGGATGCCTGCCGTCCGGCACGATCTCTTTGATGGTATAGGTGACCTCCGCGTCCCAGGTGATATCGGTCGGAGTAACGGTACAGCACACGCCGTCCTCTGTGGTATGGGTCAAAGAGCCTGACTCCGCTTTGGGAACGTCATCGGGCGTTTCCCATGGCTGGTCTTCAAAGTATTGAGTGCTGCCGTAAACGTCCAGGGTCAGGGTATCGATCAGCTCACCGTCGCGATACAGCTCAAAGGTGCTTCCCAGGGACGCGTCCCCCATGCCGGTACAGTGGTCTCCATCCCAGCCCGGGTTATAGTCGTCCTTGTGCACCGGCAGCTTGAAGGTCGGAAAGAATTCGATTTCCGGCGGGGTCGGTTTTTTCGGGTCGGGCTCCGGCTTTTCAACGACCTCTTTGAACTTGAAATAGAAGTCTACCGGATCGTCGGCGCCGTAGGCCAGGGTCTGATAGTGGTCTCCGGTCACGTTCCATGCCAGGGTTTTCTGAGTTGTAAATTCCTTCACGTCCTTCTTGCCGTGCTGGACAGCTTCCGGCAGAGTCGTACCGGTGTAGATGATCTTATATTGATTTTTCCCCTTTTTCTCGAATTTGACCTTGGTAAACGTTTTTCCATCGGCTTTGACCACCTTGAAATTCTGGGTGATCTGATTGGTATCGGTGTAGTAGTAGTAATCTTCTTTTTCTGTCCGCAGGACCGCCTTTTCCTCCTCGGTCTTGTTGGCATACTTGGCGTTTACGGACCAGTACTCGCCGCCGACTTTTTCCATGTAGATCGTACCTGGGTTCTTGTTGTCTTTTTTTGTAAATGACGGTACTTTCTGATGATTGTACATAGCCTTGAGCATGGCCCTGTAAACCTTGCCTGCAGGCCGGTTTTTGATCGGCGCATAGAAAAAGTCCGCTGCCGTATTGCGCCAGCTGCTGGTGCCGATCTTGCCCGCGCTGACCTTATCCGGACTTGGGATACTGGTAAGGCCGGACCGCAGGTTCTGCTGATATTCCCAGATGATGGCCTGGGTTGCCACATACCAGTCGTCCATGTTGCAGCCCTCTACCGCGCTGCCCAGCAGCTTCACCATGTCCGATTTTTTGGAGTCCGGCTGCGCGCCGTAGAGCAGGGCATACTCGATGCCATCCCGCTGCCCTGCCTTAAGCTGCTTCAGAAACTGGATATCCTTAAGCTGTCTGGAAGTATACACGATGCTTCCAGAGTCTGGATTTTTGACGTCCTGCTCCAGGCAGTACGCGCGATAGGTCTTGCCGCTGCTCTTGGATTTCATCAGATACGCATGCCGCGCGCCTCCCTGGGCGTGACAGTAGTCGTCGATATTCCACTTGGTAGTATACCAGCGGTTGGAATACGTGCGGGTATCGTTGTAATAGTATTTTCCGTCGCTGCCTTTAAGCAGATCGCCCGTCCGAAAGTATGCGTGAGTGCCATAATCGGTGTCCGCAAAGGCTTCCATCGGCATATAGCTCAGCGTCATGACCAGGGCCAGAAAGACCACCACAGCACGCTTGAGCCAATCAGAAGCTTTCTCTTGATACATTTCTTTTCCTCCCTTATGTTGTTTTAAATCTATGTAAAAACAGATGCATCGCTGCACCCGTTGGATTTTCCGTATGAAAAAAGAGAAGACGGTATATCTTCTCTTTCAGTCACTTTTTCTTTTAATCATTTTTAATTGCTTTCGCTTTCAGCTACTTTCTCTTTTGATCACTATATTTATTTGACAACAGATAATCCTCGCTGACTTATCCGAGCAGCCACATCCTGTAGCCGTTTTTATACGGTTTAATATATACAGTAAAAAGCTCTGCTCCACACCACGGATAGTCCCCAAGAGAGGCAGTCACCGGGTCCCAGTAACGGGGATTCGCTCTCACTATATCCGCCAGCTCAACCTTCATCAATTCCTTTATCTCCTTTAAGACGGAGGCCTTTGTCATGTATTTAAAGATCGGCGCTGGCCATAGCGGCCCCCAGCTGGAGTTTTTCTCTGTCGCAGGTACGTAATCCAGCGGTATCGCGGTGTTTCCGTTTTCCGGATTCGTATAAACGTAGGCTCCATCACCCGTAAGGCTGTCTGACCATCCGGTGATATGCCTTAGCTGATAAGCCGCGCCATCAGCTTTTTTCTTAATATAATTCCCATTCGCATCAGGCTCCGGATATGTGGATACTACCTCATACATCGGCCACTTCAGGCTTTCTCCATACTTCCAGAGCTCCTCATAGATCTCATCTATGGTCCAATCCGGAACCCATTCTGC
>CALLDR010000067.1 GCA_937997955.1 uncultured Emergencia sp. | reverse complement strand
CACCGAATTGAGAGAGGGCCGGAGGATCGGATGATCCACCGGGTTTTCTATCTTCTCGCCGAACATATATACCTGCAGGTTCATGTTCCGCATACTTTCTACGTACTGCTCCCCAGTCATCATTGCCATCGTCCGTTTCCTCCTTATTTATACTCATCTTCAAACTTATATGGGTTATCGTAATCCGATCCCATGAACCAGATGTGATTCTTTACCTTCATGTACTCCAACAAACCTTCTGTGCCGTCCTCTCTTCCCAGGCCGCTGTTCTTGTTGCCGCCAAAAGGCGTTTCAATGTTGGATTTTGTAGAACAGTTCATCCAGACTGTGCCTGCGTCCAGTTTCTCGGCGGTCCAATACATCTTGCGGATGTTCTCCGTAAAGATGGCCGCTCCCAGGCCAAACCGCGTATTATTGGCAAGCTCGATGGCCTCTTCCAGCGTACTGTATCTGGTCACAGACAGCACCGGTCCGAAGACCTCTTCCTGGAAGATTTCCATGTCCGGCGTCACGTTTTCAATAACCGTCGGCGGATAGTAGAAACCTTTGTCGTATTCCCCGCCGGTCAGCCTGCGGCCGCCGCAGCGGATCTTCGCGCCCTGTGCCGCCGCCCGGTCGACAAAGCCCTGTACGGTCTGCAGGTGTTCTTCACTGATCAGCGAGCCCATCTGCGTGTCCTCCTTCAGGCAGTCGCCAATTTTGATCCGGGAAAGGCGGGCGGTCATCTTTTCCAGAAACTCGTCATAGATCTCGTCCGCCAGCAGCAGCCTGGAGGTAGAGACGCAGACCTCTCCCTGGTTCATGCAGAATCCCAGAATGGCCGAATTCAACGCGCCGTCCATATCACAGTCCGGCTCTACGATAATCGGGCTCTTGCCTCCCAGCTCCAATGACAGCGGCTTGATCCGCGGCGACCGAGCTGAAGCTTCCATGAGCCGTCTTCCTACGGCTTCGCTGCCGGTCAGCGCCGCCATGCTCACCTTTTCAGAAGCCAGAAGCGCTTCGCCGACGACGCTTCCAGAACCGGAAACTACATTGTATACGCCGGCTGGCACGCCAGCTTCCAAGAATACCTCTGCCAGCATCTGGCTGGTCACCGGGGTCAGCGTCGCTGCCTTGCAGACGACCGTGTTTCCCGCGGCCAGCGCCGCGCCGATGGACCGGGTCAGCAAATGCAATGGGAAATTCCACGGCGCAATGCTGCCCACTACGCCATAGGGCTCATAGGAAGTATAGCAGAACTGCTGATGGCCCGGCACCGTGATGACCTTGCCCGTCAGCGATTTGACGGAATCTGCGTGGAATCGAAAAGCCCGGACCGCCAGCGGGATATCGATGGTTCTTGTCTCGCTGATCGGCTTTCCGGTATCCATGGCTTCATAACAAGCGAACTCTTCCAGCCGGTTCTCCAGAATGTCAGCGACCTTCAGCAGATAGGCGGCTCTCTCATCAGCGTCCAGGCCGGACCAGCAGCCGGAGCGAAAAGCCCTGTCAGCCGCGTCAATGGCTCTCTCCGTATCCGCCGCGCTGCCCAGAGCCATCTCTGCAATAGGTTCTCCGGTACACGGACAACAGGTCACAAAGGTCTTGCCGTTCTCGGCGTCGACCCACTGATTATCGATAAATAATTTAAACCTCTTCATGGAAAATTCTCCTTTCCTACATTTCGATTAACACCTTGAAATAATCGCCGGGAACCTGAGCAAAGGCAAACGCCTCTTCTGCCTGTTCCATCGGGAACACTTTGCTGATCATGGTACGGAATTCCTCGTTGAGAGCGCCATCCTTCAGCAGCTCTATGGCGCCGATGAAGCTGTACTGGGAATGAATGCGGACGCCTCTGATGGTCAGTTCTTTGGCGAAGACTGCCGACAGATCCACCGGATGTGGCTCCTTGGTCATGCCCACCACCACGATAGTGCCGGTGATTCTGGCCTTTTCCACGGCGGTGGCAATACCCGGCTTGGTCCCCGATACCTCAAAGCAGACATCAAAGCCCTTTCCCTCTGTCAGCGTTTCGATAGACCGGTCAAAGCCGCTGTCTGTCGGATCCACGGTGACAAAGCCCAGATCCTCAGCCGCTTTTCTGCGATAGCTGCTGATCTCAGAAATGACCACCTGCCTGGCTCCTGCGCGGCGGGCGATCATTGCGATGAGCATGCCGATGGGGCCGCCGCCGATGATCAGCGCCGTCTCTCCCACCTGCAGGCCGCTTCTTCTCACGTCGTGTACAGCCACAGCAACCGGCTCGGTCAGCGCTGCCAGCTGCAGATCCATGTCCTTCGGAATCCGGTACATCTTCCGGGTCGCTACTTTGACGTACTGAGCGAATCCGCCGTCGGCGTGAGCGCCCATAAATTGCAGATCGGCGCAGACATTGTCCTCCCCCTTGGCGCAGGGTTCGCAGTTGCCGCATGAGAAGAAGGGCTGGGCCACCACATTGTCGCCGATCTCATATCGCTGGCTGCCGCTGCCTTTGATGTCCACCAGCTCCCCTACGAACTCGTGGCCCGGGATCACCGGAAACCTGGCGGTAGGGTGTTCTCCACGCAGTACGTGGATATCACTGCCGCAGATACCGCAGTATTTCACTTTGATCAGGGCTTCTCCGTCCTGCAGAACAGGCATTGCTGCTTCCTGCAGACGAAGCTTGTTTTTCTCTTCAATCACCACTGCTCTCATCTTACTTCTCCTTTCTGGCAACGACCCTTCTGACCGCCTCCGCGATATCTTCTGCGCCCATACCCATGGCCTTTTTCAGATAGGCCATGTCGCCGACCTCGCCGAACCGGTCCTTCGCCCCGATCCGCTCCATCGGGCAGCAGATATTCTCCGCCAGAACTTCCGCCGCCGCAGAGCCCAGGCCATTGATGATGCTGTGGTTCTCTGCCGTGACGATGGCTCCGGTGGTCTTTGCCGCCTCGATAATTGCTTCAGCGTCAACAGGCTTGATGGTGAACATGTTAGAAACGGCTGCATCGATGCCTTCCGCGGCCAGCATATCTGCTGCCCGGAGAGCTTCTGCCGCGCAGATGCCGGTGGCAAAGATGGTCGCGTCCTTTCCTTCACGAAGCTTGGCGGCCTTTCCTATCTCAAAGGTGGAGCCGTCTTTATATATCTTCTCCGAGATCTTGCGGGACAGACGGATATAGAAAACGCCGTAGGTGTCCTTTGCCTGCCGCAGTATATCCTCCAGCATGACGGAATCGGCAGGTTCCACGATGGTCACCGCCGGAACACAGCGCATCATGCCGATATCCTCCAGCGGCATGTGGGTTCCACCGTTCAAGGTTGCCGTAATACCCGGGTCGGAGCCGATGATCTTTACGTTGAGCCGGGCGTAGGCCGCCGATACGAAGATCTGGTCCATAACTCTCCTGGTCGCAAAGGTACCGAAGGTGTGAGTAAAGGGTATCAGTCCCGTTGCCGACATGCCTGCGGCCGTACCGATCATATTGGCCTCCTGGATGCCGCAGTTGACAGCCCGATCCGGATGCTCCTTCCAGTAGCCTGCCATGCCGATGCTGTTCATCAGGTCACAGTCCAGATAGATGACCCGGCTGTCCTTTTCTGCCATATCGGCGATAACCTCTGCAAAGACTGCCCGCATCTCCCGGGCTTCCTGTGTGATCTTTTCTTCTACCTGATACATGTCTGCGCCTCCTCTGTCTGCCGGATCTGCTCATCCAGCGCCGCCTGCGCCGCGTGATAATCCTCCGGTTTGAATTTCATATGATGGTTATACAGGACGCCCTCGGCAAAGGAGCAGCCCTTGCCCTTCACCGTATGCAGCACGATGACATGAGGCTTTCCTGCAGTTTCTTTGGCCGCCGCGATGGCTTCCGCGATAGCTTCCATGTCGTGGCCGTTACACTCTCTGGCGTCCCAGCCGAAATCCTCAAATTTCTTCCGCACGTCGCCGATGTCACAGATATCTGCTGTATAGCCGTCCAGCTGTTTCTTGTTATAATCGATAAAGGCGATGAGATGGTCCAGCCTCTGCTGAGCCGCGAAGAGGGCCCCTTCCCAGACCTGGCCTTCATTGGTCTCGCCATCACCGAGAACCAGGTAAACGTAATTGTCTTTTCCCTGATACCGATTGCCCCATGCCGCGCCGATGGCGGTAGACATGCCCTGGCCCAAAGAGCCGGTGCTCATGTCGATCCCCGGCGTCAGGTTCATGTCGCAGTGGCTCGGCAGCCTGGTGCCGCCCTGGTTTACGGTATCCAGCTCTGCTTCATCAAAGTATCCCCGCAGGGCCAGAGCCCCGTATACGGCAGGTCCGCAGTGGCCTTTGGATACCACCAGCCAGTCTCTCTCTTCCCATTTCGGATTTTTCGGGTCGATCCGCATCGTGCCCCCATACAAGACGGCCATCAGGTCCGCCATGGACATAGAACCTCCCACATGACCCGCGCTTACACTGCCCATGGCCCGCAGGGCGGCTTTACGAATCTGCGCCGCAAAGATTTTCAGTTCGTTCTGGTTCATCGTGTTTTCCTCCTTTTAATAACAGGACTTGTAAATATCCAGCATGTCTTCTCTGGTCAAAGCAGTATAGTTATTCTTCAGCAGCCGCTGCTGTCCTTCGATGACGCTGTCCGCGAATACGGTCAGTTCCTCCTCCCTGATGCCATATTCCCGCAGCCCTTTTCTCTGCAGAATATCCTCCATCAGCTCGTACAGGGCTGTCAGAGCCTGAGCCGCACAGACGCCCAGAATCTCACCGAAGAGATCTTCCAGACAATTGATCTTCCCCACAGGCATTTTCTCCTTGTACTTGCGCATTACCGCCGCGAACATCAGCTGATTCGCTTCGCCATGGGGAATGTGATACGCGCCTCCCAGCGGATAGCTGAGCGCGTGAACGGCGGCGCAGCCCGCATGACCGAAGGCGATACCTGCCATGTTAGAGGCTATGAGAAAATCCTCCGCCTTTTCCTTCCATGAATCCGGCCCGTGATCTCTCACATAGAAAAATCCCCGCAGGATCATCTCCATAGCCTGTCTGGAATACATCTCGCTGTGAGGGCTGGCATTGGGTGACAGAAAGGATTCCACCGCATGGATCAGGGCGTCGATGGAACTGGTAGCGAAAAATTTATACGGCAGGGTCTGCAGCATTTCCGGGATCAGGACGGCCAGATCCGCATACATGGTATCCAGCGCAAGACCCTTCTTAGTCTTCATCTGCTTCAGCTCGCAGATGGTCACATTGGTCACCTCGCTGCCGGTGCCGCAGGTCGTCGGCACAACGATAAGCCGCCTGGATTTCTCCGGCACAACGCGTCCCATAAAGATATCCTCCGCTGACCACTCGCCGGAAAAGGTCAGCACCTTGGCGATATCGATGACCGTGCCGCCGCCTACAGCGATGATACGCTCTGTATCTTTCGGAATATCTCTGCGAATGGCATCGATCATCTCATCGTTTGGCTCTCCTGCGCCGTAACGCTCCTGAAACAGGACAGGACAAGTAACGTCACATGGACGAATAAACGGTTCGTAGATGAATTCGTTGGTCAAAATCAGATCCTCGGCGCAGATAGCGGCACGCTGCGCGAACTCTCTGAAAGAGTCAGCGGATTCAATGACTGTCGGTAATGAAAAGCGAAACATAATATATTCCTCCGTTTGCATCTTTAGTTTGCATCTTTCTTTTCTACTTTTGTCGATTATATCATAAAATTGTCGACAATTCTAGTATTAATACGACAATTATTTTTGATTTTTTCATATTTTTTAGATTGCATTTTTGTATGCATTGCTGGTATACTAAAACCAGCGTTCAAAAAAGGAGTGAAAGTATGGCCAAAACGAATACCTTGCTGCGGCAGACCGCTTATGACTACATCCTCGATCTGATTATGACCAGGCAGCTGCTGCCTGGAGACAAGGTTCCAGAAGCTGCCGTGGCTCAAAAGTTCCAAATCAGCCGGACACCAGTACGGGACGCTATGCAGCAGCTGGCCAATGAAGGCCTTCTTGAGATCTTCCCTAACCGCTTCGTCCGGGTAAAATCCTACGAGGAAGACGATATTCTTGAGATCGGCGCCTTGCGCCTTGCCATGGACACCTTGTCCATAAAGCTGGCCTCCCTTTTCGGCAGCAGAGCAGACTTTATGAGGTTGGATGAGATCGCCGCGGCCTGTGAGGAAGCGTCTCGCAGCGATGACCATCAGAACCGCCGGGAGCTGGACTGCAGGTTTCATATGTATCTGGCTGAGATCGCGGGAAACAGTCTTCTGATGAAGTTCCAGAAGGAGCTGTATCTGCGGGTGCAGTACATCATGCTCTGTTATCCAAATTCAGTGGAGCGGGAAATCGAACATATCCATCAGCATCATCAGATCGCAGAAGCCCTTATCGACAACAATGTAGAAGAAGCTCTGCGGCTCATTACAGATCATCTGACTTCCTTCTATAATCTGAAAACCCGGTACCCGAAGGATTTTTTCAGAGAGATTTAGCACACATATTACGAAAGGAACCCTACATTTATGATACAATCAATTTTACGCATGAGTTCCGTCCTTGACTACATTGCGCACCACAACGGTGAAACTAAGCTTGCAGATATCAGCAGAGAGCTGGGCATCAACAAGAGCACCCTCCACGGCATCCTGCAGACCCTGGTCTACTGCGGCTTCCTTTCTCAGGACCCGGGTACCACTCTGTATTCCCTGGGTCTGAAGACCTATGAGCTGGGCAAGATCTATGAGAAGACCTTTTCTCTGGTGGATGTTGCCCGTCCCTTCATGCAGGTACTCAGTGATGAATTCGGTGAGAATGTCCATCTTTCCATCGAATCCAGCCGGGAAGTCCTTTACATCGACTGTATTCAGTCCAAGCACGCGGTCAGAACAGCCTCCTCCGTAGGGGGCACAGATCCGCTGTATTCCACATCAGCAGGCAAGCTGATCCTGACCTACGCTGACGAGGATTATGTGGAGAGCTATCTGAAGGACTGTGATTTCAAAGCTCTGACGCCGAACACCATCACCAGCGCCGAAGAGCTTCGAGAACAGTTTCAGGTGATCCGCCGGCAGGGCTACGCCATCGACAATGAGGAAGTAGAGATCGGACTCCGCTGCATCTCCGTCCCGGTCTTCGGCGCGGGCTATACTCTGCAGGGCATCATCAGCGTTTCCGGCCCAACGCCCCGCATGGATGCGAAGCTGGCCGATGTGCTGCGCAGAACTGTGGAGGTCTGCGGCGAGCTGTCACAGATTCTCGGCTGCCAACTGGCATAGGCTTTCTAAAAAAGCAGGCATCGGGGAGCGCCCCTGATACCTGCTTTTTCAGATGTATTATAAACTTTCAACCTTCCCGGATTCTACAGACCGCAGTCCCGCGCATACCATGGCATAGCTCTTGAAATTGTCTTCCAGCGTGGTTTCCGGAACTCTGTCCTCCGCAATACAGTCCAGCATCATGTGGAAGCCGTACTCCATCTCCTGATACTGCATCTCCGGTTTTTCCAACAGAATGCCCTGCTCTGCGCCTGATACCATGACTACCTCTGTGTTCTTGCTGAACGGATAAAACCAGACATTGTCGTCAGCATCCAGGGTCAGCGCCCCTTTCGATCCCGTAATGGTAAAGTTGCCGTCCCAGGAGCTTTCCTTTCCTCTCGCGGCCCAGGTGCCGTTATAGGTAACCTGGATGCCATGTTCCAGTTCCATGATGGCGTCCGTACCTGGTCTTCCCTCAAATTCTGACCATGTTGGATGGTAAGATCTGCAGTAGATGCTCTTGCAGTCCGCTCCTGTATAGAACCGGATCAGATCAAAGTGATGGATGCAGACATCCTGCAGCAAAGGCTGATCCAGCCCTGCCCGGTAGCCCTGCAGGTCCTCCTGCTTTCTGAACTCGCATAGAACGGACTCCACGTCGCCGATCATGCCGCTTTCGATAGCGTTTTTGATGGCCTGGTTGTGCGGCCTCCACCGATAGTTCTGCGATGCCATGAACTTGACCTTTGGATGCTGCGCTTTGATCGCGAGCAGCTTCTCTGCCTCTTCCAGATCTGCGGCCAGAGGCTTCTCCGTGATGACATGCATGCCCTTTTCCATAGCCATTTTATCTGCCTCAAAATGAAGCTTTCCTGGAATGACCACAATAGCCAGCTCCGCGTCACTGTCCCGGATAGCCGTGCGAAAATCATCGTACAGCAGATTTTCATCTAAATCATATTTTTTCTTCGCTTCTTCCAGCTCCGCCGGAGCTCCGGCAACGCCGGCCAGGGCCACTCTGTCCGTGCGGAGGATCAGTTCCAGCCAGTTCCGGCCCCAGAAACCGAGACCCAGCAGCAATACTTTCGTTTTCATTTTCTTTCTTTCCTTTCTATTTCCCCAGGTATTCGCTCAGCACAGAGACGACAAACCTGTGATCTTCTTCCTGACTGAGGCCGGAGCAAGATATAGTGCCCAGCACGCCCATACCTTTCACGGTAATCGGAAAAGCGCCTCCTGCCAGAGCAAAATCCATATAATCCATGCCCCAATATTCCATGAAGTCCCGTTCTGTTTCCAGCGCCGCAGTCAGCACCATCTCGTAGGAACTGCGATAACATTCGTAAACCACGTTGTCCTTCCGCTCAATAAAGTGTTCGTTGGTCGGCGCGGATCCTGTCAGCGCGCAGTAGAACATGCTCTGTCGGTTAAAGGTAATGCTCAGACCTACGGGAAGCTGCCGCTCCCGTGCGCGCCGAACCATCAGACTGCCCAGTTCCCAGGCCGTGTCGTGAGAAAAATCGTCAAATACCAGCTTTTCCTGCTGCTCTTTGACCGTTTTAAGTTCCTTTCTGATTTCATCCGCAGTCATTTCTACCTCCTATTTTCTTTTATCCTCCACAAAGCCCGTTCCGCCCAGGTTCACTTTGATTCTCATAGCCTCTGCGATGGCCATGCACCTTTCAATGCCGCTCTGGTTTTCCTCCAGCAGTTCCGCCATCTCATAGGCTTCTCCCAGCATGGAATATTTGCCGGCTCCCAGAGAATGAAATGGAAGGATATGCACGCTGTTGATGTGAATTAAGCCTTTAACAAATCTCATCATGGCTGTAAATTCTTCTTCCGTATCGTTGACCGTGGGGATCAGCGGAATCCGCACCACCACGTTATCGTGAGTCCGGCACAGACGCCGCAGATTTTCTTTGATCCGCCCGTTGTCCACGCCGGTCCACCTCCTGTGGGCGTCCCCGTCATGCAGCTTCAGATCGAATAAAAAAGTATCCACATATCCCGCGATTCTTTCAAAGTATTCCCACGGAACGTATCCGGCAGTCTCCACCGCCGTAGTCACGCCGGAAGCCTTCACCCTGGCAAGCAGTGCCGTATTGAAGTCGATGTGCAGCAGCGGTTCTCCGCCGCTGACGGTAATACCTCCCCCGCTCTTTCTATACACGACCTGATCTTTCATGACCTGGTCATATACCTGATCCAGGGTCATCACCGCCGACGAGAGTTTTCTCGACCTGGTAAAGCACTGAGCCTGGCAGCTTCCGCAGCGCAGACACTTTAGCGGATCATACCGGAACGCTCCGCCCTCTTCAGACAGGCTGCCGCTGGGACAGGCGCTGATACAGGCACCGCATCCGATGCACAGGGACGGGTTATATAACATTCTCGGTTCCGGGCTGATGGTCTCGGGATTCTGACACCACCGGCACCGCAGCGGGCATCCCTGGAAGAACACCACGGTGCGGATGCCCGGACCGTCATGCACGTTAAAATGCTGAATATCCGTAATTTTCGCTGTCAGCATAGGTCTATCTCGAAAAACGCCTGATGATATTATCCTGCTGCACCGGCGCCATGGCGATGAAGTAAGCGGACAGGCCGCCCATTCTGACGCGCAGATCCTTGTGCCGCTCCGGATGCTCTTTGGCGTCCTTCAGATCCTCCACATTGGTGCTGGTAATGGTCATCACCTGCCCGCCCAGCTCGCAGAAGGATTCTATCAGGTCCTTCAGTCTTTCCACGCCGGCATCTCCGACAAATTCATTGGAGTTCACGGATATATCTACCGGCGTCCCCGCATAGAACCGCTTCAGGTCTGGCTTTGAAATGCTCTTCATCACAGATGTCGGTCCATTGAGATCTGCCCCGGCCACCGGCGAATAATTCGGAGCCAGAGGATCCCAGTCAGCGCGCCCGTTTGGCGTCGCCGCCGTATCCCTGCCCAGCACTGCGTAATTCTCAAAGGTGCCGATACCGCACGGGAACATCACTTTTTCGTGCCTGCCCTTCCACGTCTGCACTTTACCCTCAAAATCCTTCAGCAGCCTGACTGCGATGTTGTCCACATAATCCTCGTCGTTTCCGAACTTAGGGACCGTATTCTGCACCATAGCCCGCAGCCGTTCATAGCCGCTCCAGTTGGCGTCCATGGCGGCGATCAGCTCCGCCATGGTCACCTTCTTTTCCTCAAACACCAGCTTCTTGATGACGGCCAGGGAATCCACCGTATCCGCTAGACCCGTGACCAGGATCATGTGGAAAATATATCTGGCTCCATCCTGGCTGATATCCCGGCCGTTTTTGACGCAGTCTCTCGTAATAGATGAGAACAGGGGATCCGGGGCGATCATGTAGGACAATCCCAGGTTTTCGATGCGCCTTGCGCACTGGAAGTCGATCTGGGCGTCCACCTGCGCCTTATATGCCATGTAGAAGTCGTCGAAGGATGTAAACGCCAGCGGATCTCCAGTGTCCAGCCCATCCTGCGATCCGGTCTTTACGGTAACCCCTCTGTGCAGGGTCCATTCCAGACACTGCAGGTTCATGATGTGGGCATAGCTGAAGTGACTTTTCCCAGGTATCAAGGTCTCCCAGCAGCCGTCACTGCAGTAGTCTCTGGCCTCTTCTACAGGAATGCCCAGATCCACAAAGCCCGGAATGATGGTCCTGTCATTGTAGATGATCGGTTCTCCCTGCCCATATCGAAGAACATCTGCCAACAGCCGCAGAAAACTCTCCGGCGTGTCATCGTGGACTCTGGCGCCCAGAGTCGGCATCAAAAGGTGCATGGCGTCCATGATCTCCACAAACATATAGGAGATCTTATTGGTAGCATCAGTTCCATCGGAGTGGACGCCTCCCACCATGCAGTTCATGAGCCAATCATTTCCGGACTGTCCATAGTTATAATTGGCCTCACTGTTGATATCTTCGTCTTCCTGCCAGGTCAGGCCGCGCTGGGCGAAGCCTCCAGTTCCGTTGATGTTGTTCTCCTTTGTCTCCTCATCAAAGACGATACCCTGTGAGAACAGGCCGAAGGTGTAGTGGTTCTCCGCCTTCTTCGTGTCCAGCACGATCCGCTCGTTGCATTTGACCAGAAAGCTGGCGATGATATTGTAGGCGTCTTCCTCCGTGATCCGGCCGGTACTGATATCTTTCTGATAATATGGATACAGGTACTGGTCCGCTCTGCCCAGCGGGATGAACTCGCCGCCGCTGTTGACCACGGAATAGACCAGCCAGTAGGACTGGGCCGCCTGCTGCAGGGTCGCTGCAGGGTGCAAAGGCACCTGTTTGCAGTTCTCATAGATCTGCATCAGCTCTGTCCGCCTCGCTTCGTCCTCACAGCTGCATGCCAGCCGCAGCGCTTCATCGGCATATCTTCTGGCATAGTCTGCCACACCGTCCAGAGCGATAAGCATGGCCCGGTATTCGTCGATGGACAGCTGATCCGGCTTCGGCTTCTCCATCTCCGTCAGAAGCGCAGCTTCTACTTCAGCCTTCACACCGACGATACCGCTGTCTATGATCTTGTCAAAGGCCGGTGGGTGATGTCCCCAGATAGAGCTTTCGTTGAGCTCGTGCTTTGCCGCCAGTTCTTCTTCCTCCCGGTCGAAATACTTTGGGATGGTGCTGCCCCAGCCGACGCTGTTCTGATTGGGACAGCCTGCGATCAGCTCATCAGGCTTGATCACCACCGGCAAGTTGTGACAGATATACTGGTGTGCATAAGCTTTGCGGACAACCATAGGCTCCTTTCGCAGAAAATCGTTGCCCTCAATATCCAGTATATTGACATCGGCAAAGTACCACTTCCCCGGATCCAGGTATTCCACATTGAACAGCCTGTCCTCCAGCTTCTTCATTTTCTCCGTTAACTTTATCATGGGTGCCTCCTTTCTTTTTGCTTCCTGCCCTTTCATCTATTACGTTCATTGCGTTTATTCATCGTTTTGTTATTTCGTATTTGTTCGATAATTTCATATCTGTACGATAATTATAAACGCTTTTGACAATATCGTCAAGCAAAAAAACAGAAGAGCTTAGAAAAAGATACTTGCTCCTCTGTTTTTGATCTGCTATTTGCTCAGAATGCCAATGAGGCCGTACATCTCTCTGTCGATTTCCCGCTTCTGGCTGACTGCATCCTGCAGGTCACAGGCTATGATCTGTCCATTTACGACGCCGACGGCTTTGCTGTCCGACCCTGCGCAGAGCAGTTCTACCGCTTTCGCGCCGGTCTGTATCGCCAGCATGCGGTCGCGGAACGTGGGGCTGCCGCCTCTCTGCAGATAGGACAACACTGCCATGCGCGGCTCTTTTCCTGTCTTTTCCGCGATGAGCTCTGTCAGCTTCTGTGACGATATGCCTACGCCCTCGGCTTTGATGATGATGCTGTGCTGTTTGCCGCGGTTGGCGCCCATGAGTATCCTCTTGCACAGCTCATTGATATTGTATTCTATTTCCGGGATCAAAACAGCTTCAGCCCCGCCGGCCAGTCCTGCGTACAGCGCTATATCGCCGCAGTGCCTTCCCATGACCTCTATGACGGTGGTCCGTTCATGGGAAGAAGACGTATCGCGGATCTTGCTGATGGCGTCCAGCACAGTGCTGACCGCGGTATCAAAGCCGATCGTAAAGTCCGTGTATCCCAAGTCGTTGTCGATGGTTCCCGGCAGGCCCATGACTTTGATCCCCCGCTCTGACAGAGCAACTCCTCCGCGCATGGAGCCATCGCCGCCGATAACCACCAGCCCTTCAATGCCAAAGTTCTCCAGCATATTCACGGCCCGTCGTCTGCCCTCCTCTGTAAGAAACCTTTCACTGCGGGCTGTTTTCAGCATGGTTCCGCCCCGGTGAAGAATATCTCCCACTGACTTTCGGTCCAGCTGGCAGATCTCTCCGTCAATGAGGCCTTCATACCCTCTGTATATCCCATAGACCTCCATACCTGCTTCTATTCCGCAGCGGGTGACGGTCCTGACGGCTGCATTCATTCCAGGCGAGTCCCCGCCGCTGGTCAATACGCCGATTTTCTTCATGATATATCCGCTTCAGCCGCCGCCTACTGGACCGGCTGTCCTGTATGAATGTTCAGACCGCCGGTCACTTCCAGGTTTATGCCGTTGCAGGACGTGGCATCCACAGCCAGGAAATACATAGCCCTCGCGATCTCGTCAGGGGTGCAGATCCTGCCCAGAGGGTTCGCCCGGTTAAACTGTTCTACCACTTCCGGCGGATTGGCGAGGAACATCGGCGTCGCGCAGGCGGCCGGGCACACGTTGTTGACACGGATGCCGTACTTGCCGTAGTCCAGGGCCATAGCCTTGGCCAGGTTGACCACAGCGCCCTTGGCCGCGTTGTATGCCGCCATATCATAGTCCCCGAACATGCCGGAGACAGACGCTGTATTGACGATGGAGCCTCCGCCGTTCTTGATCATATATGGGACGAAATACTTAGCGGTCAGATAGATCGCTTTTACGTCCACGTCGAAAACTCTGTCCCAATCCTCCTCCTTCGTCTCGTGAAGCTGTCCGCCGACAAAGATGCCCGCGTTGTTTATCAGGCAGTCTGTACCGCCCATGACCTCCATGGTCTTTTCGTAGGCTGCCCTTACATCTGCGTCCTTTGCTACATTTGCTTTGCAGAAGTGAAGCTGGGTCAGGCCCTCTGCCTTCATCTCGTCCAGCAGCCGCTGGCCTGCCTCTTCATTGAGATCCAGGGCCATGACCTGCCAGCCTTTTTCCAAAAACAGTTTGACGGCGCTCTTTCCCATGCCGGAAGTTCCGCCTGTAATCACTACTCTCATAATCTTTCTCCTTCGTCTCACTTACGCAAACTGGCGGAGAAATCCCCCGCCAGTTCCTTTGAAATATGTTTATAGCTTAGATATCCCAGCTCAGTTCCCAGGTTGTCATCCAGTGGTCGTCGTTTCTGTGGAACAGATGTCCGACTGCGGAGCCCTGTCCTTTGATGCCTTCCCATTTGCCGGTGCCGCCCAAGATGTCATAGGTACCGTTCTCGATTTCCGGATCGTACCACCATTCGTGATACAGCCAAACCATGTTGCCCTCTACGTCTACGTCTTCCAGCAGCATGACGTCGCCCAGCTGCGTGCCGTCCGCCGCTCTTACCGTAGTACCTCTGTCGTATACAGTAGCAAAGCTTCTCGGGCTGTCAGGATTTTCGCTGATCAAAACGCCCTGCTGTACACCGACTTCCAGATAGCTGCCGTCCTTCAGCTTCAGGATGCCTTCATCGTTGGCTTCGTGCGGACCGTGGAAGCTGTATCCCTTGTCATGATATTTGAAGTTCTGCGCGTGGTTTCTGTAGATGGCAAGATCGCGCTCCGCTTCGTTGAAGTAGTATTCGCCTTCCAGCGTAACGATGAAGCTCCCGTCATTTCTCTCCACGATCGGTTCAACTTCTTTGAAAGAGCCGCAGAGAGCCTTCCAGTTTTCTGTACCGCTCTTGATCAGATAGTCAAAGGAACCGATGGCGCCCTTCTGGCTGTCTGCCATCCACCAGCACTTACCGTTGTTGTCGATGAATCTGACCAGACGGGTATCCCTCATGATGCCGCCGTCCTTATCTGTAACTCTGGTACCCATGACGTATACAGCGCAGCTGTCCAGTGGGGAACCCTTTTCGTCGCAGGTGGAAGAGCCTTCCTGATAGTAGGATTCGATCTTCTCTCCTGACTTTAAGAACTTTGTTCTGTCGATGTTGTAGGCGCTCAAGAACAATGTGCCTTTGATTGCTTTCTTTTCCATTTTCCTTTCCTCCTCTTGGCCTTTATTTCAGTACGGCTTCCATGCCGCATTTAGCTGTGTTAAGATCCTCATCTTCCGTCGCTCCGCTGAAGGATACGATGATTTTCTTTCCGTCTCTTTCTGCGGAGACCGCTCCTTTCCAGCCGAACTCGCCGGTGATGACCGGCCTGATGTTGGAGCCGCTGTCTGCTCCGGTCTCCAGAAGTTCGCCCAGCTTCGCGCATGCGATGGAGCGGAAGTTATACCCGCTGCCGTCCTCTTCGATGCTGCTGGTATGCCCAAATGCCTTCATCTTCATATCCAGCGCGGTCAGGTCATCGGCTTCTGCCACTGCTACCAGGGCTACGCCCTCAAAACCGGTTTTTTTCAGATACGCTTCCATAGCGGGGAAGGCTGCCGCGCTGATGCTTTGAATGTCTGCCATTATGCGTTCTCCTTTCTTGCTTTTTCTTCTTTTCTGGCTTTATCCTCATAGAACAGGGCCATATTCGGATCGATCTGTCCGATACCCATGTACCTTGCCTTGTAGTCCTTTAGCAGCTTCAGGAAGGTTGGTGTGAGTACCGCAATGGTGATCAGGTTCGCGAAGATCGGCAGTCCTGTAGACATGTCAGAGATCAGCCACAGATATGCGCCCGGCATTCCGATGAACACAGCGATAGCTACCATGATCAGTGAAGGAAGCGGGAAAGTCCACTTGTAGAATGCCAGAATCTTGTTCTTCAGCGGTCTGTCGCCCAGCAGGTAACGTAGTACGACTTCCACCTGAGCGTATCCGCCTGTGGATGTGGTGATGCCGAAGAAGAAGATGCCGATAGCCAGAACGATTCTGCCTACAGAGCCCAGTCCGACCTCAAAGGCGGACAGTGTCAGAGTAGCGCCGTCCAGTCCAGAGGTCCACTGACCGGTAATGATGATGGTCAGCGCTGTAATAGAGCAGATCAGGAAGGTATCCACGAAAACCTCAAATACGCCGAACATGCCCTGTTTAATCGGGTGGTCAACCTTAGCAGTGGAGTGCACCATCGCCGCAGAACCCCAGCCAGCTTCGTTACTGAATACGGAACGTGCCATACCGGTTTTGATGGCGACGGAGAATGCCGCTCCTCCGAATCCGCCCAATGCGGCTGTACCGTTAAACGCTCCGTCAAAGATCAGCTTGAAGCATTCTGGAATCGCGGAAGCTTCCTTGCAGATGATGAACAGGCCGCCCAGCAGGTAGAAGATGCACATGAACGGAACCATGAATACGGCAGTCTTGCCCAGTCCCTTCAGTCCACCTGCGAGCATGATGTATAAAATGACCGTATAGACGATTGCGGTTACCAGCAAGCTCCAGTTGAAGGTGTTCGCAACAGCTTCAGCTACCGTATAGGTCTGAATGCTGACAATGTATGTAAAGCAGAAGCCGAAAGCGAACAGGAAGCTGAATACCTTAAAGATGTGCTTCCATCCCATTTCCTTGCCGAGACCTTTGTTCATATAGTAGTTTGGTCCGCCGTATACTTCACCGTTGGCGTCCTCAGACCGGTAGTACACTGCCAGCGTAATCTCCACCATTTTCAGGCCCATGCCCAGAAAGCCTGCGACCCACATCCAGAAGACTGCGCCTGGTCCTCCGATGACGATGGCGGATGCGACGCCTCCGATGTTGCCGACGCCGACTGTAGTTCCGATGGCTACTGCTGTCGCCTGGATGGAGGACAGCAGTCCCTTTGAATTTCCCTTACCCTCTTTTCCGGTTAAATTGTTGATGACGTTCTTCATAACGTGTCCAAAGTGTCTGATCGGGAAGAACCTTGAGACTACCATGAAGAATACGCCGATAGCCAGGACGATGACGATCAGAGGAGTACCCCAGATCCAATCCTGTACCACCATTTCGATGATAGAATAAATATCCATTTTTTACCTCCGTATAGTGTTGCGTACTATTGAGTGCGAGTTGTAGCATCAAAGAAGCTATGCGTTCCGCGGGAGTCTGTCGACCAAATTTATCGCATTTCCTCTTGATGTGGTTTATCATAGCACAATTATCTGACATTTGCAACATGTTTTTTGTAATTTGTATTTTATTTTTTACTTGCTTTTTCCTTCCATACGCGTTACAATAGAATTAGCTTTATAGACCCTACTACTGGAGGAGGTAAAAGAAATGCCAATTAGCAGACTATCCCTGGCAGATCAAATATACATTGAATTAAAGAACGACATCATTACCCAGAAGATCCCCTGCGGAGAGCGATTAACGCTGAAGAATTTAAAAGAGAAATTCGCCACCAGCTCCACGCCGATCCGCGAGGCTATCACACGTCTGGCGCAGGACGGCCTGGTTGACCAGATCTCCAATATCGGCGCCCACGTGATCCAGATAGACGATCAGGTCATCGGCAATATCTACGACATGATCAGCGTACTGGATTCCTTTGCCATCATCCTCGCCGGCGAGCACGGTTCCGAGGAGCTGAGGCAGGATCTGGAGCAAAACATGTCCAATCAAAAAAAAGCCATCGATTACGGTGATCGAACAGCTTATTCCAAGTACTCCAGCCAGTTTCACGATATTTTTTACCGTTACTCCCAGAATCCGTTTTTGGTAGAGAACGCCCGCAAAACCGGCTCACTGTACGGTATTATCACCAATCGATATGCCAATTATCTGCTGGATGATGAGCTGACCTGCGGGGAACACTGCCAGATCGGCGAGGCCTTTCTCGGCGGCGATATCGAAGGGGCAGCCAATCTGATGCGCGCCCACTTTATCCACTCGAAGAAGGCAGTACTGGAACAGATCCGAGCTGCCGGTGAATAAGACTATTTCAGTCATTTTTAAATCGCGAAAAAAGCGTCAGGACTCGCAGTATTTTACGAATCCTGACGCTTTTTGTCTCATGAGCGATTTCGGCTCTTGTAATATAGATACCATACGACAGCCCCTACGGCCAGACAAATACACACGATAACCAGCCAGGACTGACCGTAGGTATAGCGGGTCAGAAGGAGTCCGCTGGTCAGCGGACCGGTCAGCTTGCCGATACCCCTGGCAAACTCATAGAGGGCCATGCTGCGGCCCTTGTGGGTTTCCGGTGTCTGATCTGCAATATAGATGCCCGCGCCGGTAGAAATCAGGATCTCTCCACTGGTCCATACCACTACAGAGATCATAAAGGCCGCCAGACTCTCACTGAATATGTAAAAACCGAAGCCCAGCGCATAGAGCAGACAGGCTATTCCGATGTTGAACAGCTGATGGTTCTTCTTTGTCACTGACACGATAAAAGGCGTGAAAGCCACTACCACAATACCGTTGATGGTCCAGACCAGGGAACTGTATTTGGAACCCGCATCGAGGCCAAACAGCTCTGAAAGCTGCAAAGGCAGCATGAAATCCAGATTGATATAGCACAGGGTCAGCAACCCCAGGCACAGGACGAAGATCAGCAGCACAGGCGTAGTAAACAGGATCTTCAACAGGTTCTCTTCTTTGATCGCCACGCCTGACGGGCCTTCCTTCGCCCGAGCTCTGACTGGTACATGAATATCCTGAATGAAAAAGCACACCAGCAGCAGGGTCAGGAAAAAGGAGATCGCCATGCTGAAGAAGATCCACGGCATATGACTGTAAAAGAGCAGACCAGCCATGACTGGTCCTAAGGCACAGCCGATATTGCTTCCCAGATACATCATGGAGAAGCATTCCGTCTTATTGTCGTCGCTGCTCCAGTCCAGAATCATGGCGGAGACCGTCGGCAGAATCATGTTGACAGCAAAATAGGATATGATGATCAGTAAAATCGCCAGTCTCGTCCTCACCAGAAAGCCGGTTAAACCCATGACGCAGGTAATGATCAGAGCGGCCGCGATAAAAACGGTTTTACGTCCGACATGATCGGCCAATTTACCGCCCGCCAGCGATCCAACCATGGCAGCGACAGAACAGACGACCACAATATAGCTTGCCTGCAGTTCGCTGTAACCCAGCTGCTTCGTCAGCAGAAGAGACAGGAACGGGTATACGAACATCATGCCCATGGCTATGACGGCCCGAGCGACGGACAAGATATAGATCTGCTTCGGCAGACCTTTATACTGCGCAAGAGAATGCAAAGCTCCTATCCCCTTCCCAAATAAAATGAAGTCTATATAACATCATATCTACGGAATCAAAAATTGTCAACAATTTTTGATTTAAAATACTATTTTTATTTTCAGTGTGCAAAATTCATGCCGCGTTTTCGGACTTAGTTCAATCATTTTTGATTTTGCGCATTTCCGGAAATTTTATCTCATTTTATCTTATTTTCGCGCATGATTTCAAACGAAATTTAACCAAATTTCAGCCAAGTTTATTCTCGGAATCTCCGCGGCATTTCTGCCGGCGCCTTGACAAACCGGCATATATTTGGTATCATCATGGTATATTAACGACCTATTGTGACCATCTATATTTCCAATTTTGGCAATCAATAAAAGGAAATATCCCATGATTATGATATCTCATGACGATGATATCCCATGACTCTGGAAAGGAGAAAAAGCATGACGATAGAAGAAATGAAGCGCCTGAAAGCGGAACGAGGCTACACCAATGAGATCATCGCCCAGCGCTCCGGCGTGCCGCTGAGCACGGTACAGAAGATCTTCGCCGGAACTACCACATCGCCCAGATACAGCACCCTGCTGGCGCTGGAGCAGGTCTTCAGCTCCCTCGCGACCTACGTGTACGAGGCTCCGGCTCCATACAAAGTAAAGAAGCCCGGTAATTACACCGTAGAGGACTACTACGAGATCCCCGACGAGCGGCGGGTGGAGCTGATCGATGGCGTCATCTACGACATGGGAGCGCCGACTACCATCCATCAGATCATACAAGTAGAGCTCGTTTCCCTTTTGAGAAGCTACATCCGGTCAAAGGGCGGCCGTTGCATCGCCATGGTATCCCCGGTAGACGTGCGCCTGGACCGGGACAACAAGACCATGCTCCAGCCCGACGTCTTCGTCATCTGCGACCGCAGCCAGTTCACCGACAAGCGGATCGAAGGCGCGCCGGACTTCGTCATTGAGATCCTGTCGCCGTCCTCACGAAAGAAAGACGCCTTCATCAAGGCAAAAAAATACCTGGATGCGGGCGTCCGCGAATACTGGCTGGTGGATCCTGACAAGCACAAGGTCATCGTCTACGTCTTTGAAAATGACGGCGATACCTGTCCGACAATCTATGGATTTCAGGATCAGGTTCCCGTTGCCATCTTTAGCGGAGACTGCGTCATCGACTTCGCCAAAATATATGAGGAAATCAGAGCCTGGTGTCCTGAGGAAGAATAGCGCGGCTATCCTCCCGCCGCGCTACACCACGACCAGACTTTCCCGCCGCAGATTTCCGAAGTGCTCTTCCAGCATAGCCCTGTGGCTGAGGAAGGCGGGATCATCGAAATATCTGGCTTTTTCCGGGCATTTCTGGATGCAGGCCTGGCATTTAATGCAGATGCCCGCAGCCTGCAGGGTATCCCGGTCGATGCTGCCCATGGGACAGATTTCCGCGCAGCGGCCGCAGGCGGTGCAGAGGTCTGTCCGCAGCTGGGGCTTTGCTTTCAGGAATACGGCAGGCTGGCCGTCGGTTCCTTTAGGAACATAATATGGACCCGCCGGATGGCTGCCCGGAAAGTCCGCTGCCGCCAGCCGGCGGCCGGCCCGCAGATTGGCGGCGGCTCCCAGACCAAGGGCGGCGGCTTTCTCCAGATCCCCGGCGTCGGGACGGCCTACGGCGACCCGGGCAAAGGCGTGCTGACAGACGAAGGCGCCGCCGCCCAGCAGTACAAACCCGTTTTCGGCCATAAGGTCCGCCAGCTCCGCCAGGGAATCGTCAAAGCTGCGCCCGCCAAAGGTGACCACCGGCACGGCAAAGGCCCCGCCGCCTTTCACTATGTCCCGGATAAATGGCATGATCTTGTTAGGTACTCTGCCCGCGTAGGTAGGCACGGCCAAAAATACGAGTTCTTCCGCCTCAAACCGCATCGGCGTTTCCCGCATATCCGGACGGGAAATATCCATCTGTTCCACCGTCCATGGAGCTTCCTCGCAGTTTCCCTTCAGGGCCTCGGCCGCTGCCGAAGCTGCCGCCATGGCCACCCTCGCGGTGCTTCCCGTCGGGCTGAAGGAAACCGCCCATATCTTTTTTATCATAACGCACCTCTTTCTTTCGCGTAATCAAACAGGCTTCCCCCGTTGTTCTCCAGCTTTCCGTCTATGACCAGTTCCAGCATCTCCTTCAGCAGCCGTCCTATTTCCGGTCCCGGCTTCATACCCATCTGGATCAGATCTCCGCCGCTGACGGCCAGCTGGTCCAGACGATAGCACGGATCCTCCGCCAAAAGCTGCTGCAGCCGCAGCGAAGCCGGTCCGCGGCTGGCTCCTTTCACAGACGCCGCAGATGCCGAAGACGCTGACGGCGCTGAGGCTCCCGCAAACGCTGCATTTCTGCCGCTGACCTTTCCCGCGCCGCTTCCGATCGCGTCCGCCGCCGCAAAGTACAGTTCCACGGCCCCTCTGCCTTCGTCCCGCAGCAGGCGCAGCAGCTCCGCCCTCTCCGCAGGCGGCTCCGGCAGCTGGTCAAGGAGCCGGGCAATCGCGGAAGCCTGCTTCACGGTATGGTTGTCGTATTTCAAAGCCCGCAGGGCTCCCTTTGTTCCTCCCCGAAAAAGTACCGCCAGCCGCACCGTCAGCTCCCTCGGTAAAGCCTCGACGGACACCCCTTTGCTGACGTTCCTGAACTCTGGCACGCAGACCTGCAGCACCTCGCCGTAGCTCTTGAGGACGCTGTCCGCGTGATCGCCCATGACCAGCTTTGACAGTTCGGACTGTATGCGTTCCTTTGATATATGCTCCAAAAGCGTCCGGCAGCTTCGCACGGCCCTGGCGGTCTCGCCGTCCAGCATGAAGCCCAGCACCGCCTTGAACCGCAGGGCGCGCAGGATACGAAGGGCGTCCTCTTCAAATCTTTTTTGTGGATCGCCTACGCAGCGGATAAGCCTCGCGCCGATATCCTCACGCCCGCCGCAGACGTCCACCGGTCCCGCGGACGGACTGTAGGCGATGGCGTTCATGGTGAAGTCCCGCCGCCGCAGGTCCTCCTCCAGGCTCCGGGTAAACGCCACCTCAGACGGATGGCGGCCGTCCAGATAGTCCCCGTCGATGCGGTACGTGGTCACTTCCACAGGGTGTCCATCTGCCAAAACGGTAACGGTCCCGTGCTTCACCCCTGTGGGAATGGTCTCCTTCTCTCCGAAGCAGGCTGTCGTCTCCTCCGGCAGGGCCGACGTGCACACGTCCCAATCGGCAGGTCTTTTTCCCATCAAAGAGTCTCTGACGCAGCCGCCCACCACAAAGGCCTCGTGTCCGGCCTGCTGCAGGCTGGCAAGAACCCGCTCAATGTATGCCGGCAGCTCCAGATCCCAGGTCTGCTCTTTTTTGTAGCAGAAAAGAGTGATGCAGAGTATAAGAGCAGTGACCGCCTGCGTCACAGCCGCAGCAGCGACAATGGCCGGATACCGCTGGATTGCTGCAAGCCAGCTGTCCGGCAAAAGCTCGAGGGCGCCTGTCAGGGTCAGGATCACGGTCAGCACCGTTCGCAGGATCCGAAGACTTTTGCTGTAAGCCGAGCCGGCCCGCTGCGCGATATCAGCCAGATTGGTCAGCAGCTGAAACTGAAAGTACAGGTTCAGCAAGATGATCAGAATCTGTATCCAGGGGTAATTCCAATCCAGTCCGATCAGAGCAGCGCACCACCCTATGGCGGCCTCCAAGGTCAAAACCAAACCGATCGGCTTCAGCGCAGCGGCCGAACGTTCCATCAGCGAGACGCCGTCCAGCGCCATGAGGATCAGCAGGAATCCGACCCACTTTGGCAAGATGCTGACCGCGTGGCCGTTCACGCCAAAATTTATATCGAAGCAGATCAGGATATATCCCCAGGCGATCTTCGCAAGGGCGCGCTGATACTTCTGTCTGATCATAGGCTGTCACCTCGTTTTATTTTGATGGTTTCAACGCATGCTCCGTCGATAAAGACGCGCACCGCATAGCCTTCGATCCTGCTGAGCCCCTGATCATCCAGGGAAACGAATCCTTCTTTCACTTCAATATTTCCGTCCCAGTTGCCGTCGACCATGATCCCGCTGGAAGACGATCCGCCGCTGTCCCAGGACGCATGGTCGGATACGGGCATCATGGTGTCCTGCAGCTCCGGCTCGTCATTCATGTGTTCCAGCAGGCAGGCCTGCAGGCCCACGTGATAGACTTCTTTACGCTGCTCCGCGTTCCAGCTGCTGCGGAAGGTGATAACTCGGTACAGCCGGTCCGTAAACACAGCGTCAGGAACAGCCTGCCTGCACATGCCTGCCTGACCCTGATCGACCGACCGCGCCAGCTGCTCATCAATGCGGACCGTGCCGCTCTCCCCTTTCCCCTGCCAGGTGCTGGTCCACGGTACTTCAGTAAAGACACCTTGCTCCAGAGTATTTTGTTCCTCTTTCGTCTCATAGTAATAGGGCGTTTTATCGAGTTCCGCCGTCCAGCTGCTGCCGTCCCAGTTCAGCTTCAGAGGGAACACGGCATAGGACCACTCCACCTCAGCCCAGTCTTCCACATCGAGACCTTCCTTGGGCCAGCGGAAAACCACCTGAACGTGATATTCCCCTTTATCATCGCTTTCCAGATTGTAGACGTTGTAGCCCGAAAGCATCTTCAGAATTCCCATGTGGCACCGCGTTCCGATGAATCCGGCGGTGTTGGCTTTGAACTCCTCCATCTCCTTCCCCTGCTTTTCCATAGGCAGGGCCGCCGCCATGTAGACAGGATCCAGAGAGATCACGCCTTTGATGTAAGTATCGATGGCGCCCGCCGGAGTGCTGCACCGGTGGAGCCGTGCCGCCGACATGGCGTAATCCTTGTCCCAGCCTGGCTTCAGATAACCTGTCGTGACCCTCCCCTCCGGCATGTCCATGGCTGACACGCTGCCGAAGAGGGGGCCGGCCAGCAGGACACAGATGCACACGGAAGCCAGCGCCATACCTTTAGGGTATTTTTTGAAATGGGCAATAGCCTGGATGCGTTTTGCTATATTTCGTCCGCCGTTTGACAGGGACGTGGTCCCAACAGCGTTGGCGTATTTCTCGTTGGTCATGGACAGCAATATCCTGCCGTAATCCCTTCGCTCCTCGCCGGTCAGCCGCTCCAGCACCCTTTGATCGCACAGGCTCTCCATATCGCAGGCGATGCGGCCGCCCACGTACCAGACCAGAGGATTGCACCAGTGGAGACAGCGAAGCAGGCACCAAAAGATCCCCTGCAGCACGTCGCGGTACTTGAGGTGCAGCAATTCGTGCAGCAGGATTTTCTCGTCGATATCCTCCTGCCCTTCCGGTATTACCAGCACGGGGCGCAGGACGCCGCAGACAAAGGCCGAAGAGATCCCCGAAAGGAATATGCACCGGCACTGCCGGACGCCGTATTTCTCACAAAGGTTGTCCAGCCGGACACGGAAGCCTTCGCTTGCCGGGCGTCCCCCGCGGAGGATCATGCGCAGCCGGAAATAGCCCCACGCATAGCGAATCAGCAGCGCCAGAATCCCCGCCGCGTACAGAACAAACAGCCAATCCGTAAGGCTCTGCGGCGCGCCGCCGATCCGCGGCAGAACGCTTCCCGCCGCTATGGATGTATAAGGTCCGCTGTACGCGGAGGACAAGTTTCCTTCTGCTGTATACTTGACGGTTTCCAGAACCGTCGCCAGTCTTCCGCTGAGATATCTGCCGCCAGCGCCCGCCGGCAGGATCATGCGCAGCCCCAGCAAAGCCCAGACGCCGTACTGCCATCTAGGCGGCAGCTTGTCCCGAAACACTCTCTTTAAGACCAGCAAAACAACCACGGCCAGCGTAACCTCCATGGTCTGCAGTAAAAACTGCCAAATATTCGTCATGTCAGACCTCCATCTCATCCAGAAGCCGCTTCAGCTGCTCCCTCTCCTCTTCCGAAATCCTGTTTTCTTTCAAAAAAGCGGCGATCAAATCCCCTGTAGCGCCGCCGTAGATTTTTTCCAGCAAATTGCGCCGCTCCCGGCCGGCACAGGCTTCTCTGCTGACCGCGGCCCGATAGCGGTGAGGCTCTTCCCCGCGGTCGATCTCTACCAGTTTTTTAGCCTCCATCCGTGTCAGATAGGTCAGCACCGTGTTGCGGCTCCAGCCCGTGGCCGGTTTCAAAGCTTCCACGATATCGCCCAGAATAAAGCCTTCTTTTTCTTCCCATAAAACGCCGAGCACATTCAGCTCCGCTTCCGATAATCTGCGCATGCGATTTCCTCCTACAATTGTAGTATCTTTATTTATATACTACAACTGTAGGAGGCGTTTGTCAAGGGGAAAGTGCGCTTGGGGTAAAAGAAGAAACACGGCCAAGGGTTTCGTATAACAGCAGAGATGACGGCTAAATACGAAACCGCCGCG
>CALLDR010000066.1 GCA_937997955.1 uncultured Emergencia sp. | reverse complement strand
CGGGAAAATATGTTGCATTTAGTCTTTTGGCAATGCTTGGGGATGCAATGTCTGCGCTTGGGGCAGAGGGCATCGGGGCATGGGATGCGGCTGAAGAATCTTGGCGAAAGGTCTTGGATGCGGCGGAGAAAGCGTTGCAGGAACATCAATCCGGGAACACCTATCTCAATGAATCGACGCTGAAGCAGGCGAAAGATTATGCAATGCAGGGTAGGTACGGGATAGCTCTTAGCTTTTATATGAGGGATCAGGATTTATTGGCAGCAATTCAATTGCTTAGAAAAGTGCCTAGTTCGAAGGCGAAGGCGCTTTGTGGCGGGTGTGCTATGAAGGCCGAGGACTATATATTGGCTTATAAGATGTTTAAGCAAGTTGTGAATGACCAGGAATACATTTTGTTGGAAAAGCAAGATTTAGAAGAAGGAATTTTTGTGGATGCTTTGAATAACTTGGCCACCATTTACCGGGTTGGTTTGCCGGGAGCAACGCCTCAGAATTTAACCGCAGCAGTAGATGTGTTGACACTTGCGACTCGATCGGTTCGAAACGAGGATATGGGGCGTCTTCTGAATGTGGAATTGAGCCATTACAAGAAAAAGCTATTTGGCGGATATAAATATGTTTAAGGGATAAACAACCATCAACGGAGGTGTCCTATGTCCAGCAAATACTGTCCGTTTTTGATTGACAGAGGCGGCTTTTTTACGACCAATTACGAGTGCCGCAGTTCGGGAAATTCGTTTACGGGGGCGGATTCTGTCTATTCGACGTACTGCTCCAACCAATACGATTATGCGAAGTGTCCTTTCTTCAAGCCAGAGCCGGACAAGAACGGCGGATGCTACCTGACGACCGCTTGTGTGGAGGCGCGCGGTCTGGCGGACGATTGCGAGGAATTGACGCTCATGCGCAGGTTTCGGGATGAATGGCTGTCCAAACAGCCCGGCGGACAGGCGGAAATCGACCGCTATTACATCAACGCGCCCCATGTGGTTCAGGCGATCCGCCAGTCAAAGGATGAGCGTGAAATCCTGGACAGGCTGTATCGGGAGATGGTCTGTCCCTGCGTCGAGGCCATCCGCCGAGGCGATTATGAGGAGGCGCACGGGCTTTATGCTTTGAAGGCCTTGGAGATGGAAAAACAGTTTCTGCCGCAGTGATTCCTTCATTTCTTAACCCGACTGTTTCCTCAGTCGGGTTGACTTTTTGATCCTGGAATGTTATAATGACCGCAATATCAAAGGCATATGGGGAACGAGTTTTCCGACGCTATTCTCAGAGAGCCGCCGGGCGGTGTGAGGCGGTGAACGGCGTGGAAAAACGGCCATCCCCGGCGGGATTTTTCCCTGCTCCGCGCAGGAAATGGCGCGGCGGCGGCCTCCGTTACGGGCGTTGAGTGGGTTCCGCCTCGGCGGAATCAATCAGGGTGGTACCGCGAACGGCATCTTTTCGTCCTTGAGGCTGAAAGGTGCATTTTATTTTGGAGTTTGGAGGAGAGTACAATGAACATCAAGACGGCCAACGAGCTGCGCAGCCTGTTTCTGAAGTTCTTCGAGTCCAAGGGACACAAGATCATTCCCTCGGCGTCCGTCATCCCGGAGAACGACCCCACCGTGCTGTTTACCACCGCGGGCATGCATCCGCTGGTGCCCTATCTGATGGGCGAAAAGCATCCCATGGGCACCCGCCTGACCGACGTGCAGAAGTGCATCCGCACCGGCGATATCGACGACGTGGGCGATCCTTCCCACCTGACCTTCTTTGAGATGCTGGGCAACTGGTCGCTGGGCGACTACTTTAAGGACCAGATGATCCCCTGGAGCTGGGAATTCCTGACCAGCAAGGATTGGCTGGGCCTCGACCCGGACAAGCTGGCCTTCACCGTGTTCGCCGGCGACGAGGACTGCCCCCGCGACGAGGAAGCCGCCAACCTGTGGCGCGCTCAGGGCGTGAAGGACGATCACCTGTTCTACCTGCCCAAGAAGCACAACTGGTGGGGCCCCGCCGGCATCACCGGCCCCTGCGGCCCCGATACCGAGATGTTCATCATCAAGGATCAGCCGCCCTGCGGCCCCGACTGCTCGCCGGCGTGCTCCTGCGGCCGCTATCTGGAGATCTGGAACGACGTGTTCATGCAGTATGAAAAGCAGGCCGACGGCACGTTTATCCCGCTCAAGCAGAAGAACGTGGACACCGGCATGGGACTGGAGCGCACCTTCTGCGTGCTGATGGGCGCGAACACGGTCTACGAAACCGAAATCTTCGCCCGCATCATCGGCAAGATCGAGGAGCTGTCCGGCAAGAAGTACGGCCAGGACGAGGAGACCACCAA
>CALLDR010000065.1 GCA_937997955.1 uncultured Emergencia sp. | reverse complement strand
CTGTAGGTCTGATACCCATGTGTCTTTTTCTTCCTGCTTTACCGATCTGGATGTTGGAGTGGTCTGCGTTGCCAACCTCACCGATGGTCGCTCTGCACTGAATCAGTACCTTTCTGACTTCGCCGGACGGAAGTCTGACCTGAGCATATTTATCTTCTTTCGCCATGAGCTGAGCAGCGTTGCCGGCGGATCTTGCCAGCTGGCCGCCTTTGCCAGGCTTCAGTTCGATGTTGTGGATCATAGTACCAACTGGAATGTTGGCGATCGGAAGTGCGTTTCCAACCTTAATATCTGCTTCCGGACCGGAGTAGATCACATCGCCGACCTTCAGCTTGTTCGGTGCGATGATGTATCTCTTCTCGCCGTCTGCGTAAACGATCAGAGCGATGTTGGCGCTTCTGTTCGGATCGTATTCGATGGTCGTAACTCTGCCTGGAATATCGTCCTTCGTTCTCTTGAAGTCGATGATTCTGTATTTGTGTCTGGTGCCGCCGCCTCTGTGTCTGACGGTGATCTTACCTCTGACGTTTCTTCCTGCATGCTTCTTCAAAGTTTCTGTAAGAGACTTTTCCGGTGTGCTGGTTGTGATCTCTTCGAAAGTAGAAACTGTCATGCCGCGCTGACCAGGAGTCGTTGGTTTATATTTCTTAATTCCCATTCTTGTCTACCTCCTATATTACAGACTCTGGAAGAACTCGATCTCTTTGCTGCCTTCAGTCAGAGTCACAACAGCCTTCTTGTAGGCTGGTCTTCTGCCCACTGTTCTTCCCATTCTCTTTAACTTGCCGTCATAGTTCATGACATTGACTTTCTTTACTTCAACACCAAAGATTTCTTCGACTGCCAATTTGACCTGGGTCTTGTTGGCGTCTACAGCAACCTTGAATGTGTACTTCTTTTCCTGTGCCATATCCATGCTCTGTTCGGAAATGACCGGCTTGATGATTACGTCATATGCTGATCTCATTAGATGTACACCTCCTGAATCTTTTCGATCGCTTCCTTCGTTACGATGAAGCTTGTGTGGTTTACGATCTCGTAAACGTTCATGGTTCCCACCAGAGCGGTCTTTACTCCAGGGATGTTAGCAGCGGACCTTACTACGTTTTCGTCCTTTTCGGCTGTGATGATCAGCGCTTTCTTTGCTGCCTTGACGTTCTCCAGGACCTTGATCATTTCCTTGGTCTTAGGAGCGTCAAATTTCAATTCGTCTAAAACGATGATTTCGTTGTCAGCTACCTTCGCGGAGAGGGCGGACTTCATAGCCAGTCTTCTCAGCTTCTTAGGTACTGTGTATCTGTAGCTTCTTGGCTTCGGTGCGAAAGCGATACCGCCTCCTACCTGTGAAGGGTCAGTGGTGGAACCCTGTCTGTGACGGCCAGTTCCCTTCTGTCTGAAAGGCTTTCTGCCGCCTCCTCTGACTTCGCCTCTGGTCTTTGCAGACTGTGTGCCCTGTCTCTGGTTTGCCAGATAGTTTACAACCACTGCGTGAACAGCGTTTGCGTTTGGCTCGATGCCAAATATTTCATCTTTAAGCTCGATGGTTCCGGCTTCAGCTCCGGCCATGTTAAGCATAGTTACTTTTGCCATTGTGTGCTTCCTCCTTTCTGAAGTCTATTCTATTTGTCCTGACCCTTGACAGCGTACTGGATTCTTACCAGGCTTCCCTTGCCGCCAGGAACAGCGCCCTTGATCAGCATCAGGTTTCTGTCAGTGTCAACTTTTACTAAAATAACGTTCTGTACGGTAACGGTCTCGCGGCCCATTCTTCCCGGCGCTTTGTTGCCTTTGAACACTCTGGAAGGATAAGTACCTGCTGCCAACGCGCCAGCCAGTCTCTTATGCTTGGAGCCGTGGGTCATCGGGCCTCTGTGGTGGCCGTGTCTCTTGATGTTGCCCTGGGTGCCTTTACCTTTGGAAGTGCCGGTTACGTCCAGCTTGCTTCCTACTTCAAAATCCGCAACAGTGATGACCTGTCCTAATTCGTAGGTTTCACCCTCTTCAGGTCTGAACTCTGCCAGGTGCTTCTTCAGAGGAGCGCCGCTCTTAGCGAAATGGCCTGTCATAGGCTTGTTTACTCTGTGCGCTTTCTGATCCTCAAAGCCAACCTGTACAGCGTCGTAACCGTCAGTCTCAACAGTCTTGATCTGGGTTACAACTTCAGGACCAGCTTCAATCACGGTTACAGGAATCACTTCTCCTGTTTCTGCGAAAATCTGGGTCATTCCGATTTTCTTGCCTAAAATTGCTTTCATATTTTTTCTCCTTTTCACTTACATTGGATTGCTCTGGTGTGCACTTGCCGTCTGCGGCGCTGCATCCTGCGCCTAAGCTCTCACAGGTGAGCCTTCACGGCCTTTCCCTCTCATGCAATCTTACTAAGGGGAGTCCCCTCGCTTGTCTTTTTTCGGCGCCGCTGTGCCGCTGAACTGCTGTGCCGCTGGGCCGTTGGGCCGCCGCATTCCGCGTTCCGCGCTCCGCACCGCCGCAAAAATCCTGCGCGATCAAATCGGATCGTCGGTGGATTTTACAGTTTGATCTCGATGTCAACGCCTGCAGGCAGGTCCAGCTTTGTCAGCGCGTCTGTGGTCTGCAGTGTCGCGTTGGTGATGTCGATCAGTCTCTTATGCGTTCTCTGTTCAAACTGCTCTCTGCTGTCCTTATACTTGTGAACAGCTCTCAGAATGGTAACGACCTCTTTCTCTGTCGGCAGTGGAATCGGGCCGGAAACGTCTGCGCCTGTCTTCTTGGCGGTTTCCACGATCTTAGCCGCTGACTGGTCTAATAACGCATGATCATAAGCCTTAAGCTTGATTCTGATTTTCTGTAATTCGCTCATTGTTTTCCTCCTAAATTTTTGTACTGTTTTCGCTACGCTTGTACAAGGGGTTCTTTCCTGATCGGCGTAAGTCGGTCAATTGCCTACTTTTCAACGTGCGCGGTGGAATTGCTTACTTTGCACACGGCTCCGTGCGTTTCTTTATTTTTCGCACAAAACAAAAGTCGGCGAACACCTTCGCCCCCATCGAGTGGGGACAATTCTCCGTAGAAATTACCGGATAGCTCCGCAACTTCCTACTTCATCGCCTTAAGCAAGCTTTTTTAGTATACATGAACTCTGTCAAGAAAGCAAGCTTTTTTTGAAAAAAACTTTGCTCAATTTTAAAGTTTTTTCGAGACCTCAAGCGAGCAATTTCAACCGCTTTAGTCTGCTGCACCGCTCCACGGATACGGGTGTTTCTTTTTGTCGATGTCAGGCCGTTTTTCTCCGCCGTTTTCCATCAAAAGGTGTCGGGCCGGACTCTGCCTCCGACGCAAAGTCCGCGGACGGCGCGGCTGGAGGTTTCGTAAAACAGCCCGATTTTTCGGTCACCGCGAAACTCTGACCGGCTTCTTCGCCTGGAGGTTTCGTAAAACTGCCCGATTTTTCGGTCACTGCGAAACTCTGACCAGCTTCTTCGCCTGGAGGTTTCGTAAAACAGCCCGATTTTTCGGTCACTGCGAAACTCTGACCAGCTTCTTCGCCTGGAGGTTTCGTATTCAAGCGCGCCGATTCGGATTTTACGAAACCGTACCCGTCAAAAAAACGAAAAAGTTTCGTATTTCAGATGAAATCGCCCTACTCTACGAAACTTTCTTCTCTTTCATGGTCGGATCTTTTTCATGGCCCGCTCATAATCGGATCCTAGCTCGATCATGGCCTCAGGGTCCGATTCGTTTCGTATTTTCGGCATCTTCATGCCGCTTTACGAAACGCGCCGGCTGTTTTTAATAGTTCTCCGCTTTGATCTGGAAGTAAGCCTGCGGGTGCTTGCAGACCGGGCAAACCAGCGGCGCTTCCTTGTCGACAACCTGGTGGCCGCAGTTGCTGCACTGCCAGAGGACCTCCTCATCCTTTGCGAATACCTTGCCGGCCTTTACATTTTCAGCCAGCTTTCTGTATCTCTCCTCGTGCTCCTTCTCTACAGCGGCAACGCCTTCCATCTGGGCAGCGATCTCCGGGAAGCCCTCTTCTCTGGCGGTCTTTGCCATTTCAGCGTACATCTCCGTCCACTCGTAGTTTTCACCGGCAGCGGCGTCCAGCAGATTTTCCTCTGTGGTCCCGATGCCGTGGGCCAGCTTGAACCACAGCTCCGCGTGCTCCTTCTCGTTAGCGGCGGTCTCCTCAAACAGCTTCTGGATCTGTACATATCCTTCCTTCTTTGCCTTAGATGCGTAGAAAGTGTACTTGTTTCTCGCTTCGGATTCTCCCGCGAAAGCGATCAGCAAATTTTCCAACGTCTTCGTTCCTTTTAAGTCTTTCATTTCTTATTCCTCCTCTTTTTCTTTCTCCTTCGCGCAGTCAGGGCACACGCCGTAAAACAGTGTGGCCGCCAGCGCGACGTTCCGGGCGTCCATGCCGAAAGCCCTAGATGCCGTTTCCTTCAGTCCATCAAAGGCCTTCTGGTCGGCGACGGACAGATCAAAGAGCTTCCCACACTTTCTGCACTGCATATGATAGTGCTCCCCTGTGATCGCGTCAAAGCGCACAGTCCCGTCAGGGCTTACGATTCTCTTCAGCTGGCCCGCCTGGGCCAGGGCGTTGAGATTCCGATACACCGTAGCGACTCCGATGGACGGCATAACCTGTCTGGCCTGCTCGTAGACCCATTCCGGGGTCGGATGTACATCTGTGTTCCTGACGATATCAAAGATTAAATTTCTCTGCCGGGAATACTTCATGGGCACCTCTTTCATCTTTACATTAAATAAGTGATAATGATTATCATTATTATAACTTCCAAAAAACCGCATGTCAAGGCTTTTTTATAAATTTATTTTGTTTAATCGCCTGCTTTAGCGGGTATACTACTGATATCAATATAAAAGAATTAAATTCACAACAACAGGAGGAATTGGTATGGTAAAGTTATTTAAATGCGCCCACTGCGGCAACATCATAGAAATGGTAGAAGACAAAGGCGTTAAGGTGCTGTGCTGCGGAGAGCCGATGCAGCTGCTGGACCCTAACACCACCGACGCGGCACAGGAGAAGCACGTTCCTGTGGTTACCGTAGAAGGAGACAAGGTTACCGTCAACGTAGGAAGCGCCGAGCACCCTATGACAGAAGAGCACCACATCGCCTTCATCATTCTGGAGACCGATAAGGGCGTACAGAAGAAGCACCTGGACAAGACCGGCAAGCCGGAAGCAGTCTTCGCTCTGGCAGAAGGCGAAAAACCGGTTGCGGCTTACGAGTACTGCAATCTCCACGGCTTCTGGAAGAAAGAGCTGTAAAAACACATGATGGCAGCATAAAAGGCAGGTTCCTGAAAGGGCTCCCTGCCTTTTTCTTTGTATAAAGCCCCCTGTCCGAATAAAGCCGCAGGCATTGACTTGCCGTCAGCTTGCGGGCTGCTGGCCGCTGGCTGCTGACAACTTGCTGGCAAAATGACTGCAGATACGCAAAATTCTCGTCCTGCAGTCAAAATATATCATCATCGTCCAGGGGAATTGACTGCAGGCAACCACAGTTTCCTTATTGCAGTCATAAAATCCTGTAAACTCGCCCCTTCCTGGTCATGTAAAGGGCCAGAAATTGACTGCAGCCTGCTTCATATCACTTCCTGCCGTCACTTTTCACCCTTTTGCCTGGTCAAAGTTGACTGCAGATAAGAGAAAATAGGTGTCCACAGTCATTCTGCCAATGCGAATGCCGCTTTAGATGACCGCAAGCATATATAAAATGCGATATGCGGTCATTTTCTTTCAAAGTACGGCAGCAAATGCTCCCGTATTACTTTATCAATATATGCACTGCTGCAATTTCCATTTTGATCGTCCTGGGTGATGAGCAGATTTCTGCCGATCAAGAATCCATGTTTTTGATATGTATTCAGCTTATAGGCATTGTGCTGGCAGTAATCCAAATTATTCAAAAGCCCCAGGTGCTCCCAGATCACAGTCTCACAGCTCGGCAGCTCAAAAGTAAAGTCTGGTTCAAAATAGTACCCTCGCTCATCTGCATAGGGAAAGGGTTTTTCATACTGAAAGGGTATTCCATAGCCTGTCAGCGCGTTGGCGATAATAACTTCTGATTTGGATCGGACCAGCAGGCCGCAGGTCGTTTCATGAATATGTTTCTGGGGATCAAAATTCGGCTGCGTATTTTGGAAGCCGCTTTCTTCATCGTTTCTCCCGTCATACAGGAACGCCGCATCTTTGTAGCCTTTTGACAATGTCGGCAGAATATCCAGAATATGATCGGGAGTGTAAGCTGTCTTCAATGCTTCCAGCGCTTCCAGATTCTTCTCCGCTTTTCGCTGAATCTCCTGATAAAGCCGCTTTTGAAACAAGGCCTTTATCAACGGCCGATCCCCGGTAATATTTTTCGCGCGGGCCCGTCCAAGGTGTGACCCTCCCTGGTAAAAGGCTACGCTGTCTTTTCTGGGACGGCTTTGCAGATAGCCCTCCGGCGCATGGGAAAGGACCCTGTCCGCCTGTCTCATCAGCCCTTTCTGATCTCTGATTTCTTCTTCCAACACTTCCTGAAAATTTCTCATATGGCTCTCCCTGATTTTTCCTTGTAATTTCTAACAAAATCTTACCATAAATTTCAGAAAGCAGCAACCTTTTTTTGACTTAATTTCTATATTTTTCAGCGGCAAGAGTTCTCTATCCTGCCTCGGTTTTCAGAAAATCAGATATGATTCATCTCACCGCTCCATGCGCGCCCGCACAGCTTCCATGGACATGGCCGGATTGACGGGAGTCCGCGCTTCCATGGCGAGGGACGAACAGGCGATACCCATTTCAGCGGTCTCCTCTGCCGAAAATCCCATGACATGTCCCATCAAAATGGCCGCGGAAAAAGCGTCTCCGGCGCCGGTGGCGCTGGCCAAACGGACAGCCTTTGTCGGCGCTACACCCTCTTCATCAGCCGTTCTGTAGTAAGCGCCCGCTTCTCCCAGGCTGATGAATACCCGCCTGACGCCCCGGTCCAGAAACCACTTTCCCGCCTTTTCCAGGGACGTTCTGTCCTCGATGGCGATGCCGCTGAGGATCTCCGCTTCTATCCTGTTGGGCTTGATGGTATGGAACCGGTGAACAAAAGGCTTCACTCTGACAGCTTTAGACGCGGAGACGGGATCTAAAAACATGGGCGTATCCAGGGCCCCGGTAATATAGTCCAGGGTCTCCGGCTGCAGGTTGCAGTCCAGCCCCACGATGTCCGACTGCCGAAACACGTCCATTCTCTCCTTCAGAAAGGCCGGCGTGATCCGTTCCAGAATGTCCATATTGCAGATGGCCAGCTCCATATCGTTTCTATGGTTCAAAATAGACAGATACATGCCCGTGTTTTCTCCGCTGACATTCTGAACGCCGCTGACATCTGCGCCCAAAGCGGCCAACTGAGCCTTCGCGTTCTGTCCCATGACGTCGTCACCTGTCAAAGAGATCATAGCCACGTCGCCGCCCAGCCGGGCGATATTCTCCACGATATTGCGGCCCACGCCGCCCGCGGAAATGGATACTCTTCCGGGATTGGAGTCCGCCGGTATCAAAACCTGGTCAGGCCTCCCCTCGATATCTATGTTGATGCCTCCCACTACGGTGATCGCTGCCATATATGCTCTGTTCCTTTCTGTTTCTGTCTCCTCTCGCCGCCCGCTCTCCCAGACGCAGGGAAAGCGCCGGCCCCGACACCCTTTGATCGTCAGTCCACAAAGATGCTTCCGCCGATAAACTCCCGGATGATGGAATTGCCCGCGATGATGCTGTCGTCTTCGATGGTCCTGAAGAACCGCAGGAACTTCAGCATCCGCACTGCCTCGGCATACTCGGGCTCCTCCGGCGTGATCTTTGCCAGCAGGGGCTGGGCGTATTTTTTCAGCACGGCGATCTCGTAGACGTGGTAGGAGTTGAACAAAACGTCTGCCTCGCCGCTGTACGGGAAGATGTTCTTGTCTTCGCCCGCCCGGACCTTCGGCCAGCTGTTGATGGTGCTCTGGGCGTCGTGGCCGCGGTACAGGTTATCGCGGACCATGCGGCGCAGCATGCGCTCGTCGGTGGTCGGAATCCTGTTGTGGGCGTCGATGTTCAGCTGGGTCAGGGGGCTGATGTATATTTTGAACTTCTCTTCTTTTGGAATGTACGGCGTCAGGTCCTCGTTGAGGGCGTGGATACCCTCGATGACGACGGGCTGGTCGCTGCGAATGGAGGTCAGCCGCCTGCCGTACTCTTTGTGGCCGGTAATAAAGTCGAAGGTCGGAAGGTCCACCTGGCGGCCTGCCAGCAGGTCGTTCATGTTGTCGTTGAACAGCTGGATATCCAGGGCCTGCAGGTTTTCGTAGTCTCTCTCGCCGTGTTCATCCAGCGGCGTATCCTCTCTCTCCACAAAATAGTCGTCGGTTCCCAGGTACATCGGGTTCAGGCCGTTGACCTTCAGCTGGATGCACAGTCTGCGGGCAAAGGTGGTCTTTCCCGACGACGACGGCCCCGCGATGAGAATGATCCGCTTGTGTTGCTTTTTGATCATATCCGCGATCTGGGCGATCTTCTTCTCGTGAAGGGCCTCGGACAGCTGGATCAGTTCCTGGTACTGGCCGTTTTCGATCTTTTCGTTCAGGTCCGCCACATAGTTGACGTCCAGCAGCCGGTCCCATTTGGTCTGTTCGCCGAAGGCACGATACAGCTTTTTTTCGTCCACATAGGGCGGCATCCGGTCCGGCGCCGACGGGTGCGGGAACCGAAGCAGAACGCCCCGGCGGTACTTCATCAGCTGGAAGTACTGAATATATCCTGTAGACGGCGCCATGAAGCCGTAGAAAAAATCCCGGCAGCCTTCCAGGGAATAGAATTTCAGCTGCTTCAGGTCCAGGGATTCACTGAGCATCCGCTGCTTTTCCTTACGGCCGTCCTCCTCAAAGATGGCCATGGCCTCTTCTCTGGACACGATCTCCTTGACAAAAGGTATGTCCGACTTTACCAGTTCCTGCATCCGGTGCTCGATCTGCTGCACCTGGCGGGCGTTCACCGGCTTTTCAGCTTTGATCTCTGTATAAAGACCTTTGTTCAGGGAATTCTGGATCTCTACTCTGGCGCTCTTTCCCAGGCAGTCCTCCACTGCCTTCAGATAGATCAGGGATAAACTGTACTGATAGATCAGATTTGCCGACTGGGTCCGCATGTCCAGAAGCTCCAGACTGCAGGGCTTTGTCAGGACGTAGCCCAGATCCTCGATCTTGTTGTCCACCTTGGCCGCCAGGGCCGTGTAGCGCATTTGATCTCTATGAGCGCGGTAAACCTCTTCTATGGAAGTTCCCTCTGCAATTTCTATTTCTCTCCACTCGCCTCTCGGCTCTGTACGAAGCTTTATCTGCATAAATCTCTTTTTTCCTCCTTTTGGAAATGCATCGCAGAAGCACAGTCTGCAACCTTATTTTAGCACAGTTTCCCGCAGCTTGACAAGCCCATGTGCGGGCGGCGGCAGGAACCTCCCATGAAAATGCGGGGCGGCTGCCTGCCCGCGGGTTTCCGATTGCAGCCGCGAACAGCCTGACATGCCTTGCGAGTTCCCGATTGCGGCCGCGAATCCCTGACATGCCCCGTGGGATTCTGATTGCGGCCGCAGCCGCTCGCATGTCCCGCGGGTTCCTGATTGCGGCTGCGAACCCCTGACATGTCCCGCGGGATTCCGGTCGCCCCGCGCGGAAAGAGCTCCCGCGTCCAGTGAATTTGTCCAATCCCGGGGAAACGACAAAGGCAAGGCATGGGGGCTGACAAAACTGACAGAGCCTCGATTTTTTGTCAATTTTGTCAGCAAAATCGCAAAAAACACTGACAGGCCTGACAAGTTTTTTAGAATCTGTCAGTTTTGTCAATTCTAAACCTCTTCAATCATGCTTTAACAGCCTTTTATGGGCTGTCATGCTGACAAAAAACAGATTTTCTCTTTATTTTGTCAGTAAATACAGAGCCTGCACGCCTAATGGAGAGTCCCGCTGTACATACGTCATCTGTCTATGGATAATCTGTGTTTTAGCGGGCAGACTAATTCAGTGAAAGGAGAGTGATTGGATGAAGAAGCTAATTCTTGCCCTGCTGATTATCGGCGGCATTAACTGGGGACTGATCGGATTTTTTAAATATAATCTGGTTGACAGTATCTTCGGACCAGACTTTTTCGCGATTTCCCGTATCATCTATGCGGTGGTCGGGCTTGCCGCCATCTGGGCCATCACGTTTCTGTTCAACAACACGAGAGAGGGCTGAGTCAACCCTCTCTCATGTATTCTTTCCTCTTAGCAGCATGTAGATTCGCAGGAATCAAATTCTTCTTCGCATCCGCATCCGAAGATACCCGGCTTGCAGAACAGGAGAACCAGAATCAAAAAGAAGAATAACAGGCTATCGTCAATTCCACCTTTGTGGTCACAGCATGACATCATACATACCTCCTATCTTGATGATCTGATATATAGTATGCCCGCCGCGGCATTTTGGTTCGCGAAGGACCTGTTAAAAATCCTTTTCCGCTGATGTTTTCTCTTCCGGTATGGCTGCCGGCTTTTCCTCTTTCATCGCCGCGGCCGGTTCTTCAAGGCGCGGCGTCTCTACCCCCTTTTCTTTGTCCAACGTTTCTGCTGCCAGCGCCGCAAAGTCCGTTCTCTCACTCTTCTCCAACTCTGGTTTTGCCGCAGACTGCTGGTCGGAGGCTGCTCCCGGCTTGGCTGCAGGCTTCGGGGTTGGCGGAGGCGTCGCCGCTTCAAATGGCGGCGCTTCGTCGACAGGCTCCAGCCGGCCAAAGGTTTCACTACTTGTCCGGCGATGCTCTGCGCGGCGTTCCCGCCGTTCCGCTTCTCTGGCCCTGCCTGCCTCCACAGCCTTTTCGCTGTTGTTGGTCAGATACAGATCGACCAGATTTCGCATCTCCCACGGATGCAAGGTGATCCCCTTGCTCATGCGGTCATGCTTCTCATCCCACTCGCGGATATCGTACTTAGGCTTCGCCCCGTTCCAGCTGATCAGGTTCAGCTCCCGGGTCCAGCCGGATTCCCAGCTGCTGATCGCTCCGATATATTCCACGATCTCATACGTAATATTGTTATTTCTTTCTGGCATTTCAAATTCCTTTCCATGCCAGTCGGCCCGTTGAACATATGATACCATATACTGTATTTCATGTCAACCATTTTTTCTAATTTTTAACTTTTATAATTTTGTCTACCGAGCCCTTTTTATTTAGCCTTTTTTGATACTACGGAAGACCACTTGGTGTAGACTGTCTTTCCGTCGATCTTCTTGTAGCCGCGAACTTTGTAATAGTATGTCTGTCCGCTCTTTACACTTTTGTTCAGCATGGTAAGCTTCTTTGTCGTAGTAAAGATCTTTTTATAGGTACCGTTTTTCTTTGTCGCACGGTATACCTGATAGCCGTCTACATCGCCGCCGGTCTTTTTCCATGTCAGCGTAATTCCGCTCTTGCCTGCTTTTACAGACGCTTTGACCGTGGTGGACTGCACTGCCTGTTTTTCCTCGTAATACTGTTTCGCGTACTGGATCAGCATCGTGCTCTTTTCATACCGCTCGGCCGTTCCCTCGGCTCCCAGCACGACGGAAATGATATACTGGGTCTTTCCTCCTATTTCTACAGGAACCGCAGTGATCATGTTGGCGCCGGACCGATTGGTAGTGCCGGTCTTCAGGCCCACTGCCCCCAGATTGTAGATCAAAGTTCCATATGTAGATGTAGCAACGACGCCATCACCGAATGTAGGCAGCTGTATTTCTGTCTCAGCGGTGAAAGCGGTCAGCTCTTCAGCATAGTTATTCATCAAATAAGACGCCAGTTTAAACATGTCGTTCGCTGACATGGAATTCTGCCGTTTCGCCGTGACTGCGCTCTGATCATAGTCAGGCAGACCATGTACGTTATAGAACACTGCGGAAGTCAGTCCAAGCTCCTTAGCCCGTTTATTCATCTGCTTTACAAAGGCAGTCTCAGAACCAGAGACGGCCTCGGCCAGCGCGACTCCGCATTCGTTGGCAGACGGAAGCAGGAACGCGGCCAGCAAATCATGGACGGAAACCTCTTTCCCAACCTCAAAATTGTTTCTGCAGATTCCCGTAGAATCCTCGGAATTGGCTTCTTTGACGGCGGCCTCGGAAAGCGGCACCATAGAATCCAGAGACAGCTTGCCAGCGTCTATGGCTTCCTGAACCAACAGATAGGTCATCAGCTTGGTGGTAGAAGCCAGCTGGGTTTTCACATCGCCGTTGGAAGAATAGAGAACTTCTCCTGTAGTTCCGTTGCCTACTACTGCGCCGTGGAGGAAACTGAAATATCCGTTTTCATCCAAATGGCTGATATCGATGTGAAAATCTGCCGTTGTATCAACAGAAAGGTTGTCCCCATCTTTCAGTTCTGTAGAAAGGCCAAAGGCAAAACCAAGGTCGACCAGCTTCATGTAGATATCGTCCCCGGATTCATAAAAGCTGTATCCATAAGGCTTTCCGTCGATGATCACGTTAGTCGGCGTCGTCATTCCCGGGACAGTCTGGCTGATATCGTCTTGATCTGCCATTTTGATTCCTACCTCAAAAGGTGTATTTTCGCCCCCAGTCGGCACATAAGCGTCTCCCGTAACGAAAACATACTTGCCGCTGTCCCCGTCATAAGAAAAGGACATCTGCTTTGCAGTTCCGTTCAAAGCGCTGCACAGATCCTTCATCGAAACGTATACGTTGTTCCTGTAGGACGCGTCGTAAGCCTTCACCGTCACTGGCTCCTTGCCGTCAACGGTGACCTGGAAATTTACCCGGTTCATCTGGTCTCCGGCAAAAGCGACAGCGCCGGTTCCCAAACACATGACCGTCATTACGGTCAAGATCAAAAGTACACTGATCAATTTCTTCTTCATTTGTTCTCCTCCTTTTCCACAAATGATATATAAATTAAAAGAGCAAGTATTATGCCAACACACTTGCTCGTTCTATTTCATTCATATTTCAACGTTTTGTGCTTCTGAGGAGGGGACCGTCTGTTTCAGGCCGTCCCGAAAAACAAACGGCAAATCCTATTTTTCGGATAAATCAGATAACTGTCTCAGCTCCACCGCCACGATCTCGGGCCGGTTGAACACGCGGAACGGGAAGGTACTGTTCCCCAGGCCCCGGCTGACGACCATGGCGGTCGTTCCCCTCCGGTGCACGCCGCTGGTCAGCTTGGGCAGGAGCCCCTGCCCGGGCGCGAACAGGCCCTGGGTAAACGGCAGCCGGATCTGTCCGCCGTGGGCGTGGCCGGAGAAGATCAGATCCAGTCTCCCTTCCGCGGCCTCAGCGTAGGTATCCAGGTACTGCGGCTCGTGAACCAGCAATACGGCCATATCCTCCGGCCCCAGATTTCCGGTCAGGGATTCCACCGCCTGAATGATCGCGGACCCGTCAAACGCCGTAGAGGTCCGACTGGGCTGACCATCGCCCGGACGGACACCCTTTGCCGCATACAAGGTCTCCTCGGACATTCCCAGGAGAACCAGTCTGTCCTGTCCGCGGCAAAGGGCCTCGCCGCGGTCAAAGAGCAGGCGCACACCCATGGCCTCCATCGCATCGTACATCTGCGATACGTCCTTCGGCGGCAGGGCCAGCTCATGGTTGCCGTTGACGTAATAAACCGGAGCGACAGCGGTCAGCCGCTCCATGGCCTTCAGGGACGCCTGGTAATCCGTATGGTTTCGGTCCGCCAGGTCTCCGGTGAACACGATCAAATCCGGCGACGCCCCGCTGACGGCCTTTGCCAGCCGGCGCTGGCCGCGGCCAAAGGAGGCGCTCTGCAGGTCGGACACCTGGACGATGACAAAGCCCTCAAAGGCACCGGGCACCGACGGGTGCTCCACGGTGTAGCGGGTCACCTTCAGCCCTTTGTCGCTCCAATAGAGAAAGACAGCCAGGGCGGCAACCACAAGGATTGCGAGCCCCGGCAGCAAATTAAAATTCATAGCTTCGTATTCTCACACTTTCTTTTTCAGCTGGCCGCGCACCTCAGCCAATCAGCCCATCAACCCATCAGCCAATCAACCCATCAGCCAGAGAGCCCATCAGCTGGAGAGCCCTCGGAAAGCTCCCAGAGAGCCCCGGCAGCGCGCGGCCCGACGCCGCGTTTCGTTTTCACGAATCTTTACGGGTCGATATTCAGCAGGTCAATTTCCAGCTCAATATTCGCGGGTCGGTTTCTACAGATCGATTTCCAGCTCCACCGGGCAGTGGTCGCTGCCGAAAATATCGGTATGGATTTTGGCGTCGATGATCTTATCCGCGATCCGCTGGCTGACCAGGAAATAGTCGATGCGCCATCCCGCGTTGTTCTTGCGGGCGTTGAAGCGATAGGACCACCAGCTGTAGACACCTGTCACGTCCGGGTACAGGTGCCGGAAGGAATCCACAAAGCCTGCCGCCTGCAGGGTCCTCATCTTATCCCGCTCCTGATCGGAGAATCCCGCGTTGCCCCGGTTGGTCTTTGGATTTTTCAGGTCGATCTCTTCCTTCGCCACGTTCATATCGCCGCAGATGATGACCGGCTTTTTCTGGTCCAGTTCCAGCACGAACTGGCGGAAATCGTCTTCCCACTGCATCCGGTAGTCAATCCTCTTCAGCTGATCCTGGGCATTGGGCACGTACACGTTGACCAGGTAGAATTTCTCATATTCCAAAATCACAGCGCGGCCCTCGTCGGTATGGGAGCCGAAGTTGATCTGCACGCTGACCGGCTCTTCCTTGGCGAAGATGGCCGTGCCGGAATAGCCTTTCTTCTCCGCGCTGCTGAAATACTCATAATCATATCCGGGCAGCTCCACCTGGGCCTGCCCTTCCTGCATCTTCGTCTCCTGAATGCAGATAAAATCCGGCGCCAGGGCCAGCATGGACTCGTTGAAGCCCTTTCCCAGACAGGCTCTGAGCCCGTTTACATTCCACGATACAAATTTCACGCTCTGCACCTCCCGGTCTATGCCTTTGCCGCACTCGTCGCACTTGTCACATTTGCCGCATTTGCCGCGTCCTGCTGCGGGGCTGCGGCTGCGGCCTCCTCAGCTTCAGCCTTCATAGCCTCTACGATTTTCGCCGGAATCAGGCGGCACTTTTCCTCTGATACGGACGCCACGGACACCCGCAGTCCCTTTGCCAGGGGCACCAGAAAGATGCCTTCCTTTTCCAACCGCGCGCTGAGTGCGTCCGGATTCTCGCAGGGGATAGAGACGAAAAAGCCTCCGTCAAAAGGCACGGTGGTCAGTCCGGCCTTTTCCGCTTCCTCTTCAAAGGCCTTGCCCCTCGCCAGCAGCATTCCGCGGATTTCCGCCCGCTCTGCCGTAACCTTCGCCAGCAAAGCGTCATCGGCGAAGATTCTGGCGATGATGCTCTGAGCAGCCTTGGCGCAGTTGGACCAGCTTCCTCTGGCCGAAAACTCGCAGACCCTGCGGAACTCCTCCGCGATCTCCTTTGTCGGAGCCAGACAAATGGAAGCGCCGCACCGCATTCCGTAGATGGTATAGGTCTTGGAGGCGCTGTACGCTATGATCGGCAGAACGTTGGCCGGCAGCGTTTCCAGCACCGGCAGGAAGGTCCGCTGTTCGTCCTCGTCGCCGGCAAAGTCGATGTAGGCGGCGTCCACCAGAAGGGCTACGCACTTCTCAGGAGCCACGTTTCGCAGAACCTCCACCACCTGTTTCCAGTCTTCCACGGTCAAAGCGTATCCGGTCGGGTTGTGCGCCGGCGTGTTGATGATGACCACCAGGCGGTCCTGTACGGCCAGCAGCTCTTCTATTTTTGCCTGCAGGGCGCGGACATTATACCTTCTGTCCTCGGTAAACATCTCGTAGATGTCGATGCTCCTGCCGATCTCCGCGGCGATGGTGCCGTACGGCGACCAATGCCAGTCGCTGGTCAAAACTTTGTCCCCCGGACAGGAATAGTTCGCCATAACGTTTCTGATGGCTCCGGTTCCGCCCGGAGAAGCCACTGCCTCCACAAAGCCTTTGGGCTGATACTTGCCGAAGGCCGCTTTGATCACCGCCTCACGAAAAGCCGGCGTGCCTCCGATGGGCGCGTAGCTGGCGTATTCCTCCGGTTCCAGTCCCATAAATGTATCGTCTACCGATGACAGCACCATCAAATCGCCGTCGTCGTCAAGCAGGGCGCCGATGGTCGCGTTGATCACCGCGTCGGCTCCCTGTTCTTCCTTCATTTCGTTTGCTCTGCGGCTGATGCCGAAGATCTTATCCTCTGTAGGGATCGTCCTTCCGTTCTGCGCCGCCATAATAAAATCAGCCATACTGACACCTCCTGTAAACTGAATGTGGTAAACCTCTTTTTCATGCTCTTTTCATGCTTTCATATACTTCTGATATTATACAGCGAAGTTATTCTTTTTACAAGTTCTTCTTGATCGGAAACCATGCTGCCGCCTGCCGCCATGAGGGATCGGAAGGAATCTGCGGCGATGGGCGTATGAGATCCGCCTGTCCTGGTGATACTAGGGACAGGAGGTGAAGAAAATGCGACAGGTTGAAAAGAAAAAAGGAAAGGACAAGGTGGCCGCCGCGCTGGTGCTCTGCTTCTGCCTTATTGCGCTGACTTCGATTTTTACCATCAAAGCCAGCATCGACAAGATATCGGAAAGCGCGGGAGATGTTCCAGTCACCAAAAAGACCGCAGCCGACGAAGAGAAAGATCAAAACGCCGCGAAGGAAGAGACAAAGGAGCAGTCTCAGGAAGCCTCTGCAAAGATCCCGACGGTGGACAGCCGTGAGGAAGCCCCTGAGACCAGCACCTACGTCGCTCCCATGGATATGGATACTGCCGAGATCTCCAAGGACTATTCCATGGACATGGTCGTATATAATCTGACATTAGACCAGTACATGACGCATCCGGGCATCGATCTGGAGGCTCCGTCCGGCTCCAGCGTCAAAGCGATTGCCGACGGCACGATCACAGATATTTACGAAGATGACGCCTACGGCACTACCATAGAGATTTCCCACGGAGACGGGCTGGTGTCCCGCTACTGCAATCTTTCCACCGGTAAGCTGGCCGAAAAAGGCGACACGGTGAAGCAGGGCCAGGTCATCAGCAACATCGGCAAGACCGCCCTCTATGAGTCCATGGAAAAGACACATCTGCATTTTGAAATGCTGAAGGACGGCAAACTGGTAGATCCCGGAAAATATATTTCCTTCTAACTGTCTGACTGCGCCTTTGCGCCTGACAGAAATTCCTTCTGAACTGCAAAACAGAGCCTGTGATCTGATGATCAGGCTCTGAACTTTACATAGTTGATATTCTTCCCCGTGGACGCGAATTTATCTTCGTATTCGGTGGTAATATTTTCTTCGCTGTACGGCGACCGGTGCAGATCTCGGCTCATTTCCAGGATTTCCATGCCCTCCTGCTGAATCTGCTCCAGGGAAAAGTCGAACAGCCCCTCGTTGTCCGTTTTAAAGGCGATGACCCCGCCCGGCCGTATGATCTGGGCATACTGGCGAAGCCGCTTGCCATAGGTCAGCCTCCGTTTCGCATGGCGTTCCTTTGGCCACGGATCGCTGAAATTCAGGTAAACGCCTTCCAACTCTCCGTCCGCGAACAAATCCCGGATATCCCTCACGTATTCCAGAATAAAACAAAGGTTGCCCTGCCCGGCCGTGTCCTCAGCGCCAGCGCCGCCTGGGGTTCCGGCCGAGTTGGCTGCATCGACTGCAGTTCCGTCTCCGCTGGTCTCAGACGCTCTGGCCGTATCGACTGCAGTTCCGTCTCCTCTGGTCTCAGACGCTCTGGCCGCATCGACTGCATCTCCGGCCGCATCCTTCATGGCCGCCGCCTTTTCCAGCGCCCGCAGCACCACGCTTTCGTGGCCCTCCACGGCGATGTAGTTTCTCTCCGGGTGAAGCGCCGCATGCCGGGTGATAAACTGGCCCTTACCGCAGCCGATCTCCAGCCAGATGGGCTTATCGTTGCCGAAGACCTCCTTCCAGCAGCCCCTGTGCGCCGCCGGCTCCTCTATGATAAAACGGCTGAAGGCGTCCAGCCGCTCATCCAGATTCTTAAGCTTTCTCTGTCTCATAGCACGATCCTTTCACAGATGACGCCGCCTAAAAACACCGCCAGTATCACCGCGGCCAAAGCGTCATTTCCCGCAAATTTCATCTGATGCATCCTGGTTCTGCCCGTTCCGCCCCGATAGCACCTGGCCTCCATAGCCATGGCGAGATCCTGGGCGATGCGGAAGGCGCTGACAAAGAGAGGCACCAGGATCGGCACCAGAGATTTGGCGCGGGCCATCAGATTGCCGCTTTCAAAATCCGCGCCTCTGGCCTGCTGCGCCTTCATGATCTTATCCGTTTCTTCCAGCAGCGTCGGAATGAACCGCAGAGCGATGGACATCATCATGGCAATCTCGTGGGCCGGCACGCCGATACGCGCCAACGGCCGCAGCAGCCGCTCTATGCCGTCTGTCAGACTGATGGGCTTTGTTGTCAGGGTCAAAAGGGACGACCCGATGATCAGCATCACCAGGCGCACGGCCATAAACACGGCGCGGTACACGCCTTCCTCCGTAACCTTCAGAAACCCCCACTGCCACAGCACGTGACCGTCCATCATGAAGATGTTCAGGCAAAAAGTAAAGATGAGCAGGATCAAAATCGGTTTCAGCCCCCGCATGATAAAGCTGAGAGGCACCTTTGACACCGTCACCACGGCAGCCAGAAAAACAGCGCAGACGGCCATGCCGATGAAGTCATCTGCTATGAAAAGCGCCGCGATAAACAACAGCGTCGCTATGATTTTCAATCTCGGGTCCAGCCTGTGAATGGGAGACGGGTTCCCGTAATACTGGCCCAGTGTAATATCTCTTATCATTTTTTCCTCTGCAAATAGTTATAGATTTCTTCTTCCGCCTCTTTCAGCGACAAAACGGTTTCAGCCACATCTGCGCCGCGTTCCCGCAGGCTGTACATCAGCTCCGTCACCGGCGGCACGCCCAGTCCCAGTCCCGCCAGGCGGTCCTTTTGTGAAAAGACCTCCTTTGGTGTTCCTACCATGACCGCCTTGCCTTCGCTCATGACGATGACTTTGTCGGAAAGCTGCGCTACGTCGGCCATGTTGTGACTGACGAAGATGATGATGCCGCCCTGGCTTTCATGAACCTGGCGGATCATCTTCAGAATGTCCTTGTGAGCGCCGGGATCCAGTCCAGCTGTCGGCTCATCTAGGATCAAAACCTGGGGTTTCATGGCGATGACCCCAGCTATGGCTACCCGCCGCTTCTGCCCGCCGGACAGATCAAAGGGCGACCGGTCTTTGATGGCCTCATAGTCCAGGCCGACCAGTTCGATGGCTTCCTCTGCCCGCTGCTCTGTCTCCTCCTGTGACAACCCCAGGTTTTTCGGTCCGAAGGCGACATCCTTTGCCACGGTCTCTTCAAAGAGCTGATACTCGGGATACTGAAACACCAGTCCGACCCGCCTGCGAATGTCCCTCATGCTGACGCCCGGCTCTGTAATGTCTACCCCGCCGATGACGATGCTCCCCTCGGTGGCCTTCAGCAGTCCGTTGAGATGCTGCAGCAGGGTGGATTTGCCCGATCCGGTGTGGCCGATGATGCCGACGACCTCGCCGTCGTAAACATCAAAGTTGACGTTGGTCAGGGCCTGATGCTCTTCCGGCATACCCGGCGAATAGATATGCGATAAATTTCTTACTTGTATTGACATAGGAATTCTACCAATCCTTCACTTGTAATTACGTCATAGGGAATCTTGACGCCCCGCTTTCGCAGCTTTCCGGCAAGCTCTACGGCCATAGGCACTTCCAGATTGACCTCCCGCAGCATTTCTTCCTGGGCAAAGATCTCCGCAGGCGTCCCATCCAGCAGAATCCTGCTGTTGTCCATGATGACGATCCGATCCGCCTGCACGGCTTCCTCCATGAAATGGGTGATCAAAATCACCGTGATCCCTTCGTCGTGAAGCTCTCTGATGATCTCCATGATCTCGCTCCGTCCCCGCGGATCCAGCATAGCCGTCGGCTCATCGAAGATGATACATTCCGGTTTCATGGCTACGACCCCCGCGATGGCGATCCTCTGCTTCTGTCCGCCGGACAGATTATGGGGCGCTTTTTTCTTGTACCGGCCCATGTTGACCGATTCCAGGGCTTTGTCCACTCTTCTCCTGATCTCCTCCGGCTCCACGCCCAGATTCTCCGGGCCGAAGGCTACGTCATCTTCTACGATGGAGGATACCAGCTGGTTGTCGGGATTCTGGAAGACCATTCCCGCGCTCTGCCGGATATCCCAAATATGCGCTTCGTCCCTGGTGTCCCAATTCTTTACGTATACTGTGCCGCCGCTGGGCAGCAGCAGGCCGTTCAGATTTTTTGCCAGGGTGGACTTGCCCGAACCGTTGCGTCCGATAATGGCAACAAAGCTGCCTTTTTCCACGGTCAGGGACACGTCGTCGATGGCCCTGACCGGCGCTTCATCCTCTCCCGCCATATATTCAAATGTTAAATTCTCGATACGAATCATCTGTTCCATACATTCACCTGTATTCACATAATCGGTTTTCATTTGCCGGCAACGCCGTTTTTATCACTAGCGTTCATTATACCACGGCTCTTCCTCTGAATATGGAATCGCCTGCCGTGATTCAATGAACGCGTCCTTGCGGCAACGCCGTTTTTATCACCAGCGTTCATTATACCACATTCGGCGGCTGGTTACAACGCCAGATGCCAGTTCATTCAGGGCTGAATATGAATCACTCTGCCCCGCGGCGTGCCTTTCCATACCATTCCATGCGCTTTCTTCGTCATGCCCTGCAGGATACTCTGCCCGGCGGGCCATGCCGGGCCGCGTTGGGCCGCGCGTTTTCTAAATCTGTAAAAATGTTTTCGATAGAAAACAAAATTCAAAAAACGGCAACAGCGTCGTGTATTTAGGCTCGTGATTTCGGAAAAAACCGCTGTCAAAGGCGGTATCATGCTTGTTCATCGGGCCGCAGACCGACTTTCTGCTGCGATTTGCCCAACCACTGGCCGTTTTGTTTTCCTTATCGGCTAAACCGTTTTCTAAAGAAAACAAAATTACGCAAACAGAAAACGCCCTCATCTAAAGGACACTCCATGCTGCGCAAAGTGCCGCGCAAAACGCCGCGCAAAATGCAAAACGCTCCATGAAATATAAAATTCTGCGCAAA
>CALLDR010000064.1 GCA_937997955.1 uncultured Emergencia sp. | reverse complement strand
GGATATTTTGAAGTTTGATGGGGAATTGGAGGAAGAGCATGAGCAAAAGTAAGAATAAGAGTAGGAGAGACATAGCCGCGAAGGTTTTGTGCGCGGCTCTGGCCGTAACGCTGGCCGCGGCGCTGACCGGCTGCGGCAGGCTGGCAAAAGAGGAGCAAAAGAAGGCGCAGGCAGACATGCTGATCGGCGCCCTGGTGTGGGCGCGGAGCGGCGAATTTGAAGCTCCGCCGGAAGATGAAAGCATCACCCTGAAGCGGGTGGAGACAGAGGAAGGGACGAAAATTGAAGTCAGCGATCCCGACATGCTGGGGGCCTACATGATAACGGAGCGGGAGGACGGAGAGGTGGAGAGCCTCACCTTCCAGGCGGACGACCGGTTCGCCAGCGCGCCGGGGCACGTGAATATAGGGGATGAAAACGAGATTGAGGCGACGCTGTATTTTGATCCTGACGCGGATTGGTGCGTATTCCTCTACGGGGTCTACGAGAGGGCGGACGGCAGTCTGTACGCCCAGAGAAACAGCGCGGGATTTTCCCTGAGCAGCGGAGGCGGCAGCAACTCCGTCGAGGAGACGTCCGGAGACTGGACCGCCAGGATCACGTTCCACTACGAGCCTTTTGAGGCCAGCGACAAAATGATCGTCAGCCAGTTCGACGAAGAAGGCAGGTGCCTGAGCCAGACATCCTTCGCCCCGGAGGAAGATGTGGAACTGAAAAAAGCGCAGGGCTATGCCTACGCTGTGTGCCAGTACATCAAAGGCTCTCAGTCGAAGTTCCGGCTGGCAGAAGACGATACGGTTTCCCGGGTGATCGTCAATCCACGCACCGGCATCGGCGAGCAGAGGAATATAAAGCTGAAATAGCAGGGTCCCTTTCTATGGGCCGTCCGCCCGTAGCCGCCCGCCTGTGGCCGCCCGTCTGCGGACGGCTGCAGGGCTGCGGCAGCCTTACCGCAGGCGCTGGACCATGTCGTACCAGACGGCGCCGCCGTGGACAGAGGCGGATACGCCTGCCTTTTCAAAGCCGAAGCGGCTGTAATAGTGGACCAGGTGCTCCTTGCAGGTCAGGACGATGGATTCCATGTTCTGCTGGCGGGCGGCGTCGATGCCGGCTTCCAGCAGCAGTCCGGCCACGCCCTGGCGGCGGGCGGCGGCTTCTGTCATCACTGTGAGAATGGCGCAGGTCCTGCCGTCTGGAATGGGATCCATCTCAAAGACGGTGTCGTCGATCAGCGCCGCGCTTGTGGAAATCATGCAGATGCAGCCGCAGACGCGGCCGCGGCCGTCTTCCGCTACCAGAAACAATTCCGGATAGCGTTTCTGCCGCCAGACATATTTTTCCTTAGTGGCGGCCTCCTCGGGAGGAAAGCTTTCCAGTTCGATTTCATAGACCCGGTCCATGTCCTGCGGCCGGGCTTTTCTGATATTTGGATTCATGTTTGGCTTCATGTTTTTCAGTACCCCAGGTTTTCTTCGATGAGTATAACTTCCATTTCGCAGCTGTTCATCTTTCGGTAGTGGATAACCATGGCGCCGCAGATGCGGTCAGCGCTTCTGCAGTCATAGCATCTGTCTCCCCGGACAGCGCAGGGCGTCTTGCAGTCCAGCCGCTTTGCGTTCAGCGGGGAAGCCGTGTTCCGGGCCCGCTCTATGGCCGCCGCCAGGCTGGGCTCGATCTTATTGGTGCCGGCGACAAAATAGACCTTTTCGTGGCCGTACAGCGTGCTTGCCACCCGGTTGCCGGTGCCGTCGATATTGATCATCTCGCCGGTTTCGCTGATGGCGTTGACGGACGTCAGATAGAGCTTTGTCTGAGCAGCGGCGCGGCGGATATCGTCGGCGCTCATGCCGCCGGTTTCATACCAGTGCCAGTAGACTTCGTTGTGAGCGGAAAGCTGCTCGTAGGCTCCCAGCTGCTGCAGGGTTACGGAGCCGCCGATGCCCACCGATGTCTGATCGATCTGCTGGTTCAGATACTGGATTGCCTCCTCTTTGTTCTTGAACACGGAGACCTGATAGCCGTTTCTCTTGAGGGCTGTGATTGTCTTGTTCAGATCCATATACTCCTCCTGTCGTAGTGATTCTGTTGGTGATTTTATTTTAGTATAGCACATTTTTCCCGCGGCGGGCAGCCGGGATTGCCTTTCTACTGCTTTTTTATTTCACGCACGCGAAGTAAACCATAGAACCGTCTGTATGGAAATCCACTCTCTCATACTGCTGTTCCAGTAATTCTTTGATCTCGCTTTTCGTCTGGAACGGCGGCGTGAACCACCCTTTCTTTGCGAGGATATTTTTTACCAGCCAATCCGTTATGGAGGATTCCCCTTTTATATAATAGCAGGCGATGAATTTTCCGCCCGGCTTCAGCACGCGCCATATTTCCTGGAAGGCCTTGCCTTTGTCCGGGAAAGCGTGAAAACCGTTCATGCTTAAAACGATATCGCAGGATTCATTTTCCAGCGGTAGCTGTCCCACGTCGCCCTGCACGCACGATATGTGGGGGCAGTCTGCCAGGTGAGCCTCTGCCTGCGCCAGCATATCTTCACTGTAATCCAGGCAGATGATTTCCGCCTTTGAAAGGCTTTTCCACTTCTCACGCGTAAAAACGGCAGTTCCGACCGGCACGTCTAATAAGACACCGCTGAAATCATCAGGAATGTAAGCAAGGACCTTTCTCGCAATTTCATTGTCGTCTGTTCCGCTCCAGAACAGCTTTATGTAGAGCTTGCTCAAAATGCTTCTCTGTGTCAAAACGTCGTCGTAGATGTTTTTGGAATCGTGATAGGCGTGCTGAATTTTATCTGCCATTGGTACTGTCTCCTTAATCTTCTGTTTATTTCTTTTAGTTGTTCCTTTTATTTGTTTCTTTATTATCGCTTTGAAACATCTTCATTTTATCATATTACGAGCTTTTCCTCAACGCGCTTTTCTTCAACGCGCTTTTCCTCAACGCGCTTTTCCTCAATGAAAATCGGATTTGCCGCCTGGCACTGTTTCGCATTTTCATGGACAGGATCTGAATTGCCGCAGGATCGGCGGAATTGATGGAACTACAGGCCATTCTGTGATAAAATAGATGTAACTCAGAGCAAAGGGGGATCTATCGTATGCGTCCAACAGCGAGAGAAAAAGAATGGAAGCGGCTGGAGCGCCAGGAGCGCAGTTACCTGGAAAGAGGCATCCGCAGGACCAGTATGGTCAGCCGGCTTTTGGAGGAGAAGGTGCCGGCCAAGCTGCAGGAAACCTTAAACGCGGCTTTTTCAAAGGCCTTTGAGCTGATCTTTGAAAAGGGAACGGGCATCATCGAAAAGACCTATGACAGGGAAGAGCTGGAGCATCAGTACCAGGTCAACAGTTATTCCGCGGATCTGGCAGAGAACAAGAAGACCCTGCGGAAGTTTGAGCGGGATACAGGCGGCAGCCACGCGAAGAATCTGCTCTTTTCGGGCGCGTCGGGCCTGGGTCTGGGCGCGCTGGGCATCGGGCTGCCCGACATTCCTCTGTTCGTCGGCGTATTGCTGAAGAGCATCTACGAGACAGCGCTCCACTTCGGCTACGACTATACGCGGCCGGTGGAGAAGTACTTTATTCTAAAGCTCATAGAAACCGCCCTGTCCGAAGGGGATCAGCTGCGGGCGGGAAACCGGGCCGTCGACCGGTTCATCGAGGATCCGAGGCTGCCGGAGGGCTATGAACAGTCTCGGCAGATCCGCGCCACGGCTTCCGTCATGTCTGCGGAGCTGCTCTGCCTGAAATTCCTGCAGGGGATACCGGTGGTCGGAGCGGTCGGCGGCGCGTACAACGCGGTGTACATGCAGAAGATACAGAAATACGCCCGGCTGAAATATTATCGCAGGTTCCTCTATGACAGAGAGGCCGGCTCGTGGACGCCGGACGACGCCGGGTGATACGGGCGGCGCCGGGCCAACCTCATAATGACGCGATTTCAAAGACGTACACACGTGAACAAAAGGTTCCGCGGGTATACGCCTTTTTGTTGTGCGCTTTTTGTCTGCACTTTATATCTGCTTGTCTGCGCGGAAGAAAAATCAAAAAAGCCCTTGACAAACTGTTATAACTGTATATACTGTATATATACGGATAAGCGCGGCGCCCGTGGACGTATGGTACCGGTGAACGCACGGCACCATGAACGCAAGACGCTCCATGACTGCGCGGCGCTCTATCCGAAACCCGAAAGCGAGGCCTTATATTTTGGATATCATCATTAAAAACGCGAGTAATCAGCCTATTTATGAGCAGATTTACACGCAGCTGAAGAATCACATCATCTCCGGGCAGCTGCAGGAGGGGGACGCCCTTCCGTCTATCCGGGGATTGGCGAAGGATCTGAAGATCAGTGTCATTACCACCAAGAGGGCGTATGACGAATTAGAGCAAGAGGGGTTTATCTATACCGTAGCCGGAAAAGGCTGCTTTGTAGCGGAGAAAAATCTGGAGCTGATCAGAGAAAACAATCTGAAAAAGCTGGAAGATCTGCTGCAGGAGGCCATAGGGCTGGCGGCCAGCCTGGACATGGATCTTGATGAGCTGGTCGAGACCCTTCGCCTGATGGCAGAGGAGGAATAACAATGGGAACCTATAGTGAACAGTATGCGATAGAAGTCAGAAATCTGAACAAAGCATTTCGGGATTTCTGCCTGAGGGACATCAGCTTTGATCTGCCGAAGGGCTGTATCCTGGGCCTGATCGGCGAAAACGGCGCGGGCAAAAGCACCACCGTCAGGCTGATCATGAACAGCCTGAAAAAAGACAGCGGCAGTGTCAGAGTTCTGGGCGTTGACAACGAAGACGCCGCATTTCAGCAGGTAAAGAACGACATCGGCATCGTTCTGGACGAAGCCTATTTTCCGGCGGTGATCCATACACGCATCGTGGATAAGATGATGTCGTCCACCTACGCCAACTGGAACAGCGATATCTTCCGGGGCTATATCCGCAGGCTGGATCTGCCGGAGAACCGGCCGTTCAAAGAGTATTCCAGAGGCATGAAGATGAAGCTGTCCATCGCTGTGGCGCTGTCCCACGATCCCAAACTGCTGATCCTGGATGAAGCTACCAGCGGCCTGGACCCGGTGGTCAGAGATGAGATCCTGGACATTTTCAATGACTTCACCAGAGACCCGGAGCATTCCATTCTGATCTCCTCCCACATCCTCAGCGACCTGGAGAAGCTGTGCGACTACATCGCCTTTATCCATAAAGGAAAGCTGATGTTCTGTGAGGAGAAGGATCTGCTGATGGAGCAGTACGGCCTGCTGTCCTGCAGCTGGAAAGAGCTGGAGGATATTCCGCGGGAGGCCGTCTGCGGCAGGCGGAGCAGCGATTACGGCGTGACCTGCCTGGTCAGAAGGGACCTGGTCAGCCCGGCCTTTGATATAGAAAAGGCCACCATCGAAGATATCATGCTCTATCAGGTGAAAGGAGAGAACAGAAAATGAAAGGACTTTTGATCAAAGATTTTTACATACTGCTTCGGGAAGCCAAGGTGTTTCTGCTGATCGTAGTTGTATTCTGCGTCATCCGCAACGGCTTTACCCAGGGCTTTGCCATCATGTACGCATCCATGCTGCCCTTTACCGCCCTGTCTTACGACGAACAGGCAAAGTGGGATTACCTGGCGGAAATGATGCCGTACCGCCGCCGGGACCTGGTGCTGTCAAAGTATCTCATCGGCATTCTGGCGACCCTGATCGTAGGGGTGCTGCAGACGGTCTCCACTCTGGCCGTCCAGGTATTTCGTCCCGACGGCCTGCTGACCGACCATCTGGTCAGCATCTTGATCTACGTGTGCTGCGGCCTGCTGCTCATGGCCGTCAACCTGCCCGTTCTCTTTAAGCTGGGCTCCGAGAAAGGCCGCATGGTTTATCTTCTCATCACCGTCTGCGTTGCCGTGGCTGTCGTTTCTTCCGTGACGGTTGACGCGCCGATCTGGAATCTGCCGTTTGTGGTATATCCCGTCGCCGGCGTCCTGCTGGCTGTCATAGGACAAATGGTGTCCGTCCCGCTGTCCGTCAAGTTCTATACAGCGCGGCGTGTGTAAGGCTTTTCGCGGGCGCTTCGATCTGCTTGCTCTGATTTAGCCGCGATTTGCCGTAGGTTTTCTAAAATCGACAAAATGTTTTCGATGGAAAACCAAATCAGAAAGCCGACAACAAATCCGCCCGATTGAGCGCGTATTCTGCGTAAAGTCCGCCACAAAAGCAAAAAACTGCGCGCGATCGGGCCGGGAACTGGTCTTCGAGCCGTTATTTTTCCATCCGCCGGTGATTTTGTTTTCCAAATTGGGCAAAGTGTTTTCGATGGAAAACGAAATCGGCCCGGCGGGAAAACGCCCGCCAACCGCCGCTTACAAGTTATACTGAAAATCATTTTTTCAACGGCGCCCTGCAAACGAACAGAAACATCGTTTGAGGGGAGCTGTTTTTGATTTCTTAAAAATTCTTAAATCTGCGATTTACTATATATTTTTTGCCCTGAAAGCATTAAAATGGTATTTGCAGAAGGGTAGAAAGGAATTCGTATGAATCAGAATAAAATATTGATCGTCGATGACGATCCCAATATCAGAGAAGTCTTGTCCGTTCTTCTGGGAAGTGAAGGCTACGTGGTGGACCAGGCGGAGAACGGCGACACGGCTCTGGAAAAGCTGGGGGCGGATCCTTCCATCGATCTGGTGATCCTGGACATCATGATGCCGGGCATGTCCGGCGTGGAAGTCTGCGCCAGGCTGCGGGAGACCTCCAAGGTGCCGGTTCTGTTTCTGACCGCTAAGAGCCAGGATCAGGACAAGGTTGCGGCCTATACCGGCGGGGGAGACGACTATCTGGTAAAGCCGTTTTCGCAGACAGAGCTTTTGATGAAGGTCAAGTCCCAGTTGAGACGGTATACGGAATACCAGGGTAAAGGCGTGCCGAAGACGGCGCAGACCATCGGCGGCGTCATTTCCATCGACGCCAAGACCAGGTCGGCCATCAAAGGGGACAAGAAGATTCCTCTGACGGACAAGGAATACGACATCCTTCAGTATTTTATGGAACACCGCGGCGAGATCGTGGAGAACAAGGCTCTGTATGAAGGCGTATGGGGCGAAAAATATCTGCCGTCGGCAGGCAATACCATCATGGTCCATGTGCTGAATCTGCGCAAGAAGCTGGAGGAGGACGCCAACAATCCGAAGCTGATCAAGACCGTGTGGGGAAAGGGGTACAAGGTTGAGTAAGCAGGCGAAAAAGCCTTTTGTTTCCCTGAATCTGAAGATGGTCATGGCTATCCTGCTGGGTCTGGGTCTGACCATATGCGTGTATCTGCTGTGCAGCTGGTTCACCAGCTACGTCTGCGAGGTCCGCTACCTCAGCGACGAAGCGGTGGCGCGGAATGTGGGCGAGGTCTACGACAGCCTGGAAGCCTATATCAAAGCGAAGGACGTGAAGGCTACGGATACGGAAGCCCTCAACGAGTGGGCCAAGAGCCAGGAGGACACCTGGATCTATATCTGGGACAACTACAACAGCGGCATCTTTGAGGCCGGCTGGTGGGGCGAAGGCAGCGAGGACAACATTACGAAGGATGAACTGGATGCGGAGCAGCTGTTCAGCAGCTTCACCATTGTCGACGGCGAAGAGGTGGCGGCAGAAGCCAGGATTTCTGAGGATTTTGAGGAAACCGTGGATCAGCGCATCGTAAAGTTCGCTGACGGAAAGTATTACACATCGATCAGCGTTTACGGCGAGGAAAAGGTCAAGCGTACCATGGGCTATGTGTCCCTGGTGCTGTGCTTTCTGACTTTCATCATTACGCTTCTGCTGTACAACGGAAGCCTGTTGAAGAGGCTGATCTTCCTGTCGTCGGAGGTCCAGCTGGTCAGCGACGGCAGCCTGGATCACCAGATCTTTGCCCGCCACAATGACGAGATCGGGTCTCTGGCTGCAAGCGTGGACAATATGCGGACCTCTATCATGGAGAAGCACAGAAATGAGAAGGAGGCCTGGGAGGCCAATACCCAGCTGATCACCGCCATGTCCCACGATATCAGGACGCCGCTGACGTCTCTGATCGGGTATCTGGATATCATCGAGGGAAAGAAATACGAGGATCAGGAGCAGCTGGACCGCTACATTTCATCGTGCCGCGAGAAGGCCTTTCAGTTGAAGGACCTTTCTGACAAGCTGTTTCAGTACTTTCTGGTGTTCAGCAACAAGGAGAGCGACCGGGAAATGGAGGTCTTTGACGCCAACATCCTGTTTCAGCAGATCCTGGCGGAGCACTGCGCGGAGCTGATTAACTACGGCTACGCGGTGGATTTCCGGTACACCCTGCCGGAGGTCAACGTGAAGGCCGACGTGTCCAGCCTGAAGAGGCTGTTCGGCAACGTCTTTTCCAACATCATGAAGTATGCCGACAAAAATGAGGCCATCATCATCGTGGCGGAGCTGCGGGAGGGCAGCATCCACCTGGAGATCGTCAACTGGATCCCGTCAGAACGGAAAAAGGTGGAAAGCACCAGGATCGGCCTGAAGACCTGTCTGAAGATCTGTAATGATCTGGGCGGAAGCTTTTCCTATGAGGAAACGGAAACCACCTTCAGCACCCGCATCGACCTGCCGCCTACAGATGAGCCTGTAGAAGGCGAGGCGGAAGAGGAGCCGGAGAAAATACCAGAAACGGACGCATCGGAGCAGGAGCCAGCGGGAACGCCGGCGCTGAAAGAAGCCCCGGAATCGGTTGAAGGGGCAGAGCCAGCAGAAACCCCGGAATCGGCGGAAGGGGCAGAGCCAGCAGAAACCCCGGAATCGGCGGAAGGCCTGGATTTGACGGAGGCGCGGGAGCCGGAAGGATCAGACCCAACAGGCGGCGGGGCGCAGCCCAGGGAAACAGGGAACGGTGAAGACACAGAAAAAGAGGAAGAAGGGAATGAGAGACTATGAGGAAACGACTGACAGCAGTGACGCTGGCCGCGGTTCTTTTGATGATCCTGGCCACGGGCTGCGGAAGCGGTGACGGCGGCGCGGACCTGTGCGCCCAGGCGGCAGACGCGGCTCTGGAAAAGCTGGGTGAGAATACGGAGCTGGACACCACAGCGGCTTATGGAGAAGAGACCTACGACGACAACTTTGAGCGCCTGTACAACTTCTCCATGGACATGGCGGCGGACGGCGTCATCGTTTACAGCGCTGAGGGAAGCGCGGCAGATGAGATTTCGCTGATCAAAGCGACGGACAGCAACGACGCCGGAAAGATCAAAAAATATCTGCAGGCCCGTTTGGAGCAGCGGCTCCACGACTTTGAAAACTACATGCCGGAGGAGGTCAGCAAGATCGAGAACGGCAGAGTGGTGGTCATGAAACAGTACGTCTTCCTGATCATCTCAGATCGGGCAGATGAAATAGAGACAGCAATCAAAGAGGTATTAAATTAGAGGAGATTATAATGGAAAAGAAACAGAAGATCGTGATCGGAATCGTTATCGCTATGCAGGTTGTTCTGGCCGTCGGCATCGTTTTGATCGGGGTGCAGAATAACAGTCTGGCCCAGTCGCTGAAGGAGTACACGGCGTCTACGGGCGACATCCACGAGATCTATGACGACACCAAGGTGGTCGAGGCGTACAGCAGCGGCAGCGACGAGGGACTGAACGAACAGGACAAGTATGTGCTGAAGATGGCAAAAAAGGTCATAGACGAGAATATTGAGGACGGCATGACCGATTATGAGAAGGAAAAGGCTATTTACGACTGGCTGGTCGACTACACGTCCTACAGCAGCCAAAACCTCGCGCCGATCTCGTCAGGCGACCAGTACTCCCATCTGCCCTACGGCGTGTTCAAATATCATCAGGCCATTTGCGTAGGCAACGCGACAACCATGAAGCTGTTTCTGGACATTCTGGGCATCGAGAACCAGATCATCCATTCTACAGAGGAGGGGGAGCACGCCTGGAACCTGGTCAAGCTGGACGGGGACTGGTATCACTGCGACGTTACCTTTGACGGAAGCATCAACGGAACGCCAAATTACAGCTACTTCAACGTGCCGGACAGCGTAAAGGACGACGGGAATTATCCGTGGGATCACGAGGCGATCCCTGCGGCGGACGGCACCAAGTACTGCTACATAGCCAACAACGCCAAAGAGGTGAAGAATGTCTACGCTCTGCCGAAATATCTGCAGGAACAGATCGACAGCGGCGCAGGCCAGATCTACTTTACCATGAAGGATACAGAGGACTTCACCACGGCGGCTTTGAGTTATATACTCTCTGCTTTTTCCATGGAGGGAAAGGACGTCTACAATGGCGGCACCGTGGTCATCGGAGACAAGACCCTGTACAGCGTAAGCGTTGACCAATATGTGGATATGGACGGCCAGCTGGACCCAGATGTGCAGGAAAAGCTGCAGAAGGCCATGGATAAGCTGGGTCTTACCGGTTCAGATATAGGCGGCTATATGGATGACGTGACCAGCAGTGCGGGGGACGGCCAGTTCTTCGAGTATGGAGACGGGGAGTTTGAGACTTCTCAGGAAGTGACAAAATAAGATGGTATTCAGCAGCACGGTCTTTTTATTCACATTTCTGCCCGTGGTCCTGGGACTGTATTACCTGTGCCCGGCTCCATGGCGCAACGGCCTGCTTCTGGGGGCCAGCCTCGTCTTCTACGGATGGGGTGAGCCGAAGTATATCTTCGTCATGATCGGATCTATCGGCTTCAACTATCTGTGCGGCCTGTGGGTCGAAAAAATGAATATCTATCGCAAGCATAAGTCGGCGCGGCTTATGCTTGCTTTATGTGCGGGCGGCAACCTGCTGCTTCTGGGCTGGTTCAAGTATGCTGGCTTCGCCGCGGAGAGCCTGAACAGCCTGCTGGGGGCGGCCCTGCCTGTGGTGGAGGCGGCGCTTCCCATCGGAATCTCCTTCTATACCTTTCAGGCTATGAGCTATGTCATTGACGTGTACAGACGGAAGACGAGGGCGCAGAAAAGCCTGGTCCGCTTCGCCGTCTACATCACCCTGTTCCCACAGCTGATCGCGGGGCCCATTGTCCGTTATGTCACCATTGAAGAGCAGCTGGGCAGCCGCAGTGTGACGGCAGAAGGGGCGGCGGAGGGCATCCGCCGGTTTATCATCGGGCTGGGCAAGAAGGTGCTGCTGGCCAATCAGGCCGGTATGCTGTGGGAGGAGATCAGCGCCATGGATCTGCATCATATGCCGGCGGTCACCGCGTGGCTGGGAGCCGCCGCCTTCACCTTCCAGATCTATTTCGACTTCTCCGGATATTCGGATATGGCGATCGGTCTGGGAAGGATGCTGGGATTCCGGTTCGACGAGAACTTCCGATATCCCTATATGGCCTGCAGCATCACCGATTTCTGGCGGCGCTGGCACATTTCCCTGTCCACCTGGTTCAAGGAATACGTCTACATTCCTCTGGGCGGCAACCGCCGCGGTCCTGCCCGCCAGATGGTCAATATCCTCATCGTATGGGCGCTGACCGGCCTGTGGCACGGAGCCAGCTGGAACTTCCTGTGGTGGGGCCTCTACTTTGCCCTGCTGCTGATTCTGGAAAAGCTGTTCCTGCTCCGGCTGCTGGACCGCCTGCCGCCGTGGCTGCAGCATGTCTACGCCCTGCTGTTCATCGTTTTGGGCTGGGTCATCTTCTCCATGGAGGACGGCGGCATGTTCTGGGATTACATCAGGGCTATGGGCGGCGCCGGAGGCGTGTTTGACCTGCGTACCCTATACTTTCTGCGCACGTGGCTGCCGCTTCTGGCGGTAATGGCAATAGGTTCCGCGAACCTTCCGGCAAAGGGCGCTGAAGCGCTTACCCGCCGCTCCGCGGCGGGAGTGGTCCTGCGAAACCTGTTTTATCTGGCGGTATTGATCCTGTCCACCGCGTTTCTGGTCAGCGATACCTACAATCCGTTTCTGTATTTTCGGTTCTAGGGGGGGAAAACAGGCTATGAAGAAAATCATGAAAAAAATTGACAACTATATCGTTATCCTGTTGTTTGCCGGATTTCTGCTGGGCTTTGCCGTCTGGGGACTGGCGGCGGAGGACCGGTACTTCTCGCCCAATGAGAACCGGGTGCTGCAGCAGCTGCCGGAGCTTTCCGCGGATTCCGTGATATCGGGGGATTTCAGCGAGGATTTTCAGCGCTGGCAGGACGAACAGTTTCCTCTGCGGGACCGCTGGATCACTCTGCGGACGGCTCTGCGGCTGGCATCGGGAAGCAGGGACATCAACGGGGTCTATTTTGGAAAGGACAGCTATCTCATAGAAAAGCTGACGCCGGAGGCCATGGACCGGCAGCAGTTTGAAAAGAATCTGCAGGCTGTCCGGGACTTCCGAAACCGGCTGCCTTCTTCTGTGAACCTGTCGGTCATGGCGGTCCCTACCACCGGGAGCGTCATGAAGGATAAGCTGCCGCGGGACGCGGCGGTCTTTGACGAGGATTCCTTTGCGTCGGAAGCGGCAAAGGAGCTGGCAGACTGCGGCTGGGTGGACCTGTACGAGAGCTTCCGCAAGGCCGCTGGTGAAGGACAGCAGCTGTATTACAGGACGGATCACCACTGGACAACGCCAGCGGCGGAAATGGCCTTCACCTCGTGGAAGCCGGACGTGAAGCTGACGTCGGACAGACACCCTTTGACGGAGGAATTTCTGGGAAGCCAGTATTCCAAGGTCCTGTGGGGCAGCGGGCACGCCGATACCGTGGAGGGCTACGGCACCGGGGCGGCGGAGGTCACGGCGGACGGGCAGCGGCTCGACGGCGGTATCTACCAGGAGCGGTTTCTGAAGGAGAAGGACAAGTACGCGGTCTTTCTGGGCGGAAACTACGGCAGGGTGGAGATCGAGGGCTCCGGGAAAGACGGGCGGCTTTTGATCGTGAAGGACTCCTTCGCCAACTGCTTCGCGCCCTATGCGGCGGAGGCCTATGAGCGGGTCTGCATGGTGGATCTGCGGTATTTCAGCGGCAGTTTAGATGAGTACGCGGAGGAAAACGGCATCACGGAGGTGCTGGTGCTGTGCAGCATGGAAAATCTGATTAACGACAAGAACCTGGCGGCACTGAGCAGCAGGGGGAGGATTTTGTAGGGGTCTTCTGCTGATTGCGGTTTGATTGCGGTCGTTTGGTTGCGGTCTGATCGCAGCCCGACTGCGGCTCGACTGCGGTTGTCTGAAAACGGGTTTTTTTGTTTTTTAGGTACAACTTATGGCTCTGTTTTCGACCAAAAACAGCAAAAAATAAAAATCAGGTACAACTCGGCTCCCAGCAGCAAAGGGAGTATCCCTATTGAAAAGGGAAAAGTTGTACCTATTTTATCGTTTTTTGTTGTTTCAGATGAATTTTTTGCTTTTCAACAGCCTTTGCCGGGGCAAATGGCGGTAATACGGTAAGGGAGCAAAGGGAGTAGTTGTACCTAGATTTCAAAAAAGTTGATTTTAAGATAACTCCATTTGGTTTTGTCGATATCTTCCCTTACCTTAATGCCATTGTGGTATCGCCTCGGCCGTTTTGCCGGTAGTCGTAAGTATAATCAAAGAAGGGTGTATTTCCGATAATATTCTTCTGCAGCATCTGAGGTCAGGTGAAAATGGGCTTCCAGTTTGGTTAGAATCTGCTCTTTAGATTTGCCCTCCTCCAGGTATGCTGCGATGAAAGCGGCAATACCCTGCTCGATGCCTTTCTGCTCGCTTCTGTCCAGCATTTCTCCAAATGTCATCTGCCTTCGCCTCCATTCCGCACTGTTGAATTTCTTCACCCGCGCATCTATTTTCTCTATGAGCGGGTCACTGAACTTGTTTTGAGGATCGTTAATATAAGCGTAAAGCTCTTTTAAAGGCTCCGGAACCAGTTCGGGAGCGCATTTTGTATTTAAGATCAGTGTAACGGATTCGTCGCCAAAAAGCAAGCCTGTTTCCTGGACCTGCGAGCAAATGGTATAGAGGGGAAGGCCTTGACCAAGACAATCCAGCGTGCAGATAAAGATAACGTAAGCGGTGGGAAGATCTTTGTATGAGTGACCGGGCTCCAGATAATCCAGATCCATATTTGCATGATACCAACGGCTTCTTCTGCAAATATCCTCATCTGCATAAGTCTGAATTTCGATGTCTGCCCAGGTGCCGCGCTGCTTTACAAAGGCGTCGAAACGGACACCGCGAATATCGGGACCAAGTTTGATCGATTTTTCGGTTTCTATCCGCATGTTCAGATCGAAAGCCTCTTCCTCAGGGAACAGTGGATTATTAGATGGAGCCAGCCGAATATCTTCAAAGTTTTCCTCAGGCAAAATTCTCTGCAGCAGTTCTTTGCAAATTTCTTTGTCGCGCATGACCAGACTGAAAATGACCTGGTCGGTAAAGGGGATGATTTCTGGCAGGGGAGCTGTAGATGGCTTGAGCTGTTTCATAAACATTCCTCCATGATTCTTGATTAATGTTCAGCTAAAATTTATGATAATAGCCAGTAATTCCTGTAATCAATATTTTACCATAACTGCCCGGCCGACAAAACCCCGTATCGTTCGACAAATTTCGACAAAACTGCGGATCCTGTCGAAAGATTCCCTTAGAAAAGCGGCGCCAAGCTGCTGAAATCCTGGCGTCCGCAGGCCAGCTGCTGAACCCCTGGCGTCCGCAGGCCAGCTGCTGAACCCCTGGCACCCGCAGGCCAGCTGCTGAAACTCTTGGCACCCGCAGACCCGCCGCTGGCAGGATTCTTTTACTGATGGGATTCCTTTGCCGATAATATTCTTTTTCGGACACGCAAAAACGGCCGGAGCCATGCCCCAATGTCATTAAGTTAAGAAAAGACATTGGGTGACGCCCGCGGCCGTTTTGCTGTGATATGTCCGTTTACTTTTAATCTTGTTTTTTAATCTTGCTTTTGACCTTGTGATTTTAATCCTCGTGCTGTTTAAAATAGGGTTTGTCAAAGTTGATGACCACGTAGAAGTTGGGATACTCCTCCTGTATTGCCTGAGCGAAGGCCTGGTGGATCTCCCTGTTGGTCAGCAGGCAGCCGGGATCTACCATGATATCGAAGATGACGTTGGTGTGGGTAGGTCCGATGACTGTCCGCAGATCGTGGACGTGGGAGACGCCGGCCAGTCCTCTGGCGACCTGGCTGGCGATGCCGTTCAGCTTCAGAATCAGCGGATCGTTGACGCGGACCGGGTCCAGATGGGCCGTGATCTCGATGTCCAGAGCCTTTGCGATATGCCTCTCGATGTTGTCCACCATATCGTGGCTTTCCATCAGGTCGCCTTCGGCGTCTACCTCGATGTGGATAGAGGCAAAGATCTTGCCGGGACCGTAGTTGTGCACGACCAGATCGTGGATGCCGAGAACGCCGTCCGGCTCCAGCGCCATGCGGCTGATCTGCTCGATCAGCTCAGGATCCGGCGCTTCCCCAAGAAGCGGACTCATAGTCTCGCAGACCAGACTGATGCCCGACCAGATGATGAACAGGGCGACGAGAAGTCCCATATAACCGTCGATCTGCAGGTCCAGGAAGTGTCCCGCCAGAATACTGATCAGCACGGCCGAAGTGGCGATTACGTCGTTGCGGCTGTCCGCGCCAGTGGCGGCCAGCGTAAGGGAATCGATCTTCCTTCCCACGAAGATGTTGAACCGCGCCTGCCAGATCTTAACCACGATGGCAAAGAGCAGGACGCCGCAGACTGTCCAGCTGAATTCCAGCGGGGACGGATGCAGAATTTTGTCCACGGAGGACTTCAGCAGCTCGCCGCCGACCACGATGATCAGGATAGATACGATCATACCGGTGATGTACTCATACCGGGCGTGGCCGTAGGGGTGTTTTTCATCTTCCGGCCTGGAGGCCAATTTGAAGCCCACCAGGGTGATCAGGGAGGAAGATGCGTCGGCCAGGTTGTTGATCCCGTCTGCTATGATAGCGATGCTGCCCGCCATAAGGCCGGCGATGATTTTGACCGCGCACAGCAGCACGTTGGACAAGATGCCCACGACGCCGGCAAACCTGCCGTAGCTCCGCCGTACGCCTGGATCTGTGACATTGTCATGATCTTTGACAAAGGTTTTGCAGAGAAATTCGTTCATTTAGTTACTGCTCGGCTTCCGCCATGGCTGCCTCCACCGCCTTTACCAGCTGGTCCGGACAAGATGTGCTCTTGAATCCGCAGCGAATGCCGGAAAGCTTCTCTTTCAGTTCCTCGTAGGTCATGCCTTTGATCAGGCTGCTGATGCCCTGCAGGTTTCCGTTGCAGCCGCCGTGAAAGACGGCTTCTTTTACCACGTTTCCTTCCATTTCAACGTCGATGAATACGGAACAGGTTCCGCTGGTCTTGTATCTGTATACCATATGTGATTTCTCCTTTCTGATTTATGCGCTTGAAGGTAAGTATAACATAAAAAAATGGAAAATTAAACATAAAATTTTATTGAATTGTGCCGGGAGGGGGTGTATAATATTTTATCACTGTTTGAAATATGATTTTTATAGGAGTAGGAGGAGAATATGGGAGATAGAGAAATACCAAGAGTCAGTGGAACATTACGCGCTAAGAGCATCCAGATTCCAGAAGTGATCTGGCAGGCAAAAGGAATCGTCGTCATGGGACGCCGCATGAAATCGGTGCTTTTCTCCACGGACATCGCCATCATCAGAAACTGCAACGCCGATGCTGTGCTGGCGGTCTATCCGTTTACCCCGCAGCAGATCATTTCCCAGACCATCATCAACGCGTCATCTATTCCTGTGCTGGTCGGCGTGGGCGGCGGTACAACAAAGGGTTTCCGTTCGGCTTTGATGGCAAAAGACGCGGAGGCGGACGGCGCTTTCGGCGTAGTGGTCAATTCACCGATGAGCAACGAGAACATCGCGCTGATCAAAAGGATCATCGATATTCCTGTTATCGCCACAGTCGTGACGGACAACGAGGATATTGACGCCCGTATCAAAGCCGGAGTCTCCATCCTCAACGTATCGGCAGCGGCAAAGACGGCCCAGGTGGTCAAGCACATCCGGGCGGATTTTCCGAAGGTTCCGATCATCGCCACAGGAGGGCCTACCGACGAGACCATTCTGGAGACCATTCAGGCGGGAGCCAACACCATCAGCTATACGCCGCCGTCGACGGGCGAGATCTTTGTGGGAATGATGGAGAACTACAGAAGAGCCGCTGAAGAGGTGAGCAGCCCGACAGAGGACGATCCGAGACTGCTGGGCATGCTGGAGCTGCTGTAAGCGCGCGCCCGCAGGGCGCAGGATAAGGACGAGAGAAACATATGAGACGGCCGAGATCGGAAAAATTCCGGTTCGGCCGGTTTTTCTTTTTGTTTCATACTTTAGAGCAGAATTTTGCTTCATTTTTTGAAAAAAGTTGTTGACAAGCAGGCCGTCAGGTGTTATTATAATACATGTGCTCGAGAGAACAGAGCACAAAGAATGGAATATATGTGCATCCTTAGCTCAGCTGGCAGAGCACCTGACTCTTAATCAGGGTGTCCAGGGTTCGAACC
>CALLDR010000063.1 GCA_937997955.1 uncultured Emergencia sp. | reverse complement strand
TGTCGCCGAAGACCTTGTCCTCCATCATGTCTCTGACCGCTTTTTTAGCGTCGTCCAGGGTCTCGGCGATGATGACGCCTTTGCCCAGGGCCAGGCCGTCAGCCTTGACGACCACTGGAATCCTGCAGGTATCCAGATAAGCCAGGGCGCTTTCCATATCGGTAAAGGTCTCATAGGCCGCCGTCGGGATACCGTATTTCTTCATCAGATCCTTGGAAAAGGCTTTACTGCCCTCGATGATGGCCGCTTTCTTTTCCGGACCGAAGCAAGGGATTCCCTCTGCCTTCAGCAGATCCACAAGGCCCAGCACCAGAGGATCGTCCGGCGCTACGACGGCGAAATCCACAGCCTTCTCCTTAGCGAACGCAACGATGTTTTCCAGGTCCTTGGCGCCGATATCCACGCAGGTGGCGTCAGCCGCTATGCCGCCGTTGCCCGGCAGCGCGTAGATTTCGCTGACCTTTGGACTTTTCTTTATCTTCTTGATGATGGCGTGCTCTCTTCCGCCTCCGCCAACAACCATTACTTTCATAGTATTCTCCTTTTCATGATGCTGATCGATCTGCATCTTCGCGCCATGGCCGTTCTTCACTGGTCCTCAGCGCAGCGCGCCTGCGGGAAACGTTCAGAATCAGCCATGCCGGTAAGACGATTCTCAGCATTTGAATTGTTGTGATGATACGCCTTGCCAATCCAGCTGCGCACAGGTGCTTGCTCTCTTGGGGCAGCACCATTAGTGATGGAACAGTCTCATTCCCGTAAACACGGTAACGATGCCGTATTTATCGCAGACCTCCAGCACGTTGTCGTCGCGGACGGAGCCGCCCGGTTCGGCAATATAGGATACGCCGCTCTTTCTGGCTCTCTCGATGTTGTCTCCGAATGGGAAGAATGCGTCGCTGCCCAGGGATACGCCGGTGATGGTATCCAGATACGCCCGCTGTTCTTCGCGGGTAAACGGCTCCGGCTTTTCTGTGAACAAAGTCTCCCAAACACCGTCGCGGAGCACATCTTCGTACTCGTCGCCCAGATACACGTCGATGGTGTTGTCGCGGGTCGCGCGGGCGATATCCTCTTTAAACGGCAGGTTGATCACCTTGTCAGCCTGTCTCAGATGCCAGAAGTCAGCCTTGTTTCCTGCCAGCCTGGTGCAGTGGATTCTGGACTGCTGTCCGGCGCCTACGCCGATGGCCTGTCCGTCCTTGGCGTAAGCCACAGAGTTGGACTGGGTATATTTCAGGGTGATCAAAGCGACGATCAGATCCCGCTTCGCCTCTTCCGGCAGATCCTTGTTGGCCGTTCTGATGTCGGTCAGCTGGTCAGCAGTGACCTTATAGTCGTTTCTGCCCTGTTCAAAGGTGATACCGAAGACCTGTTTGGTCTCCTGGGCTGCCGGCACATAGTCCGGATCAATCTTGATGATGTTGTAATTGCCCTTTTTCTTAGTCTTGAGGATCTCCAGGGCCTCGTCGGTATAGTCCGGCGCGATGATGCCGTCGGAGACCTCCCGCTTCAGAATGGACGCGGTTACGGCGTCGCAGGTATCGCTGAGGGCGACCCAGTCGCCGAAGGAGGACATTCGGTCCGTACCTCTGGCTCTGGCGTAGGCCGTCGCGACAGGAGAATCGTCAAGCCCCTCGATGTCGTCCACAAAGCATGCCTTCTTCAGCGTCTCGCTCATAGGCACGCTCACCGCCGCAGAGGTCGGGCTGACGTGCTTAAAGGACGCGGCCGCCGGCATTCCCAGTGCTTCCTTCAGCTCCTTAACCAGCTGCCAGCTGTTGAAAGCGTCCAGGAAGTTGATATATCCCGGTCTTCCGTTTAGGATTTCCACAGGAAGCTGGCTGCCGTCAGCCATATAGATTTTGGCAGGCTTCTGATTGGGATTGCAGCCGTATTTCAGTTCAAATTCTTTCATAGATCCACTCTCCTTCTCCGCTCGGTGTCCCCGTTATGCGTTCTTATTGATCATGCGGTTTTCCGCCGCCCCTGTTTCCAGATCCACATATCTGACGTACAGAGAAATCTTGTTGTTCTCGTCCAGGCTCTCCCAGATTTCCCTGGTGAAAGCGTCGATGTCATCAGGAATGGAAACTCTCTCCGGTTCGCCGCAGAAGGTCGGAATCGGAGTTCCATCCTGGATATAGGTGTGCAGGAAATGTCCCAGGCCAGGCAGGGCCGTATAGTTGTAATAATACCGGTTGCACTCGGTGCCTTCCGGATCCGCGCTCTTTAAAATGCTCATCTTGTAGGTCAGCTTGTCCCCGAAGGTGAACTGACCGCTGATCCTCGGCGTCCAGTTGGGGCCATCCGGCTCAAAGCATCTGGTGTCCAGGGCTTCCTCAAAGGATCTTCCATCCTTCAGGAATTCATAGATGGTATCGGTCTGGTCGCCGTTGGTGACGATCAGCTTGTCCCCGTGCTTTCTCATCGGGTAGTAGATGATCAGGGACGGGTCCTCTACCTTGGACTCGTCAAAAGGCTTGATCATCACGTTTTCCCCTTCTTCCAGGAAGATTCTGTTCCTGCTGTTCTCGCTTCTGCCCATGATGAAATAGGCGCTGACCGCTTTTTTTCCGTCCTGGCTCCTGCCGAGGACGATGCCTCTTCCTACGTAGGAGTTGCCTTTGACGCGCTCCTCCATGGTCTTTATTTCGTAAACGTTCATTCTTCTCTCTCCAATGCTAACTTCCGGCTGATCTGCTCCACCGCCTGCGGCAGAAGAATCCATTCAGCCTGCTCCATAACTCTTTTCTGCAGCGTTTCCGGCGTATCACCGTCCATGACCTCCACAGCCTTCTGGGCGATGATCTTCCCGCCGTCGGGTATCTCGTTGACATAGTGGACGGTGGCCCCGGTGACCTTGACGCCGTATTCCAGCGCTTTCTCGTGAACGTGGAGGCCGTAAGCCCCTTTCCCGCAGAAAGACGGAATCAGTGACGGATGGATGTTGATGATCCGGTTTTCATAGTTTCTGATAAATTCCCTGCTGAGGATCTTCAGGAAACCGGCCAGAACGATCAGTTCCACCCCTTCCTCCCGCAGCAGGTGCAGCAGAGATCCTTCGTCCGTCATCAGAACGGCTTTGATGTCATGGTCCTCCGCCCGCTTCAAAGCGTAAGCGTCAGCTTTGTTGGAAGCCACCAGAACGATCTCGCCGCTTTGTATGATCCCGCTCTTCTGGGCGTCGATCAGCGCCTGCAGGTTGGTGCCGCCGCCGGAAACCAGCACGGCGATCTTTGTCTTCAGCATATTTCCACGCCTTCCTCGGATTTTACCACTTCGCCTAATACGTAAGCGTCTTCTCCGTTGGCCTTCAATACTTCCAGAGTTCTGTCCGCGTCTTCTTTCGCGACGATGCAGGTCATGCCTACGCCCATGTTGAAGGTGTTGAACATATCTCTTTCCGGAATGCTGCCCCGCTCCGCGATCAGCTTGAAGATTGGCAGGACTTTGACGTTTTCCCTAGGGATCCTGACGCCGAAGCCCTTCGGCAGGCTTCTCGGGATATTTTCATAGAATCCGCCGCCGGTGATGTGGGCCACGGACTTGACGGTGACCTCTCTGAACAGGTTCACCATCGGCTTGACGTAGATCTTGGTCGGCGTCAGCAGGGTCTCTCCGATGGACTTGCCGCCCAGTTCTTCCAGAGGCGCTTTGATGTCGGCGTGTTCAACGTCCAGAACCTTTCTCACCAGAGAAAAGCCGTTGGAATGTACGCCGGAGGATGGCAGGCCAATGATCACGTCGCCTTCGCAGACCGTTTCCTTCTTCAGGACCCTGGACTTGTCCACGACGCCGACAGCAAAGCCGGCCAGGTCGTATTCGTCCTCAGGGTAGAAGCCCGGCATTTCCGCCGTCTCTCCTCCGATCAAAGCGGCTTCAGACTGGATGCAGCCCTCCGCCACGCCGCTGACGATCTGCGCGACCTTTTCCGGATAGTTCTTGCCTACGGCGATATAGTCCAGGAAGAACAAAGGTTTTGCGCCTACACAGATGATGTCGTTGACGCACATGGCCACGCAGTCGATGCCTACAGTGTCGTGCTTGTCCATGAGGAAAGCCATCTTCAGCTTGGTGCCTACACCGTCTGTACCGCTGACCAGAACAGGCTTTTCGATGCCCTCAAGATCCAGCTCCAGCAGTCCGCCGAAACCGCCGATATCATCAGGCACATTTCCGAACACCATGGTCTTCGCCACGTGCTCCTTCATCAGTTCCACTGCTTTGTATCCAGCGGTAATATCTACGCCGGCCGCTTTATAGCTTTCACTGAAACTTTTTCCCATCTCTTACTTCTCCTCTTTTTCACTTAACTTTCTTTCAAATCTATTCTTGTCCGACGCCGTCGGAATTTCTGTCGGGTAGTCGCCGCTGAAGCACGCGTGGCAATAGCCTTCTCCCGGCTGATTTCCGATGAGCATGTTCAGGTGGCTTACGTTGAGATAGCCTAGGCTGTCCGCGCCGATGATCCCGCAGATCTCCTCAACCGTGTGGTTGCAGGCGATCAGATTCTCCTTGGAGTCGATATCCACGCCGTAATAACACGGGTTCGTAAACGGCGGCGCGGAAGACCGCATGTGGACCTCCACCGCGCCGGCTTCTCTCAAAAGCTTCACAATCCTGGCGCAGGTGGTGCCTCTGACGATGGAGTCGTCTACCAGAACCACTCTCTTGCCTTTGACCGTGTCGGACAGGACGTTGAGCTTGATGCGCACCTTGTCCTCTCTTGCCGCCTGGCCCGGCGCGATAAAGGTTCTGCCGATGTATTTATTCTTGATGAATCCGATGCCGTAAGGAATGCCTGACTGCTGCGCGAAGCCAAGGGCCGCGTCCAGTCCTGAATCCGGCACGCCGACCACCACGTCCGCCTGAACGGGGTGCTCCAGCGCCAGACAGGCTCCAGCCCGCAGTCTGGCCTGATGAACGCTCTTTCCCTCGATGACGGAATCCGGCCGCGCAAAATACAGATACTCGAAGATGCACATCTTATGAGGCTGCTGCTCCATATGGTCTTTGATGGAGCGGACGCCGCATTTGTCGAAGACCACGATCTCACCCGGCTCTACGTCACGGATATATCTGGCGCTGACAGAATCCAGGGCGCAGGTTTCCGATGCCACCACGTAAGCGCCGTCTTCCGTCTGTCCATAGCAAAGCGGCCGCATGCCCAGCTCGTCTCTGGCCGCGATCAGCTTGGACGGAGACATGATGACCAGGGAATAGGCGCCCCGCAGCTTATACATGGCCCGGTTCACCGCTTCTTCGATGGAGCCGCTGCGGATCCTCTCTTTGGTGATGATATAGGAGATGACCTCCGTATCGCTGGTCGTGTGGAAGATGGACCCCTCGGTTTCCAGCGCCTGGCGCAGCTCAAAGGAGTTGACCAGATTGCCGTTGTGAGCCAGAGCCATTCTGCCCTTATGATGATTCACCACGATAGGCTGGGCATTGAGCCTGCCGTCGCCGCCGGTGGTGCTGTAGCGGACGTGTCCCACCGCCATATTTCCTTCACCAAGCTGGTGGAGGACTGTCGGCGTAAACACGTCGTTGACCAATCCGGTGTCCTTGTAGTAGTTGAACACTCCGTCGTCGTTGACTACGATGCCGCAGCTCTCCTGACCTCTGTGCTGCAGGGCGAAAAGCCCGTAATAGGCTGTCCCCGCTACATTCTGTCTGCCTGTCGCAAAGACGCCGAAGACGCCGCATTCTTCACGTAAACCGCTCATCTTCTGGCCTCCCGATTATTCGCCCAAAAGTCTCTTCAGAACTTCCTGATACGCGTCTTCTACGCCGCCCAGGTCTCTTCTGAATCTGTCTTTGTCCAGCTTCTCGTGGGTTACAGTATCCCAGAATCTGCAGGTATCCGGGGAAATCTCGTCTGCCAGTACGATGGTACCGTCCGCGGTCTTTCCGAATTCCAGCTTGAAGTCGATCAGCTCGATGTTGGCTTCTTTCAGATAAGCGGAAAGGATCTCGTTGATCTTCAGCGCGTAAGCTTTGATGATGTCCAGTTCTTCTTCTGTGGCGTATTCCATAGCCAGAATATGATAGTCGTTGACCATCGGATCGCCCAGATCGTCATTCTTGTAGCTGAATTCCAGTACAGTCTTCTTCATCTTGTAGCCTTCCTCCAGGCCCAGTCTCTTGGCCAGGGAGCCGGCAGCGATGTTTCTTACGATGACTTCCAGCGGCACGATGGTGACCTTCTTGACCACGGTCTCTCTGTCGCTGAGTTCTTCGACAAAGTGAGTCGGAATACCTTCCTTTTCCAGCATCTGCATCAGGAAGTTGGTCACTCTGTTGTTGATGGCGCCTTTGCCCATGATGGTGCCCTTCTTCAGGCCGTTAAAGGCGGTGGCGTCATCTTTGTAGGATACGATGCACAGGTTTTCATCTGTAGTAGCAAATACCTTCTTCGCTTTACCTTCGTATAACTGTACTGTTTTTTCTACGCTCATGTTTCTTACCTCTCACTCTTTGATATTGTTATAATAATGATTTAATAAAATTTTCATCTGTTGTATTTTTCTTCTACGGCCTGGTTCTTTGACAGGACCTTTTCGGCTGCGGCTTTTCGCTGCGCGTCCAGCTTGTCCGCGATCTCGCCGTCCTCGATGCCCAGCATCTGAATGGCCAGCAGGGCCGCGTTCTGCGCGCCGTCGATGGCGACAGTCGCTACAGGGATACCGCCTGGCATCTGTACGGTGGAAAGCAGCGCGTCGAGGCCGTCCAGGGTGGACGACTTTACCGGAATACCGATGACCGGCAGCGTGGTGCTGGCCGCGATGGACCCAGCCAGGTGCGCCGCTTTGCCCGCCGCCGCGATGATGGCTCCAAAGCCGTTCTCTCTGGCCTGCTCGGTGAAAGTCTTCACCTCTGCCGGCGTCCGGTGGGCGGAATATACGTGTACTTCATACGGGACGCCGAATTCATCCAGGGTGTTCATGGCCTTTTCAACCACTGGAAGATCGCTGTCGCTTCCCATGATGATCCCAATTTTTTTCATCTATCGTTACCTCCAAATTTGTAATCAAAATTGCTCCGATAAAACTTTATCACATCTGTGCCGAGTGTCAATATTTGTTCAGAAAAAAACCGATTTTTGACGAACTTTTCTCCAGAAAAACGGGAAAATCCGGCGAAAATACGAACGTTTTCTGCGTATATGCGTATTATTGTTCGCTTTCGTTGTTTTCAGCTTCTTCGGCTTCCGCGGCCTGCTCCCTGCGGCGGTTCTCCATGGCCAGCGCGTCCAGATAGCTCTGCATGATCAGGACGGCGGCCTGCTTGTCGATGACCTCTTTCCGTTTCCTGCGGCTGACGTCGGCATCGATGAGAACCTTCTCCGCCATGACCGTGGTCAGGCGCTCGTCCTGCCACACCACCTGGATTCCTTTCATGCCTGTGCTGCGCATCTTGTTCTCCAGCATGGTGCGAAAGGCATAGACCTTTTCCGTCTGGATACTGTCGGTACCGTCCAGCTTCCTCGGCAGGCCGATGACGATGGTATCACAGTCGTATTCCTTTACCAGGTCCAGAATCTTGCCGGTATCCTTTCGGATACCCACCCGCTCCAGCGTCATCAGGCCTTGGGCGGTAATACCCAAAGCGTCGCTGAGGGCAATTCCTACTGTCTTATCTCCTACGTCCAGTGCGATCTTTCTCATAAAACTCCTCTTTATACAAATTGATACAAAGCTTCTCAGCTCTCAAAGAAAACGGCAGGTGAAATACAGCCTGCCGTTACTTTGCATCTTTCCTATTTTCTCAAATAATCCTTCAGAATCTCCTCCACCAGATCGTCTCTGTCAATGCGGCTGATCATGGTTCGCGCATTGTTGTGGCTGGTGATATAGGAAGGGTCACCTGAAAGAATGTATCCAACCATCTGGTCGATACCATTGTAACCTCTTTCTTCCAAAGCCGCATAAACCGTTTCCAGTACTTCTTTCGTAGTCTTCTGCTGGGTCTTTGCCGCGTCGAACATAATTGTCTTTCTCTCCATGATAACGACCTCCTTTTCTTTTTTTCTGTCTCTTTTTTATAGTATACTATGATAAGAGTTCTTCTGCAACCCGAAATGCGTCAGAAATCTTTGACGGGTCCTTGGCGCCGGCCTGGGCCATGTCTGCCTTTCCGCCGCCGCCTCCGCCGCAGGCCGCCGCGATCTCTTTGATCATCTTGCCCGCGTGGACGCCCTTTTCCAGAAGGTCGTCCGTCACGGATACGAGGAAGGTTACCTTCGGACCGTTGACGGTGGCAAATACCATGACGATTCCCTTATGCTCTGCCTTTACATCGTCGGACAGATTTCTCAGGTCATTTATATTATAATCCTTAAACTCTCTGGTTACAAGCCTGATATCGCCAATTTCTTTCGCGGATTTCACCATTTCGTCCACTTCGCTGCCCATGGCGGCTTTTTTGAACTCTTCCAGCTCCTTTTTGGTCTCCTTCAGCTCTTCCACCACGGAAGAAGCCTTCTGAACCACCGTAGACGTGTTGGTCTTCAGCGCGCCGGCGATCTCTTTGATCGTATCCTCTGCCGCGATGGCCGCCAGCAGGACGCCGGTACCGGTAACCGCTTCGATTCTTCTGACGCCGGAAGCCACGCCGGATTCGCTGGTGATCTTGAATACGCCGATCTGTCCGGTGTTGGCGACATGGGTGCCGCCGCACAGCTCGATGCTCCAGTCTCCCGCGTTGACCACTCTGACCCGGTCTCCGTATTTTTCTCCAAAGAGGGCCATAGCGCCCATGGCCTGCGCTTCCTCCATAGACATCTCCGACGCTTTCACCGGCAGGAACTCTACGATCTTCTGGTTGACCAGCTGCTCGATCTGTTCCAGCTGATCCGCCGTGACTGCCTCAAAGTGGTTGAAGTCGAAGCGGAGCGATTCGTCGCTGACGCTGGAACCCGCCTGCTGTACGTGGCTGCCGACCACGCTCTGCAGGGCTTTCTGCAGCAGATGTGTCGCAGTGTGGTTTCTTGCGCAGGCATTCCGGCGGAAGATATTGACGCCGCACTCTACGGTATCGCCCTTGGCAAGTCTTCCCTTCTCAATCAGCACCTTATGGGCGAACACGCCGCCGGACTTCTCCACAGAGATTACCTTGGCATGGCAGTCCTTGGTTGACATAAAACCGTTATCGCAGGCCTGTCCGCCGCCCTCCGCGTAAAACGGGGTTCTGTCCAGATAGATGACGGCATTCTGGTAAGTCTCCGCCGCGTCGGTCTCTCCGGCTTCCGTAAATACCGCCAAAACTGTCGCCGTATCCTCGGTCCGGTCATAGCCGGTAAATACGGTTTCCGGCAGATCTGCCGGTCCGGCGGCTTCCTTCCACGCTTCTCCCTCGGTGGACTTTCTGCCGGCTCTGGCCATTTCCTTCTGCCTCTGCATGTTCTTCTGGAAGCCTTCTTCGTCCGCGCTGCAGCCTTCCTCTGCCAGAATTTCCATGGTCAGCTCCAGCGGGAATCCGAAGGTATCGTACAGTTTAAAGACCTTCTCGCCCTCTAATACTGTTTTTTCCGTCTTTTTCAGCTCCTCCACGTACTCGTGAATGATGCTGGTTCCCTGATCGATGGTGGCGGCGAACTTCTCTTCTTCTACGGAGATGATCTTCTGAATGTAGTCCTTTTTCTCCACCAGTTCAGGATATGCCTCTCCGGACACTTCGATAACCCGGTTTGACAGCTCCACCAGGAACTTGCCCTGGATACCCAGGATCTTGCCATGTCTTGCCGCTCTGCGGATCAGCCTTCTCAGCACATAGCCTCTGCCTTCATTGGAAGGAATGATGCCGTCCGCGATCATGAACACCATGGAGCGCAGGTGGTCTGTAATGATCCTGATGGACACGTCTGTTTTAGCCGCTCCATCTTTATATTCCACGCCGCTGGCCGCCACTACGCCTTCCAGAATGTGGCGGATGGTGTCTACATCAAAGATGGAATCCACGCCCTGCATGATGCAGGCGATTCTTTCGAGGCCCATGCCCGTATCGATGTTCGGATGCTCCAGGTCGCTGTAGCTTCCGTCCTCCTCCTTGGAAAACTGGGTAAATACGTGGTTCCAGAATTCCAGATACCGGTCGCAGTCACAGCCCGGCTTGCAGTCCGGATCGCCGCAGCCATACTCCTCGCCTCTGTCAAAGTAGATCTCGGAACATGGTCCGCAGGGACCGAGGCCGATCTCCCAGAAGTTGTCGTCCTTACCCAGTCTGACGATGCGTTCCTCCGGCATGCCGATCTTCTTCCAGATCTCTACGGCCTGATCGTCGTCTTCGTAGACGGTGGCCCAAAGCTTGTCTACCGGCATCTTCAGATGCTCCGTGATGAACTCCCAGCCCCAGTTCAGAGACTCTTCCTTAAAATAGTCCCCGAAGGAGAAGTTGCCCAGCATCTCAAAAAAGGTACCGTGTCTGGACGTGATGCCTACATTGTCGATATCGCCGGTTCTGATGCACTTCTGACAGGTTGTCATCCGCTTGGACGGCGGCGTCTCCAGGCCCGCAAAGTACGGTTTCAGCGGCGCCATGCCGGAATTGATGATCAGCAGGGACTTATCGTTTCTCGGGATCAGGGACGCGCTTCCTGCCGCGTAATGACCCTTGCTCACATAGAAGTCTCTGAACATCTGGCGGATTTGATTTAAGCCTAGTTTTTCCATATATGAATTTCCTCCTGAAATATCTTGCAATAATCTAATATTTTATCATAAAAATGGCTCTGTGTCCAGCTTTCAGCCGATATCGGACAAAACACAGTCACATCGTCTCCTTAAACCTATCCATGATTTCCTCGATCTCCCGCTGCAGACGGGCGCTGTTCTCCGCTTCAAAGACGTAGACCTTGATCTTGGCCTCGGTCCCAGACGGCCGTATGATCATCTGCGTTCCGCCTTCCAGGCTGTATGCCAGCACGTTGGACCTCGGCAGTCCCGTCTCTTCCATATAGTCGGTTCTGGCCGCGACGGTTCTGCCTCCGATGACGCTTCCCGCCGACAGCTCGCGGCGGAAGTATTCCATCACGTCGCTCATGACCATCTTGCCGTAAGGTCCTTCAAAGAAGTAGTTCCAGGTCTTGTCCCTGCACACGCCGTACTGATCGTACAGCTCATGGAGCCGCTCGATCAAATCCTTTCCGGCGGCTCTGCACCACGCGGCCACCTCTACGGCCAGCATGGCGGAGCTGACGCCGTCCTTGTCCCTGATGAACGGGTCCATCAGATAGCCGTTGCTCTCCTCAAAGCCGAAATAGTATTCGTCGAGGCGGCCCTCCCGTTCCAGCCCGGTGATGATCTCTCCGATGTATTTGAAGCCTGTCAGGGTATTGACGACCCGCAGGCCATAGCTTTCCGCGATCTTCTCAGCCAATGGCGTGGTGACGATGCTCTTGATGATGAACTGATTCTCCTTCGGCGGACGCACGTGGCACAGGTAATCCAGCATCAGGACCCCCAGCTGGTTGCCCGTCAGCAGCACCTTCATGCCGTCATGATAGATGCTGACGCCGACTCTGTCGCAGTCGGGGTCTGTGGCCACGATGATATCGCCCTTCACCTGATCCAGGGTTTTGAACCCTTCGTTGTACGCGGTGATCTTTTCCGGATTGGGCGCGGGACAGGTGGAAAATTCGGGGTCAGGCAGCTCCTGGCAGTCTACCATGGTCAGATTGGTAAACCCGATGCCGTCTAAAACCCTGCGCACATAGTGATTGCCCGTGCCGTTCAGCGGCGTATAGACCACCGACAGGTCGTTGAGGTGACCGCCCAAAACGCCGCGCGCCCCGGACATGGCGATAACGTCCCGGCAGAAACCCTTTGATATATCCTCTGACACGGTCAAAATGCCGTCGTCCCGCTGGCAGATGCCGAAGAAAAAGTCCAGCTTGTCGATTTCGGACAGGACAGCGCCGGGCACGTCGCCGACGATCTGGTAGCCGTCGCTGCCGTAGACCTTGTAGCCGTTGAAGATCTTCGGGTTATGGCTGGCGGTGATCATGATGCCCATGTCGCAGCCCAGAGCCCGGATAGCGTAGGACAGCACGGAAACCGGAGCCAGATGGGCAAAAAGATGCACCTCGATGTCGTTGCCCCGCAGGACCTTTGCTGTCTCCACGGCAAATACGTCTGACTTCTGTCGGCTGTCGTAGGAGATGACCACCTTGGGCTGGCCGTCACAGGCCCGGTTCAGATAGTTTGCCAGGCCCTGAGTCGTCCGGCGCACCACGTACTCGTTCATCCGGTTGGTGCCGACGCCCAAAATCCCCCGTATGCCGGAGGTCCCGAATCTCAGGTGGGCGCAGAAGGCGTCGATCAGCTCGTCCTCGCTGTCGGCCAAAGCGCGCAGGCCGGCCCGCGTTTCTGTATCTTCGGCGGCGGAAAGCCACCGCTCGTATTCGGCAATTGCCTTTTTCTTGATTTCTTCTTTCTTCATGGGTATAGTATACCACAAAGGGGAATTTTTTTCATCAGGAATCTGCGGGGACGGAGGCCAAGTCTGCGGAAACCTGTGTACATCATTTCCAGTTCATGACCACCAGGCCTATCAGGCACAGGCCGATGCCGATCATCTGCTGGGCGGTGACGACCTCTTTATAGAACAAGATGCCTATGACGGCGAGGGCTATGGCCATGGCTATATTGGTGATGGTAGAGCCGATGCTGATGTTCCAGCCCAGCTTGTACATGAACACGAAGGAAATCTCCACCGCGGTGATGGAAAGACCCATGACGACAGGCGCCCAATTGATCCTGCTCAGCTGAAGGGAAAGACTGTGGTCTTTTCCCAGAACCATCCACAGAACAAAGGAAGCCGCCATAGCCACCACGTAGTTGCAGAACACGGCCGCGTAAGGGTCCATGGCCGCCGGCACGGCTTTTGAGCTGATGTGGTAGACGGTATTTGCCGCCAGCACCAGGATCACAGGCCACCAATAAGCGATAAGATTCATATAGTTCTTCCTCCTGTCTGCGACGTATGCGGGCGCGCGGATCATGACCAAAAAAAACGCCCTCCCCCATTCCTTCTAAGGCCTGCGGAATGGAATAAGGACGCTGCATCATCTACCCGGCGGTACATCATCGCGTTTCTTTTTTGAATTTCCTATATTCTACCATCGCCGGAGTTCAAAGTCAATCCTGTTCCCGCCAGTAAAAAATACACGCGGCACTCTGTGATGGTCTCACTGGGACACGCGTGTATTTTTTTCGGTTTTCACGGCCATCCTATAGGAAAGGACAGCCGAATGACTGAATGGCCGAATGGAAGATCGGCTCTGACCGCCGCTAAGCTTTAAAACGTATCTTTGATGGTGCTTGCCATTCTGCTGACATCGTGGCGGACGTCGCCCACATCCTCCATGGTCCGGCGCATGTCTCTGGTGATCTTCTGTTTGTCTCCCGGAGACATCCACTTGTAAGCGCAGTAGCCTGCTGTGCCGGCCGCGGCCATCAGCGCGGCGTCTTTGATCATTTTGCTCATTTCCATATTTCTCACTCCCCTTTCAAGTTTAGTATGGCCCCGGGAAAGTGAAATATGCCCGCCACAGTCTGGCAAAAGCGGCGGGATAATTTCAGGAAGAGTACGCCGCGGCGATATCTTTTTCTACATCATCTTCTGTGGAGTCAACATATACAGGCTGTTTTGATCCGTTTCTACTCTGTTAATCTCCTTAATTATAATGTATATACTACAACTAATGCAAAGATATAGGCTTCCAGCGGAAATAATGTTAGAATGCAGCCGAATATAAAATACCATCTTGTTTTGTATGCATTTTTCTTACGATAAAGACCAATGCTGATCAGTGCGACTCCCAGGAGAGATATGAGTAATGGAAGACAAACAAAAATAAATGTTCCGAAACCATCTTTCAAATCCAAAAGAAAAATCACAACTAGCAGAAAAGCCATTACTGCTATGCCTATCAGCATATTTCGCATATGAAGGTCACTTTGATAAACAGCCAAATCAATCACATTAGAAACAGCCGCGTCTGTTTTCTTGGATTCAGGAATAGCTTCAATTCGTTTACCATTCATCAATTCGCTCAGGCTTACATCAAGTGCTTCTGCCAGAGGTACTAAAGTTTTGATATCTGGAAATCCTGCTCCACGTTCCCATTTAGAAACGGCTTTATCTGTTACATGCAGTTTTTCTGCAAGCATCAACTGTGTCCAGCCTTTTTCTTTTCTTCTTTCCGCAATAAAATCTCCAAACCTTTGCTCGTCCATGTAAACCTCCCTTCTTTTCTTTTGCACTTATTATATTATTTTCATACCAGGATAGCAATCGACATATCGTAGAGTTCTTAAATTTTGCTGGAATTTCAATTATTATAAGACTTCAAGTAGTGCAGTCATCATTCTATACATGATAATATTATTCGTAAGCCTGACAAAACAAGCTACGCCAGAATATCCTTTTTGCGGTATTTCCAGAAAGCGGCCAAAACGCCAAGGATTGTAAAAAGCAGGCCGGCGGCCAGCAACCCCTCATCCAGCGAGCCGCAGGCTATGATATCCGCCCCTTCGGTGTAGCTGAAAGGCGTGATGTACTTCAGAGAGTCCGCCCGCTCTGACAGATTGGCGATGATATTGAGAAAGTACAGGACGACGGCGATTCCCATTCCCGCGCCCATGCCGCCGCGGCGCAGAAAGGCGGAAATGCCGAAGCAAACGCAGGAAAGCTCTGTCTGCAGAAGGAAATTGGCCAGATGAAGCAGGCTCACTTCCTTCCAGGGGATTTCTTCTCCGATCCAGGCCATCGCCCCTGCCGACAGGAGCAAAGCGGCAGCGTTTAATATTACAACCTGCGCCAGGACTGCGGCCAGCTTCTCCGTGACCACACGGGTCCTGCTGACAGGATGGGTCAGCAGAAACTCCGCGGTCCGGTCCCTTTCCTCCTTGGAAAGCGCCTGGATACCGGCAAGCGACGCGAACAGAGCGCCGCCGATGCCGAGGATATTGCCGCATTCCACAGCGTAAAACCCGATGAAGCTCCCAAAGTTCAGCTGATCCATGCCAAAGGCCGCCGAAAAAGCGCCCATAGAGCTGAACACCTGGCTGACCTCTGCCATCTCCCCCTTCATTTCCGGGTACAGGAAGACACAGATCACGATGAAGGCTCCGATGGCGCCCGTCCATACGGCGAGAGCCTTCCACCCCTGTTTCAGCTCATGCTTTACAAGGGTCATCTTTGTCATATGCGGGTACACGACGCGGCACCTCCTTCCTCGTAATAACGCATAAACCGCTCCTCAAAATCCAGCTCCGATCCTGAGAGATCATCGACATCGGCCACGATCCGGCCCTCTCTGAGGATCACAGCCCGTGAGCAGTTCCTCTGGATCTCCGACAGCACGTGGCTGGACAGAAAGACGGTGACGCCGTTTCGGTTCCGCTCTTTAATAATAGAAAAGAATTCCCGCTGCATCAGCGGGTCCAGACCGCTGGTGGGCTCGTCCAGGAGCAGCAGTCTGGGATCGTGCTGAAGCGCCGCTATAATAGCGGTTTTCTTGCGATTGCCAAAGGACAGCTCTGTCACCTTCCGCCTGACATCCAGCCGCAGCCTTTCGCAGAGGGCTCCCGCGTTTTCAGCGCAGTCCAGCCCCCGCAGGTCAGCGGAAAGCTTCAGCACGTCTTTCACCTTCATGCCGCTGTAGAAGATGGATTCGGAAGGGAGATATCCTGTCTCTGACAGAATTTTATTCCTGTTCTCCCGTATATCCATGCCTAGTACCCGCGCCCGGCCTGATGTAGGCGCAGTCAGCCCCAGCAGGATTCGGATTGCAGTGGATTTGCCGGCGCCGTTGGGTCCCATAAGTCCAAAGAATTCCCCTTCTTTCACGGTCAGCTCCATATCCATAATGCCTCGCGCCTTTCCGTAATACTTTGTCAACCCACTGATCTCAATCGCGTTCATATCACTCCTCCTTCCGCAGATAGACGGATTTCCAGAAATCGATCAGCCTCATAAATTCAGCCTCGATCTGGTCCATGTCTTCTAAATCCATCTTTCCGCGCTGCAGCTTCTCCCAGATATATCCTTCCGACGCCCAGTACATGTCCCAGTACATCATTTCCAGATCCAGTCCGGGAACAAAGAGCTCCGGGTCCAGGTTCAGCATGCCGGCATTTGCATTGAAGGATCCGTGCTTTTCAATGCTTTCCTGGATTTCACCGCATACAGCGGGGTCCTTTTCATAAAAAGCCTTCACGACAAAGGCCGCCAGGTCGGGATACTGGCGCATAATACGGAACTTGGCCTCTATGCCTTTGTGCATGGTTTCAAACAGATCCTCCTGCTCGTAGCATCCGCTCTTCTCCAGCTCGTCCAGCGTAATCCCGACTCCGGTCTCCCAGAGAAACAGATACAGCTCTTTTTTATTGCGAAAGTAATGGAACAGCAGCGACTTGCTGACGCCGGCGGCTTCAGCGATCTCGCTCATCGGGCTTTTCCTGTAGGAATTCTGCGAGAAAACGCGGAACCCCGCGTTGATCATGGCTTCCTGCCTTTCCTTTGGCAGGGAAAAGAATTTTTCATTCATAATAAAAGGTCTCCTCGACCGTTCCGGTCAACAGTTGTATTACTTATCATTATACACGGTTGACCGTTTTTGAGAAGACCCTGCGTTTTACAAAGTTTCAAATTCTATTTTGTGCCCTGCTGTTTTTTCTTTTTCCATCTTAACAGCAGCGCCGAATTGATGATCACGAAGACGGAGCCGGAGTTGTGAACCAGCGCCCCCGCAACCGGATTGAGAATGCCTGTGATCGCCAGCAAGATGGCCACGAAGTTCAGAGCCATGGAGAAGGTCAGGTTGCACTTGATCGTCAGCATCATGCGCTTCGCCAGCGCCAGAAGATGAGGCAGCTCTTTCAGAAGGCCGCAATCCAAGCGCGGTCCGGCTTTTCACCGGTTTTCAGACTGGCAGACCTGCAGGATCTTCTCAGCGGCCCCCTTTGCCCCAGGACAGCGTCTGAACCCCTCTCCGATCTCGGCCGCGTGACGGTCAAAGGCGGGATCTTCCAGGACCTGGCTCACCGCCCGCTCCACAGCCGCGGCCGAGGTATCCTCCAGCTTGATGCCGGCGCCCAGCTGCAGCACCCGACGGCAGACGCCGCCCTGCTCAGAGGTCTGCGGCAGCATGACCAGGGGCACGCCGAAATACAGGCTTTCGCTGACGCTGTTCATGCCGCAGTGTGAAAGAAAAACGTCCGCTTTTTCCAGCACCGCGATCTGATCCACATATGGGTAAACGGACACATGCTCCGGCAGAGGTCCCAGCGCGTCGAGGTCCGTCATAGTTCCGACAGACAGGATCGCCTGATGTCCTGTCGCTTCCACGGCCTCGATACAGCGTCTGTACAGCGGAACCATGTCGTTGTTGACCGTTCCCATAGAAACGTATATCAGCTTGTCCCTGGTTTTCTCAATGGTATCCGCGGCCGCCCGGACAGATGGCCCCACAAAGGCATATTTGTCAGAAAAGGTTTCCGCGCACGGCTGAAATTCCGGCGACGTGTACACCACCGTATGGGTGTTGTCGTCATTCTGTATGATATCCAGAATGTTTCGGATCGGATAGCCCTTATCCTGCAGGCGTCTGATCTGTTTTCGCAGCTTCGGCAGGGAAGCCAGCATAGAAAGCCCCTCCCTGGCGCTCTGCTTCATGATCTTTGCCGAATACTGGTTGAACGCGAAAGTGGTGGTCGATGAGACAAAGGGAATCCCCAGCTTCAAAGCCACGGCCTTTCCCCAGACGGCCATGGAATCCGCCACGATGCAGTCCGGCCGCAGGCTCTCCATATCCCTGCAGACCTGGTCGTCCAATGCCAGGGTCGTATCCACCAGAATCTTCGTGGAAAAGGCCAGATCCTTCCCGATGCGCGCAGCGTCCGCAGGCGTCAGCTTCTGCTCCATGTCGTAGTCGTCGCAGGATATAAAGCGGGCTCCGGTGGCTTCGATCTTCTCCCGCAGCATGTTATAGGAATAGTACCAGACCTGGTGGCCGCGGCCAATCAGCTGGCGCACTACTTCCAGCGTAGGATTGGTGTGGCCGTGGGCCGGAATACAGAAAAAGACAATCTTGCTCATAGGATCACTGCTCTCCCTTCTCTATTTCCTGAAAGATCATGGAAAAATACTTGTTCCCCATCTCCTTGGTGGGAATCGCGATGCCCCGCTCCTCGTCAGCCAGGACCAAAACGCTGTCCCCCGGCTGAAACCCGAACAGATCCCGCGCCTCCTTGGGGATCACGAACTGCCCCCGCTCCCCGATCTTGACCATCCATGCGTATTTGCCCTTTGGAAAATCCATCGCGCACCTCCTGTTCCTTCTGTTCCATAAGTATGATTAGTATGATTTATCATACCACAGAAATACAAAAAAAGCAAGCGGGTTCGTGTCCAGCACCTGGCAGCGCCATAGTATCAAATGGCCCTGCAGACCTTCGCAGGTCTGGATTTGACCGCAAGCTTATGTTTTGAGATGGCTGCAGTCACTTTCACGTTGCCTGTATTCGGAGATCTGACTGCAAGTAAGAAAAAATGAGCTACTGCGGTCAGAAAGGTCGTGTTATCATCGCGAAACCGGTCCTTCAATTCAAGAAAAATGACCGCCGCCCCTAAAAAACGAGGCCGTGCGGTCAAAATCACCTCTATTAACATGGCTCAATTGACTGCATTACATCAAAATGGGCGTTCTGCGGTCAAATGGTCCAACTTATCAGGATAGAAACTGACCGCACGACTGCAGTAAAGCACCGATGCGGTCATTTTCCCCTCGCAGGCAGGCGCATGCGAAGTACAGCAGATCAGACAAATTGTCTCAATCGATGAAGCCACCGCCGATGACCCTGTCTCCGTCATAGAACACGATGGACTGGCCCGGCGCGGCTGCCCGCTGGGGCTCTTCAAAGGTGGTCAAAAGGTGTCCGTCTGAGGTTTTCGTAACGACGGCCGCCGCGGCTTTTGCGGCGTAGCGGATCTTCGCGCTGACGGCCATACTGCCGCTGAAGGCCGCCGGCAGGCTGCTGCCAGAGGTCTCCGCGAAGAAGTTGTCCTTTGAGCGAACCTGTCGTTGGAAGAGATCTTCGTTGTCTCCCAGCGTCACGTCACCGCTGACAGGGTCGATTCTAGTGACGAAAGCCGGCTTTCCCAAAGCGACGCCCAGCCCTTTGCGCTGGCCGATGGTATAGCAGCTGATGCCCTTATGCCTGCCTAGAATGCGGCCAGATTTGTCCACAAAGTTCCCCTCAATGACCGGAACCCCGCGGCGCGCGAGAAACTCTCCGTAGGACTCCCTTTGATCGTCGATAAAGCAGATCTCCTGGCTGTCGGAAGCATCCGCGTTGGATAACCCGTGGTCACGCGCCAGCTCTCTGGTCCGCTCTTTGTCTTCAAAACCGCCCAGAGGCAGAAGCAGCCTGGACAGTACGTCCTGACCCAGACGATAGAGCATATAGGACTGGTCTTTCTTTTCATTGGCTCCCTTGCAGATGCAGCTGAAGCCTGAAGCCTCGTCCCTCGCGACCCGGGCGTAATGGCCGGTAGCTATGTAATATGCGCCCTGCTCATCGGCCACCTCCAGCAGCTGTCTGAATTTGACCGCGGGATTGCAGACGACGCAGGGATTCGGCGTTCTGCCGCAGGCGTACTCCCCGCAGAAGTTGTCGATAACGATTTTATCGAAAATCTCCGACACGTCCCGACAGACAAAGGGAATATCCAGCTGCCGCGCCAGATCTGCCGCGGCCTCCGCCCCTTCGCGGCTGCCGCCCAGCACGTCAAAGTAAAAGCCGATGACCTCCAGCCCCTGTTCCTTTAACAATAAAGCAGCGGTGGTGCTGTCCACACCGCCGCTTAAACCGAGTACTGCCTTATTCTTCGATAACGTGGTCATGATCATCCTCGTCTGCATCGGGATCAAAGCCTTCCAGGCCGGCATAGGTCTTGCCTGTCTTCTGCGCGTAATCGTAAATTGCGGACTTGATCGCGTGGTCTGCCAGGACGGAACAGTGTATCTTGACCGCCGGCAGGCCGCCCAGCTCTTCGATGATCTGCTTGTTGCTGATTTCCAGCGCTTCCTCAACGGTTTTTCCGATGATCATGGACGTAGCCATGCTGGAAGAAGCGATGGCGCTGCCGCAGCCAAAGGTCTTAAACTTGGCGTCGGTGATCACGTCGTTGTCATCTACGTTAATCTGGATCTGCATCATATCTCCACAGACAGGGCTTCCATAAGTCCCTGTGCCGTCTGGATTTTCTAATTCACCTACGTTTCTCGGATTCATGAAATGATCCATAACTGTATCGTTATACAATGCCATATGGTTTACCATCCTTTCTCGCCGTTGACAGGAGAAAGCGCTCTCAGCTTTTCTACGATCTCCTTCAGGCTTTCAACTACATAATCTATATCTTCTTTTGTTGTGAAATCTCCAACGGTAAAGCGGACTGTGCCGTGAATCATCTCTACAGGAACGCCCAGAGCTGTCAGCACATGGGATGGTTCCAGAGATTTTGAGGAACATGCTGAACCGGTGGAAACAGCGATTCCCTTGAAGTCCAAAAGCAGCAGGATCGATTCGCCTTCGATGTATTTAAAGGTGATGTTGGCGTTTCCCGGATGCCGGTGTTCCATGGTTCCGTTTACGAAGGTATCCGGAATCTCCTTGGTCACTCTTTCGATCAGATAATCGCGCAGCTCTCTGCTGTGATCGATATGCTCCTGCAAATGCGCCTCTGCCAGCTCCGCGGCCTTGCCGAAACCGATGATGGAAGCCAGGTTCTCTGTACCGGCTCTGCGTCCCATCTCCTGGGCGCCGCCGTGAAGATAGTTGGCGATTCTCAGGCCTTTGCGCATGTACAAAGCGCCCACGCCCTTCGGTCCGTAGATCTTATGGGCGGACATGCTCAACAGATCCACGCCCAGGTCCTTCACGTCGATCGGCACGTTTGCCAGCGCCTGTACCGCGTCTGTGTGGAACAGGATGCCGTGCTTCTTGGCGACAGCCGCCAGCTCTTTGATCGGCTCGACGGTTCCCACCTCATTGTTGACCATCATGACGCTGATCAGAATGGTCTTATCTGTGATCGCTGCTTCCAGAGCCGCAGGATCGACCCTTCCATCGGGCTGCACATCCAGATATGTAACGTCATATCCGTTCTTTTCCAGAAATGCGCAGGAATGAAGCATAGCGTGATGCTCGATCTTCGTGGTTATAATGTGGTTTCCTTTATGCTTCAAAGCGCTTGCCACGCCGAAAACCGCCCAGTTATCTGCTTCGCTGCCACAGCCGGTAAAGTAAACTTCCTTTGGATCTGCATGGATCAGCTTTGCAACCTGCGCCCTCGCCCCATCAAGTGCTTCCTTTGATTCCAGTCCCTGGGTGTACAGGCTGGAAGGGTTGCCGAATTTCTCTGTAAAATACGGAAGCATCGCGGAGAGTACTTCGTCTTTTACAGGAGTGGTCGCAGAATAATCCAAATATACTTGTCTCATAAGAGTTACTCCTTTTTTTAATCTACAAACATATTATACCAAACTCTGCCCCCAATTAAACATGGATATTTTGTGTTTATTCCGATTTTCTTCGGTTCAGATTTTTTTCAATTGGGTAAGCTTGATCTTTTGATGCTGGTGCAAAGGACAGCGTCTGAACCCTTCTCCGGCCTCAGCCCCGTGGCGGCCAAAGGCGGGATCCTCCAGGCTCTGTCCTTCAATCGCACAGATGACAGGCGATCAGTCTGCCATCATCTATCTCCTTCAGCGGCGGCGCTTCCTGAGTGCAGCGTTCTGTCGCATAAGGACATCTGGTACGGAAATAACAGCCCGACGGCGGGTCTACCGGACTTGGAATCTCGCCGATCAGCATGCCTTTATCTTCTTTTCGCAGTCTCGGATCCGGCTTCGGCACCGCCTCCAGGAGAAACCTGGTATAAGGGTGCAGCGGATGGTCATAGATATCTTCCGTCCTGCCGATTTCGCAAATTTTCCCCAGATACATCACACACACCCTATCGGACAGATAGCGAACGACCGTAAGGTCGTGAGAAATGAAGAGGTACGTCAAGTGGCTTTCTTCCTGCAGATCTCCGAGAAGATTGAGAATCTGCGACTGAATGGACACGTCAAGCGCGGATACCGGCTCGTCGCATACAATCAGCTTCGGGTTCAGCGCCAGCGCTCTGGCAATACTGATGCGCTGTCGCTGCCCTCCGGAAAACTGATGAGGATATCTGTACATAAATTCAGGGCGAATGCCTGTGGTCCGCAGCAGGTCCTCTGCCCGGGCAGTAATTTCTTTTTTGCTTCCATAGTTATGGGTCACCATAGGCTCTGCAACAATATCGTGGATATTCATTCTCGGATTCAATGAGGCGAAGGGATCCTGGAACACCATCTGCATTTCCGTCCGCATCTGCCGCATTTCTTCTCTGCTCAACGCCTGCAGATTCCTTCCGTCAAAGATGACCTCTCCTCTGGTCGGCGGGATCAGATTCAGAATTAACCGTCCCAGGGTGGATTTTCCGCAGCCGGACTCACCGACCAGCCCCAGGGTTTCCCCTTCATATACATCAAAGCTGACGTCGGTTACCGCATGAACGACGGCTCCTTTCTTTCCAAAGTTTCCATTTTTCGCGGGAAATTCTTTCGTCAGTTTCTTTACTTCTACCAATGTTTTAGCCATTCTTCATTACCTCCCTGTCGTAGAGGTGGCAGCGCACCATATGTCCGTCACCTGCATCACGCAGCTCCGGCTCGCATATCGTACAGATTTTCATCGCCTTGTCACAGCGTGGGCAGAACCTGCAGCCCTCAGGCAGCTTCAGCAGATTCGGCACCATTCCGCGAATGGTATACAGATGCTCGCCCTTAGCGGCAGCTTTCGGAATGGAGTTTAACAGTCCGAAAGTATACGGATGCAAGGGATGCTCAAACAGATCGTATACCGATGTCTGTTCCATGATTTTTCCCGCATACATGACATATACGTAGTCACAGAGCTCTGCGACAATACCCAGATTATGCGTGATCATGATAATGGAAGTCCCCTTTTCCTGTTTCAGCCCTCTCATCAGATGTAAAATCTGCGCTTCGATGGTGACGTCCAGCGCCGTGGTCGGCTCATCGGCGATGAGAAGCTGCGGATCGCAGGCCATGGCCATGCCGATCATTACCCGCTGACGCAGGCCGCCGGACAGCTGATGGGAATACGCGTGATATCTCTTCTTCGGTTCGGGAATCCCAACCTGACGGAAAATTTCGATGGTTTGCCGCTTTGCTTCCTCCTTGCTCACATTCTTCTGATGCAGAAGAATTGCCTCAGATACCTGACGGCCTACCGTCAACACAGGGTTCAGCGCAGTCATCGGCTCCTGAAAAATCATGGAAATCTGATTGCCTCGGATGCTCTCCATCTCTGCCGTCGTCTTTTCCAGCAGGTTTTCGCCCAGAAAATCTATGGTTCCTTCTACGACCCGTCCCGGTTTCTGCAGAAGCCGCATCACCGACATGGCAGTCATGCTCTTTCCACATCCGGATTCGCCGACCAGACCGATAACGGCAGATTTCGGCACCTGAATGTCCACACCATCAACAGCAGGCACAACACCCTTTCTCGTAAAGAACTGGGTTTTCAGTCCATTGATTTCTAAAATCATCTCTTGATTTTTCATAATTCACCTCTCCCTATTCCTTCATGTACGGGTCCAGAACATCGCGGAGCGCGTCGCCCAGAAAATTGAAAGCCAGCACGAGAATCAAAATCATCACGCCCGGACACAGCGTTGCTACAGGCGTCTGCGACAAATACTGCTTATTTCGCGAAATCATCAGCCCCCAACTGGTCGAAGGCGGCTGCGCGCCTACACCCAGAAAGGATAAACTGGATTCAGATAAAATATTTCCTGGTACGTTCATGGTAAACAGCACGATCAATGTCGGCAGGCAGTTGGGCAGAATGTGACGAAAGATAATGGTGCGTCGTTTCACGCCCATGGAGATCGCTGCTTCCACATATTCTTTTTCCCGCAGGGATAAGGTCTGTGAACGAACAATACGAGCGGTTCCCGCCCATCCAATAATGCTCAGGGCCAGAAATATAGGCAGCATACCGTTGCCGACAGTATAGGAGATCATAAAAGCAAAGAGCAGCGATGGAAACGCCATCAGGACGTCGGCAATACGCATGATCAACGCATCGATCTTACCGCCCATAAATCCGGCGATCAGGCCTAACACCGTGCCGATCACCATGGAAATGGTCGTAGGCAGCAGGCCTACCGCCAGGGAAACTCTCGATCCGTAGATCATTCTGGACCAAATATCCCTGCCAAATTCGTCAGTACCAAAGATGTGGCCTGGTATGGGATCCCGCAATCTGACGGACAGATCTATCAGAGTCGGATCATAAGGCGCGATCAGTGGCGCGAAAACTGCCATGATCAGATACAGCAAAATAATGATGGCAGAAACCAATGCGACCTTATTATGCGCAAACATGATGTGAAGCTTATCCTTTATGTTATCGCTTTCTATGGTTTCTGCTTCCGCATTTTCCTCTATTTGTACAGGTGCTGCAGCATCGGGAGGAATCCGAAATGCTTCAAAGTTCTTCTTGTTCATTTTCCTACCTATCCTTTCTGTCAGGCTTCCCGGATCCGAGGATCAATGAAGCAGTACAAAATATCTGCAGCCATATTTCCAAGAATCGTGATGATCGTAGAAAAGAGGGTCGTTCCGGCCAAAAGCGGCATATCTCTCGTGTTGATAGCGCTTACAGCCAGCTGCCCGATGCCGCCGATACCGAATACCGATTCAGTAAGAATCGCGCCGGACAACATGCTGGCAAATTGTATGGCCATCATGGTCACCACCGGCATCATGGCATTCTTCAGCGCATGTTTCCAAATTACCCCTTTGCCGCTCAGACCCTTTGCTCTGGCTGTGCGGACAAAATCATTCCGCAGGGTCTCCAGCAGATTAGACCGGGTCATACGCGCAATAGAGCCTGCCGATGACCAGCCCAGAACCAGCGCCGGCAGGACCTTGTGCAGCGGTGTCGTATATCCGGAAATCGGGAACCACCCCAGCTGATATCCGAAAACCCATTGTACCAACATGGCTACCCAGAAAACCGGAAGAGAAATTCCCGTCAGAGAAAAGCCCATCAGTCCTCTGTCCAGCAGAGAATCCTTCTTCACTGCTGACACGATTCCCGCTGGAATACCGATGATCCATGCGACCAGTGAGGCGGTAACCGCCAGAATCACCGTATTGGGGAAAGCCTCCCAAATCAGGTCGCTGACTTCCCTGTTCAGCTTATAGGACCGTCCAAAATCCCCATGAAGGGCATCTCTCACATAATTGGTGAAACGAACGATCATCGGGTCATTCAGGCCCATTTCCTCCGTCACACGTTCAATGACTGCCGGGCTTGCTTTTTCCCCCATCATGACCGAAATCGGATTTCCTGGAATGACCTGCATCATAAAAAAAATGACCAGTACAATGACCAGCATGAGGGGAATCGCGCTCAATATACGTTTAATCACATATTTAGCCATGTTTGCCTTATCCTTTCCTTACAGCATCGCAAAAGAGGGCGGAGTCTTCCGCCCCCCATTTTTGCTGTTTTATCTTGATTCTATTCTGTCTATTCTGCGTCAGAAACGTCTAATTCTACGTCCCAATAGTTGGCCTCGCTCCAACCTGCCCAGTGTGGTGTGTATGATTTCAGTCTCTCACTCTTTACCCACAAATGCTGCAGATGGAATAACGGGATCCATGCCGCATCATCCTGGATAATTTCTTTCTCTAACTCCTGATAAGCTTCGATCCGCTCATCTTCATCGGTCATGAAACGGGCTTCTACAACCTTCTCCATGGCTTCTGTATTGTAATAGTTAAATGAACGCGCTACCGTATTCTCTGGTGAGAAGAAGGTGTAAATGAAATTATCCGGATCGTTGAAGTCTGCTGACCATACGGTCTGATACATTGGCAGCTCACCGTTGCTGCGCACATCGAGCCAGGTTGCCTCATCCATCTGGTTGATGGTAACCTTGATTCCCACCTCTGCCAGCTGGGACTGTACCAGTTCATTGAGAGATAAGGTATCTGTGGAATCTGTCGTCTGTGTGATTTCCATTTCAAATCCATCAGGATATCCTGCTTCTTCCAGCAATTCCTTTGCGGCTTCAGGATCATATGGTATCTCGTCCAGCTCTTCGTTATATGCGATCAGTCCCGGAGGGAAGATGCCGTTGGCGACTTCGCCGGCGCTGGCGTACAGTGTATCGAGGATTTCCTGGCGGTTAATGGCCATCTGCACTGCCTTTCTTACTCTGACATCCTGGAAAGGCTCAATATTCTCGTTAATGGAGTAGTAGTATGTGCTTAAACGCGGCTTGGAGATAATTCTGTCCTTGTATTCCTCTGATTCGGTATAGTACGGGATCTGCTCTCTGGCATAGTCCAAATCATAGAGATCTATCTCGCCGTTCTCAAACATCATCTTTCTGGTGTCGTTATCCGGTACCACGGTAATCAGGACGCCGTCTATGGACGGTGTGCCTTTCCAGTAGTTCTCATTGGCTTCCAGATAAATGTGGTCGTTGACTTTCCATTCCTTAAGTGTGAACGGACCTGTTCCAACCGTGTATTCCGGATCTACGCCAAACTTACTGCTTTGGATTCCATCTCCCGCCTCATCGGCCGCATCTCCGGCTTCCCTGTTATAAATTGAGAATCCAGGAACGCACAGGTTTGCCAGGAACGGCGCATAAGCCTGTTCCAGCGTAATGGCTACAGTGTATTTATCGATGATTTCCACACCTACACCCTCTACAGTGTCAATTTTTCCGTCCAGCATATCCTGCACGCCTTTGATCATGTCCATGCAGTCTGTATTCTTTGCCAGTCTCTCCGGATTCGCCATACGGTCGATGGTGTACAGCACATCATCGGCTTCCAGCTCTTCCCCGTTGCTGAACAGAACACCCTGCCGCAGATGGAAGGTATATACCAGGCCGTCATCGGAGATTTCCCAATCCTCTGCCAGAGAGCCTTCGATTTCAGAAGTGCCGTCATCTAAGGTTTTCACTTCAACCAGCGTATCGTACAGATTGATCGGCAGCGTATAATCCGCTGTGCTCAGCTGTACATCAGCTGTTTCAATGTCGCTGGCTATGGCAACACGAAATACGTTGTCCGCATATCCGTCATTGAAGCTTCCACTGGTGTCACTGCTCCCGCAGCCGGTCAGCGCCGCTGCAAAGAGCGCAATACTCATTACTGTTGCTAATACTTTCTTCAGTTTCATTACATTCTTCCTTTCCTTGTTATTTCAATCAAAAAAGGAGATCTCACGCAGTCATTTCTGCACGAGACCTCCAGTTTTCTGGTCAGCCGTTTACGCCGACCTTAATTATAATCTAGATCAGGTTCTTTGTAAATTCGTTCACTTTTATCATCGGTGATAAGCTGCGGTTATCACAAAGCTTATCTCTTCTCCGCAAAATGGTATATGTTTAAAGCGCTTCGCAGTTTAAAGCTCTTTGTACTTCATAAGCTCTTCAACATATTTTTTTCCATACAACGACATTGTACTTCCTTTTCTTGTTATGTATCCTATGGTGAGAGGATCTTCCTCTTTCAGTTTGATCGCTGCAAGTCCCTGCAGTATCGCGTTCTTTCCCGAAAGCATCCCCGAGCCGATAGAATACGCGTCCAGTTCAGCCATGATTTCCATGGACGTAGCCCTATCATTGGATTTTATCATTTTGTTAAAATCGTAATCTGCCATGGCTTCTTCGGTAATATAGAAATTGCTGTCATCACTTTGGTCAAAGGATATGCACGGGTAGTCCTGCATTTCATCGATGGAAATCTCGTCTCTTCCAGCAAAGGGATGGCTCGTCCAGACATATACATAAGTATCTCTCTTCATAAGAGGAGTAAAGTCCAGCTGGTAATCCCTGAAAAACTTTTTTATCAAAGCTTCATTGGAGCCGGAAAACGATATGATTCCCACTTCGCTTTTCAGGTGTCTGACATCTTTAAGGACTTCTATTGTTTTCGTTTCGTGAATAGAAAAGATAAATTTGTCCAGATCCAATTCCTTTATCATATTGGTAAACGCTTTGATCGCAAAGTTATAGTGCTGAGTGGAAACAGAAAAGCGCTCTCTGTCACTGTCCCTGGACAGATATCTTTCCTCAAGTATCTCATACTGCTGGACTGCCTTCTTTGCGTAAGAGAGAAACTCTCTGCCGGCATCTGTGACAGAGATGCCTTTGTTCGTTCTTTCAAAGATCAGGATTCCGAGCTCTTCTTCCAATTCATGTATGCTGGCCGACAGCGCAGGCTGAGATACATACAGCTTTGTTGACGCCTCGCGCATGGAAGAAGATGCTGCGGCTTCAAGCACATATTTCAGTTGATTGATATTCACAATATCACCCCGTCGTTTTGATTTGTCATTTTTTAATCTACAAGCATATTATACCAAATTCTGCCTCCGATTAAACACGGGGGTTTTGTGGGTATTTTGTGGGTATTCCGATTTTCTTCGGTTCCTTTTTTCCGGCTCAGAATCAATTCCGGCCATTTTCCCCGGTTCAGATTTTTTTCAATTGGGTGAGCTTGATCTTTTGATGCTGGTCTTCCGCGGTGAAGTAATACTGCTGCTTGTCCTGCCATGTTCCCTGCTGGCCGCTCATGACGTAGGAGATCTCTGCCTTCCCTTTGATGATGCCGTAGCTGCTCCTTCTGCTGGATTTAAGCTTCACCTTGGCGCTCTGGATACGGTCTAAATCCGTGGCGCTGTAAGCCTCCATCAGCGTCAGGTCGTTCTTCAGAAGATCTCCCTTTTCCAGTTTTTTCAGGGCGTCCTCCGTCTTATCAAAGCTGCTCTTCTGGCTGTAATAATCGTTCAGCGCAGTAATGCGCCCTGTGATCAGTTCCTTGACCTGCTGGTTGTCCGTATTGGGCCGCCCCACGATGCCCGCGGTCAAAAACATGATCAAAAGGACACACAGATTCACAACATACAGTTTCTTCATGATCTCATCCTCCCGTTTTTTCTTTTGTCTCGATACGCGGCAGCAGCCGCTTCTTTGTCATAGGTCAACTTCTTTCATCATAAGTCAACTTCTTTATCATAACTTAAAAAGTGAGCGGAATCTGTAGAATCCTGCTCACTTTCATACTTTATTTTCAATTTCAGCTGTGTTTTCGCGATGCTTTGCCGCCGGCCTTTTTGACGGTTCCGTCCTCGTCGACAAAATCAATGTTGTCCAGCTGGGATCTGAGATTGGCTTTAAATGCCTCGATGTATTCTTTCCGCAGCAGCTGCTGTTCAGCCTTCTCCTCCTCTGTCAGTCCTTCCGTCGTCTTGGCCTTCCGCGCCAGCGCGTTGATACGGTCGATTTTTTCCTGTGTGATCATGTGTCCCTCCTGTATGATAATTCAAGACCAGTCATAGTCCTGGTAATTTTATCTGAGATTTCTTCTTGAAGATAAATCGGATTCAGCCTGTTTTTTGAATACCGTAAATAGGAATCTTTGGTTTCCGATGTTAAAAGAGCTGTAAAATATCGTTCCCAGCTAAAATATTCACTGCTTTCAATGTAATCTTCCGGCGAATCCAAAATATTTGTCAAATTCTTCAATGGTACAATTCCTGATTTCAGAATAAGCCATTCAAAGGATTCCGGCAGATAAAGCACAAGTCCGTCTCGATGCCTAACAATCTTCATAATCCGATCCATTTCTGGTCCAAACGCTGCTCCATCTGCAATTACCAGAATCTTTTTATCCGCATGATGAAGGACGGACGAAAAGATATTCGACTTGCCTTTCGCAGAGAGCACAGAAATTCCCGCTTTGTCGAAAATGCCTTTAAAAAAATCAAATCCCGCATTGGAATCCTCTACAATAATACACTGTGGCCTGAGAAGTGAATTTCTGTCATATCGTCCATAAATATGATATAGCTCATTGTAGGTCTGCTTCAACGATGCGTACTTTCCCGACTCTCGAATACCGTAAATCTCATCCACACTATACGGAAGATTTGGCAGTCCTTCTCTCGTAACAATAACGTAATAGTTATCTGACTGACGTACCCTCATCGCAAACTCATTAGATGGCAAAAAATCATTACCCTCATCAATAAAAACGATGCTCTCCTTCATCGTTTCAAGCAAAACCTTCCAGTCTCGTCCGCCCAAAACTCTGCATGGTCTATCACATTTCAACTGGATCCCGCTGTTTTCACCAGACTCATAATACTCTCGCATCATTTCTATCAGTGTTGTCTTTCCAGTTGCGCTGTTCCCCTTGATAATCGTGATATTTCTATGAATTGTGAAGTCATAACGGAGTACCGCATTGGAAATAATAATTCTATAGCTTCCTTTCATTTCATACTCCTATCGAACGATTCTGCCCGCAACAGGCAGCAGTTCCTCCATATTGTGAACGATTTGATCGGTATTCAAAATTCTGATGGAAAACGAGCCATCTCCAAAATCCATCAGGTGGCGCAAATTAATAATTATATCCTGAGTTTCACCAATTTTTAAAATCCACTTAGCACAATTATCACCGCAAGCAGACGCGTTAAAAATCCGATCCGGTCTTTTGTAGATTGATATCAATGTCTTTACACCGCCAGACAGCTCTCTGGGTGAAATACCTCCCAAAACGGGGCTGTCAATAACTCGCGGCCCTATTACTTCAGAGCGATCCACATCTCGGATCATTTCCCTGGAAAGCGGATTCGTAATCCATTCATCTGTATAAGTATTTTTGAAAAAAACAGCCGGATCATAAACCGCCTCCGGCATGTCACCATAAAAGATAGACAGCATTTTTCCCTCTCATTTCAACTATTATACCCCTGCTCATATACAGGGCAAAACGATCCTTGTCCATCGTTTTACAATAAGTATACCACACCCAGGCAAATAAATCTACCGCTAACGCTGTCAAGTACGCTGTAAAGACGGGACCGCACATGATCCATCGCCCATGATATATTTCCCATGGGCAGCTTTGCTGTCAGTCCTTTTGGGGCTCCTGTTTCCAAAGGAGCATATTCTCCCTGAATTCTGCGCTCAGCCTGCCGGTATCCTTCAGCCAGGACAGATATGAGCGCACCGTGCTGCCGATGAGAACGTGCTGTTCAAAATTCATCACAAGGCCGTATTCCGTGAACAGCCGCTGCAGTATAACCTCAAAGCTGACCGGTTCGGCGCAAAGATCGACGATCCTGTCAGCGATCTCATGAACCTTGTCTATGTTTATCTGGGCCAGCGGGCAGATGTCCTCCGTCGCGGCCGCATGGGCCGGAATAAAAACCTTTGCGGACATGCCTTTGACCTTCTCCAGGGTTTCCAGATACGTCCCTACATCATAAATGAAGCCGATCTGGTATTTTTCCAGCGTTTCCTCACTTGACAGGCAGTCAGCCAGATAGACCACATCATCTGCCGTCCGAAACCCGACCATATCAAAGAAATGTCCCGGCAGAGGAATCATTTCAAGCCCGTCGGGCAGAACCTCCGCCGTAAGGTATTCCGCCTGGCTTTCCTGGGCCATGAGAAACTTGTGCCGCAGGTCCCTGCAAGGATAACCGCCGTATAAAAAGGCCGGCTCTAAAACAGTATGTCTGGTCATATCGCACTCGATCCCCGGCGCAAAGATCCTGCAGCCCGTCTGGCCCTGCAGATATTTGTTGCCGCCGATGTGATCCGCATTGGAATGGGTGTTGTAGATTGCCGTCAGCTTCCAGCCGTTGGCGTCCAGAAGTCTGCGGACTTTTCGGCCCGCGTCCTTGTCGTTTCCGCTGTCGATGAGGCAGACATCGCTGCCTTCCAGCCGGACCAGTCCGATCTTTGCCGGACTTTCGATATAGTAGCAGCGGTCAGAAACCTGCGTCAGTTCATACATGTGAATTACCTCCATGAAAGCTTCGGATATAAGATGATGTTATATGCGCTGCACGGACGATCAAAGGGATTGCAGTACGTATGGGGCACATTGGCCTGAAAACGAACCGCCTGCCCCGCCTGAAGGACGATTTCACGTCCGTCAAGGACGAGCTGCAGCCCGCCGGAGATCACCAAAAGGTATTCCTCCACACCGTCGTTGTGCTTCTCTGAATCATGGCGGCACCCGGCATCAAAGTCGATCTGAAAGATCTCCACGCTGCGCACCGGGTCATAAGGAAACAGCGGATAAGCCCGCATCCTTCCACAGTCTTCACAGATAACTGCGTTTTTGACGGGCTCCTGTGCAAGATCCACCACAGCAAAGTCCGCCTGCGGCTCTTCCAGAAAAGACGACAAAGGGACCTTCAATCCTGTGGCGATCTTCCACAGGGTTGTAATCGTCGGAACAGACTGTCCACGCTCGATCTGCCCCAGCATCGGCTTGCTGACTCCCGTCATTCTCGCCGTCTCCTCCAGGGTTAAATTTCGGGTTAATCGTATCTCCTTCAAATGCTTCCCGATTACATGCAGCGGTGCGGCCATAACATCTCTCCTCTTATATGTTTTAACATCTTTTAATTTATTATAACATATTCACTCGCAGGATTCCAGAGAAATGAAAAAAGAGTGAGAAAAAAATCACAAATTCTTCTCAATCCGTCCGCGCCATAGGTATCCGTATTTTTCTGAAATGTTTTACCGGATTGAAAAATTATATACAAAGAAAAACCCCTTTCATCTATCTCTCAGTCAATGAAAGGGGTTTTTCGTTCTAAGCCTGTCTCACCGACAGGTCTGTTTCAGTTCTAACGTTCTGAC
>CALLDR010000062.1 GCA_937997955.1 uncultured Emergencia sp. | reverse complement strand
AGCCACTCCCTTTGCCCGGAGGGATCGAGTTGTACCCAAATCGTAAAACATTTTAAATTCAGTCGAAAACAGCACCAAAAGTTGTACTCAATTCTCGAAAAAAACCAATTTCAGTCGAACTGTCTTTCGATACTGCCTGCCGCGACTGCCGCAGCTTTGACGTATCTGCCCGTCAGCTTCAGGAACTATGCCTTTCTCGCGTCGGCCGCTCTGGCGTGTCCTTCCAGCCCTTCTCCCCGGGCCATTCTCGCAACCAGAGGCGCAATAGCTTTTGATGCGGCGTCAGTCATGGACTGGTGGGTGCAAGTCTTCAAGAAGGTTCCGACCCAGACGCCGCCAGTGTACCGCGCCGCCTTTACCGTCGGCAGGGTGTGGTTGGTGCCGGAAGCGTAGTCGCCGAAGACCTCCGCCGTGTTGCCGCCGATGAAAAGGGAACCGTAGTTGTGAAGCCGCTCTATGACAGCATCGTTGTCAGCCAGGTTGATCTCCAGGTGCTCCGGCGCGTAGGCGTTGGCCATATCCACCGCCTCGTCCAGGGTGTCCGCCAGAACCACTTCGCCGTAATCCTCCCAGGAGCGCCTCGCGATATCTGCCGTAGACAGGGTCTTCAGCTCCTCCTCCACATCTCTGATCACGTCAGCCGCCAGACCCTCGTCGGTAGTGACCAAAATTCCCTTGGCATTGGGGTCGTGCTCCGCCTGTGCCAGCAGGTCCGCCGCCAAAACCCGGCTGTCCGCCTGCCCGTCAGCGATGATCAAAACCTCGCTGGGACCCGCGACAAAGTCGATGCCGATCTGACCGTAGCACTGGCGCTTGGCCTCGGCGACATACTGGTTGCCCGGGCCCACGATCATATCCACAGGAGCGATTTCCTCCGTTCCGTAGGAGAAAGCCGCGATGGCCTGAGCGCCTCCCACTGCGTAGATCTCGTCCGCTCCAGCCAGATCCATGGCCACCAGAGTCTTATAGTGAATCTTGGACGTCCCTTTGACCGTAGGCGAGCATGCCGCGATCCGCCCAACGCCCGCAACTTTAGCCGGAATGATCAGCATCAGCGCCGACGAATACAGGGGATAGCCTCCCCCTGGAACGTAACAGCAGCAGGAGGACACCGGAATGATCCTGTGTCCCAGACAGATCCCCGGCTGGGGACTGAAATTTTTCAGCTCACTCATGGTGCCCCTTTGGGCGCGGGCAAAGCTTTCGATATTGGCCTTCGCCGCCTTCAGATCCTCCAGATCCTGAGGCTCCATCTGCGCGTAAGCCTCTTCAATCTCTTCCCGGCTGACCCGAAGGCTCTCCCTGACGCACTGGTCGAACTTCTCGTTGTACTGTGCCAGGGCTTTGTCCCCGTTGGCACAGACGTCATCTATGATCGATGTGACGGCGTTTCGCAGCGCCCGGTTGTCCTCCGCCGTCCTCTCTTTTGCTTTTTTGATAATCTTCATGCAGTATCTCCTCATTTCATGCTTTGATATGATACCATCATAAACCGACGAGGGCACTAGATGTCAAGGGTCAGTTTCACAAAAATACGGCAAAAACCTTGAGTTAACTCCATGTTTTTGATATGATAGATGAAGAAACAGCCGCAAAGGAGAAAAATGCCATGAAGATCGGACAGGTATCAAAAAAATACGGATTGTCCAAGGACAATCTCTACTATTATATCAACTACGGCCTGCTGGTGCCGCCCAGACTGGGCAGCCAGTACATCTTTGATGAGGACACTCTGGCAGACCTGGAATGGATTCTGGAATTGAAAGGACTGGACTTCACTCTGGCGGAAATTCACAGGATCCTGTCCCTGAAGCGGATTTCCAACCTGGAAAATCCCAAGGACAGAGCCGACCTGCAGGAGATGTACGCGGCCAAGCGGGCCGAATGTGCCGGTAAGATCAAGCACTATGAGGACAACGTCCGCCAGCTGGACGACATGATCCTGCAGCTTTCCACAGCGGAAAACGCCGCCCACAGGCATACCGGCCTGCCTCTTCGGATGCTGGACCTTCTCTGCTGTCCTTCCTGCGGAGGCACTTTGTCCATATCCGACGTCAACATGGACATGAAGTACATCTACGACAGCAGGCTGACCTGCTCCTGCGGCTACTGCGCGTCTGTGGAAGACGGCATCCTGCTGACGCCTAACAAAAATCAAAACAAAGAGGACGAGCCAGATGTGGACAGACTGCTCTACAAGGACCTGCCGCCGGCTCTGATCAGCCTGTTTCAGCGCTCTTATAACTGGATGAAGGACAAGCTGTCCCAGATGGACCTGTCCGGCAAGGTGATCATGGAAACCTATATCAACGCCTGGTTCTTCCTCCACAATCATCAGCAGTACTTTCCCACAGACGGAAAGTACATCATCGTGGACAAATACCCGGAGACCCTGCGCATGTACAAGGAACTGATCGAACGTGAGCACTATCAGCTGGACATTCTGTACATCGCCGACAGCTCCACCAACCTGCCCATCGTAAAACACTGCGTCGATCTGAACCTGGACTTTTTCGCGGTCAACGAGCACAACTTCTACCACGAGACTTTCCTGCTGGACCAGCTGACGCCTTACTTTACAGAGACCGCCCAGCTTCTGGGAACCTATTTCTACTTCGACGGCGGCAGGCGCTCCATGAAAAACCTGCTGTCCGCTTACAGCGAATGTTCCCCTAACAACTTTTCTCTGCCTTATTTTCTGGAGCAGGCCGCCGCTTCCGGAATCCGGCTCTCAGACAGCGAGGACTGCGGTTTTACCACCGATTCCGGCAACAATCTGGGGTTCAGCTTTCATCAGACCGGTGAAAAAATGCACCTGATGTCCTACCTGGCCACCCGCTGAAGCTATGGGCCGGGCTTACCGCATATCCCGGTTGATTCACCGCGCGGTCTTTACCCGCCTTCCCCGCACCAAAGCGAAAAAGCTGACTCCCAGCAGCAGCGCCATGAAAATACCGAAGATCACCGCGATCCAGAGAACTGTATCCATGAAGAATCCCAGCGGCACGATATTGATCAGCCGATCCGTATCCGGATTCAGCAGCCACAGGTCGTTATCAAAGAAAATATGATGAAACAGGGTGAAATACCTGTTAAAATCCGCGGAGACCAGGCCCGCCGCCAAAGCCCCGCCAACAAAAACGATGCCGATACCTGCGAGGAACCCCTGCGGCAGCCGCCGCAGGCCGCCCAGCCGCCAGACCGCCAAGATCATAACAGCGGCAATGGCAAAGCAGATCCGTCTCAGCATCATGCCGCCGAGAAACAGCCCCTTCACATCTTCCATATGGGAAATCTCCCGCTGGTTGAAGAAGGGCTGCTGTCTTCCGTCGACAAAAGTGACCACCTGCAGTTCTTCCCGATCACCGCGCAGATAGGACATCATCTGATCTGTCACCGTCAGCAGATCCTCCATATCCATGTCCACAGCTTCCAGAACCTGGTGTTTCTCGTATTCCCGCTGAAAATATCCCGGCGTCCAGTATACAGCCGCTTCCACCGCTGTGATCAGAAGCCCCGCGGTCACGCAGACCGCGGCCAAAGCGCCGAGAATCCATATACATTTATTTTTCATAACCTCATACCTCTTACCACCTTAGTATATCCGCCCGCCGCGCCCTTGTCAACGCCGCATCGGGCCAGACGATGAGTGCCAGGCGGTGAACCAGCGGACCGGCGGACTGTTTCCACGCGTCGGGAGCCTGAGCCTGAACCCGTTTTAATCACAGGAGATCAGGGAAGAGAAGAAGAACAGAAGCGCTGCAGCGCCTCCGCGTGCAGGCCAGAGCTGACCATGAAAACTGCCCATGAAAACTATCACAAAAGCCTCCCATGAAAAGTGCCGCGTGCAGAGCGAAGCCCTGCCTGGCGCAATTCCGAACATTTCCATTTCACAAAACCTCTATCGTTCGCATTTTTTCCGGTTCGTCCTTCCCTTGTACATTTTTCAGACATTATTTTGATAAATTTAAAAAATAACTACTTTTGTTTTGATCGGGAAGGCTATATAATATAAATTGTAATCTTATTTCATCATAGTAGAGTTTAAAAGGAGAAACGTACAAAATGGAGAAATTTTTCAAGCTGAAGGAACACGGCACCGACGTAAAGACGGAAGTCATCGCCGGCGCGACCACGTTCCTGTCCATGGTCTACATTCTGGCCGTCAACCCTGGTATGCTGGCAGCAGCCGGAATGGACAGCGCCAGCGTGTTCACCGCAACTGCGGTTTCCGCCGCAATCGCGACCCTGTTCATGGCATTTTTCGCCAACTATCCGGTAGCTCTGGCTTCCGGCATGGGACTCAACGCCTACTTCGCTTACTCGGTCTGCATTCCTCTTATGGAGCAGGGCATCACGGATCCTTGGAAGATCGCCCTGGCCGCGGTTCTGGTAGAAGGTATCGTTTTCGTACTGCTGTCCCTGTGCAACTTCAGAGAAAAACTGGTCAACGACGTACCGGCCAATCTGAAATACGGCATCACCGCCGGTATCGGCCTGTTCATCGCCTTCATCGGCCTGAAGGGCGCCGGCATCATCGCAGATGACGCTTCCACGTTCATCGCTCTGGGCTCCCCTGGGGACCCTCAGTTCATTCTCGCCGTAGTCGGACTGATTATCGTCGCTGTTCTATATCACTTCAACGTAACCGGCTATATCCTCATCGGTATTTTGGCCACCTGGATTCTGGGCATGATCGCAGAAGCCACCGGCTGGTACGTAGTCAACCCGGAAGCAGGCGTTTACTCTCTGTTCCCTGACTTCTCCGGCAACAGCTTCATTCCGGCCGCGCCGACCTTCTTCGCCTTTGACTTTGCCTGGATCGCGGACAACATCATCCAGTTCATCGTCATCGTGTTCTCGTTCCTGTACGTCGACCTGTTCGACACCGTAGGAACCCTCATCGGCGTTGCCGCAAAAGGCAACCTGCTGGACGAAAAGGGCAACCTGCCTAACGCGAAGGGAGCTCTCATGGCTGACGCGTGCGGCACCATCGTCGGCGCCTGCATGGGAACCTCGACCGTAACCAGCTATGTAGAATCCAGCGCCGGTGTTGCCAACGGAGGAAGAACCGGTCTGACCGCCGTTACCGCTGGCGTCCTGTTCATTCTGGCTCTGTTCTTCTCACCGATCTTCCTGGCGATCCCGTCCTTCGCGACGACACCTGCACTGGTATGGGTCGGCCTGCTGATGATCGGCGCGGTGAAGAACATGCACTTCGACGGAGACATCGCAGACGTGGTCGGCGGCTTCCTCGCCCTGATCATCATGCCTTTCACCTACTCCATCGCCAACGGCATCATGTTCGGTATCCTGTCCTGGGTTATCCTGAAAGTGCTGACCGGCAAAGTGAAAGACATTCCGCCAGTCATGTGGATCGCGGCAGTTCTGTTCCTGCTCCGCGTCATCACCCTGGTATAGCTTCACAAAAGACCCCTGGAAGCATTACCATAGACATCACAGGGAACACCACAATACGACCAGATCAGAGGCTGCTCAACCGGGCGGCCTCTTTTTTGTCCAGATTAAAAAACTCCCGTACGGGTACAATAACCGCAGAAACCCTTCAAGGAGGCTAACATGAATCACTTAAAAAATCAATCGTCACCCTATCTCCTGCAGCACGCGGACAATCCGGTAGACTGGTATCCCTGGTGTGAAGAGGCTTTCCAGGAAGCCGCCCGCCGAGATGTGCCCGTCTTTCTCAGTATCGGCTACTCCGTCTGCCACTGGTGCCACGTCATGGCTCACGAATCCTTCGAGGACCCGGAGGCCGCCCGCGTTCTCAACGAGCGTTTCATATCCGTCAAAGTGGACCGTGAGGAGCGGCCCGACGTGGACAGCGTCTACATGTCCGCCTGCCAGGCCATGACCGGCTCCGGCGGCTGGCCTCTGACCATCATCATGACCCCGGAAAAAGAGCCCTTCTTTGCCGCCACCTATCTTCCCAAGCCGAGCCTCATCGATCTGCTGCGGGCCGTCAGCAAAGCCTGGTCCCGCGACCGTCAGAAGCTGTTGGACCAGAGCCGGCTGGTGACGGACTTTCTCAGGGACCGGGAGGTTCCATCAAAGGGTGTCAGCCAGGACGCTGATCCTGACGTCGTGACCCAGGCGGCTGTCCGCGGCTTTATCCATCACTTTGACAGGCAGAACGGCGGGTTCGGCCATGCTCCTAAATTCCCGTCGGCCCACAACCTGCTGTTCCTGCTGTCTCAGAGCCAGAGAGGCCCTGTGGAAAGGACCCTCATGCAGATGTACCGCGGCGGCATCTTCGACCACATAGGCGGAGGCTTTTGCCGCTATTCTACCGACGAAGAATGGCTGGTTCCCCATTTTGAAAAGATGCTGTACGATAACGCCCTGCTCCTGGCGGCCTATGCTGAAGGGGCGGCCTCCGGCGGAAGCCCTTTGTTCGCTCAGGTCGCTGACCGGATTTTCACCTGGGTGCGGCGGGAAATGACCAGTGAGGACGGCGGGTTTTACTGCAGTCAGGACGCCGACGCGGAGGGCCGTGAGGGCAGCTTCTACCTGTTCACGCCGGACGAGGCCGAAGCGGCGCTGGGCGAGGAAAAGGGCCGGGAATTCTGCCGGAGGTACGACATCACGGACAAAGGCAACTTTGAAGGCGCTTCGATCCCCAACCTGCTGAGGGCAGACAGCCCTGCCATGGCGGAGGATTGGGCTCTGCTGCGGCTGTATCAGTACAGGGCCGGACGCATGGCCCTCCACAGGGACGATAAGGTCCTGACCAGCTGGAACGGCCTGATGATCGCGGCCCTGGCGCGCTCCGGCCTGCTTCTGGACCGTCAGGAATGGCTGGACGCCGCCTTTGCCGCGGCTGATTTCCTGTGGCGCGAGATGGCCGATGAAGACGGCAGGCTGAAAGCGCGCTGGCGGGACGGCAGGGCGGGCATCCCGGGAACCCTGGACGACTACGCTTTTTACTGCTGGGGACTGCTGGAATGTTACCGCGGAGACCTGGACGCGAAATGGCTGCAGCGCGCGGTTCTGACGGGAGAACAGCTGTTGAGCCAGTTCTTCGACGAGAGGGCGGGAGGCTGCTACCTCTATGCCGCCGACGGGGAGCAGCTCTTTCTGCGGCCCAAAGACACCTATGACGGCGCCATGCCGTCGGGAAATTCCGTGGCTGCTCTGGTATTCTCCCGGCTCTCAGCCCTGACAGCGGAAGAATGCTGGCGTCAGGCGGCGGAAAAACAGCAGGCGTTCATGACAGCCTCCGCCTCACAGGCACCCGAGGGCAGCGGCTTTTTCCTGTGGCAGCTGGCGGAGACCGAGGCCAGCCGCGGACAGCTGGTCATTACGGCGGGAGAGGGCGGCCAGTCAGAGCTGCCGCCAGCCGGAGAGCTTCAGAAACTAAAGCTGGACGTCGTGGTCAAAACACAGGAAAACAGCGCCCGGCTTGCTGCCGCGGCGCCGTTTACAAGGGATTACCCGCTTCCGGAGCGGGGCCTGAAATACTATCTCTGTCAGGGGCACCGGTGCTTCCCCGCGGCGGACAGCCTGGACGCGGTCAAAGCTCTGTACTCTCTGTAAAACAGCGTCACCGTCATGGACACGGCGATGAAGTCGGCCACAGGCTCTGCCAGAAACACGGCGAAGACCTTGTTCTCCAGGAGCATCGGCAGAAGATAGATCAGAGGAATCAAAACCAGTATCTTGCGGAAGATGGCCAGAAAGCCGCTGGTCTTCGCGTTGCCGAAGGCGATGAAGGTCTGCTGGCAGGATACCTGCAGGCCCATGAGCACGACAGTGCCCAGATAGACGCGCAGCGCCCAGCGGGAAAGCTCCGCCAGCGCCGGATCACCGGTGAAGACGCCTACGAAGACAGACGGGATGATTTCCGCCAGCAGCCATATGACGCCGGCGTAGACCACACAGCAGACCGTCTGCAGCTTGAACGCTTTTTTGACGCGGTCTATGTTCCCCGCGCCAAAATTATAGCTGATGATGGGCTGGCCGCCCTGAGTCAGCCCCTGCAGCGGCAGCATGGTAAACTGCATGACGCTGGAAAGAATGGTCATGGCCCCTACCGCCAGATCGCCGCCGTATTTCAGCAGCGACGAGTTGAAGCACAGCACCAGCACGCTTTCCGTGGACATCATGATAAAGGGCGCGACGCCCAGAGCCATGCAGGGCAGCAGCGCAGAGGGCTCGATCCTCAGATTTTCCTTTTTCAGGCGCAGTACGGTATGCCGGCCCCGCAGGAACCGCAGCGCCCACGCCGCGCTGATCGCCTGGGAAATGACCGTAGCCGCCGCAGCGCCGCGGACGCCCATATGAAAGGCGAAGATAAAGACCGGGTCTAAGACGATATTGACGCCGGCCCCGATGATCACCGTCATCATGCTGATCTTGGAAAAGCCCTGGGCCGAAATAAAGGCGTTGAGGCCCAGCGTCAGCTGTACAAAGACGGTCCCCGCAGCATATACCACAATATACGCCTCGGCAAAAGCGATGGTCCCCTGGCTGGCTCCAAAGAGGAAAAGCAGAGGCCGGCGAAAGACCAGCACCGCGGCGGTCAAGAGGGCCGCCGTTATGACCAGGGCGCTGCAGCAGTTTCCCAGAATCTTTTCAGCTGCCTCCTTATCCTGCTTTCCCATGAAGATGCTGGCCCTCGGCGCGCCGCCCATGCCTGTCAGGCTGGCAAAGGCCGACACCAGCATGATGACAGGAAAACACACCCCTACGCCGGTCAGTGCAGACGCGCCGTCTCCCGGGATATGCCCGATATACATGCGGTCCACCATATTATACAGCGCATTTACCACCTGAGACGCGATGGCCGGCGCCGCCAGCGTCAGCAGCAGCTTTTTCACCGGTTCCCGTCCCAGGTCCACCTCTCTTGAAATTGTCAGTCCCATCTGTCTTACGATCCTTTCAGCAAAGCTTTCTTTGCTTCTATTGTATCATAAAACCCCTTTTTCTTACAGCTGAACTTAACACAGCGAGCCTAACAGCCTGACTCCCTGTTGAGGGCCCGCCCCCGCGCGGACCGCTCCCTGACGATGTACAGCGGCCTCTTCTTGTTTTCCAGATAGTCCTTAGACAGATAGGCTCCGATGATGTAGAGAAACAGCATCTGCAGCCCTGACAAAACCAGGATCAGCGTGACGATCAGATCCATGGACGTCAGCGCGCCTGTCACCCATATGGATTGAATCAGGTTGACCAGCAGAAACAGCAGTCCGGCCGCCATCAGGAGCATCCCCGCCGCTCCCGCCAGCTTCAGCGGCGTCGTGGAGAAAGCCAGAATCCCCTCAAAAGCATAGGAGAAGAGGCTTTTGAAGTTCCATTTGGTCTGGCCGCAGGCCCGCTCCACGTTTTCGTAGGGGATCCACTTGGTCTGGAAGCCGACGAAGGAAAACAGCCCTTTCATGTACCGGTTGTATTCCCTCATGTTTAAGATGGCGTCCACCACCGGACGGCTCATCATGCGGAAATCCCCGTGGCCATCGGTCATATCCAGCTTCGTAAGCTTCTGGCCGATCCTGTAAAAGCTCCGGGACAGCAGGCTCCGCAGCCTGCCGTCTCCCTCCCGTCCGACCCGCAGGCCGCCGCAGCAGTCCCAGCCCTCTTCACCGACGACCCGGTACATCTCCGGCAGCAGCGCCGGCGGATGCTGCAGATCCGCGTCCATGAGGACACAGTAGTCCCCCGCCGCCTCCGCCAGTCCGGCGTACATTCCGGCTTCCTTGCCGAAGTTCCGCGAGAAGGAGAGGAACCGGCAGCGGCTGTCCCGGCGGGCCAGGCCGCGGAGGATCTCTAAAGTCCCGTCCCGGCTTCCATCGTCCACAAACACCAGCTCAAAATCCACCTGATCCATGGAGTCGGCCACCCGGCTGATCTCTTCATAAAACAGCGGCAGGGATTCCTCCTCGTTGTAGCAGGGAACCACCACGCTGATCAGGTCCCGGCCTGCCCGCAGCCCGTCTTTTCCGCCTTTTCTGTCACGGCTGTCCTTTCTGTCCTTCCGATCCTTCCTGTTTTTTCTATCTGCCCTATCTTCCATGAGCCGCACCCCTTTCTCTGAAAATGCCGTATTTGCACGCGCCGTAGTTGAGCGCCACAGTGATGACGCTGACCAGAACCTTTGATACAGCCGCGCCCATACCCACATAGGAGATCAGCGCCAGCAGAAGCAGGTTTTCCACCGCCAGGGTCGCCAGCCGCAGAGAGAAAAACGCCGCGAACTCCCGCCAGCCGTCCCCCGACGAATGGAACACCATATGCCTGTTGGCGAAGAAGGCGAAAATCACCGCCCCCAGCCATGCCGCGCTGTTGGCCGTCAGATAATGAACCGACGCCGCCATCAGGAAAAAATACAGAATGTAGTTGACCAGAGTCGTCATGCCGCCGGTGAACACGTACCGCAGCAGCTCCCCCTTGCAAATCAGCTGAAAATATTTCTTCATCTCTTCTCCTTCCTCCTAAACAAAAACATCTCTCCCAAAACCATGACCAGGACCCCCAGGCAGCCCGCCAGACTCAGGGCCTTTCCCCAGGCAAGGCCAGGCGGACTATAGCGTATCAGTATCTGGTGCGTCCCGGCTCCCAGCTTTGCCCCCAGAAAGGCCGTATTGACCTTTTCCGGCGTGACAGCCTGTCCATCTGCATAGATCTCATAGCCGTCCCGCCACGGCAGACTGGTCGCCAGATACCCGTCCTCCGCCATCTGAAGCTCTCCGGCAAAGACCTCGCCCCCTGCCCGGTCCAGCTCCTCCTCCATTTCCGGTACGGCGATATCCTCATCTCCCAGACAGCCGGCGTCCATGGTGTACACCTGCAGATTGCTGATCTCAAAATCCAGCTCCGGCAGCTTCAGCTCCAGGCTTTCCAGCTTTTCCGCCGGGATCACGAAGGTAAAATGCCGGTTCTCATTGGGATACGGCGCGCCCCGGCCCGACAGACAGTTTTTTACCCCGCCGATCTCCACCGTCAGGTCCTTCCACCCGTCGTACGCCACATCAAAGGCAACGATCAAAATCTCATCGTCCAGCGGTTCCGGCAGCCTGACCTTTCCGGACGTCCCCTCCATCAAAGGGGCTTCAAGCCAGGCCGTATCCCTCATAGGAACTGTGTGGCTGTAGAAACGCTTCGTCGTTTCACCGCCGGCCACTGTCCTGCTGCAGAGCGCTTCCATTCGCTGCAGCGGTTCCAGCCCGTCATAGTCCTCTTCCGAGAGCAAATCCCAGCTGCCGTAGACCATGGGCCGCACGTTGGGATTTTCCGCCAGCGCGTAGCCGTCCCGGGTGAAGACCGCACTGTAGCCAGGCGGAAGCTGGTCGGCAGACGCCACCAGATACCGGATTCCCATAAAGTAGCTGAAGAAGCTGTTGACGCTGGGCATGATCACCACCCGGTTCCTGAGGCTGATGGGATTCTTCATGGTATCGTAGCAGAACCGGTTGTAGCTACCGTTATGAATGGAAGAATACATGGCCGTCTTATTCAAGCTGCCGTCGGCCAGCAGGTTGCTGTTGACATAGTTATTGGCCAGCACATCATACCGGTACCGCAGGTCAGAGGCGAACATGGTGATGTCTCCCAGACTGAAGTGGCTCTGTCTGTTGTCATCGGCCCGCAGATAGTCCTCCGCGGTCCGGTTCACCCCTGCGCTGACACAGAGAGGAACCAGCAGCAGAGACGCGCAAATTCTTTTGCGCCAGCATGCGGGCAGTTCCTTTATATGGGACGCTGCCGCCCACAGAAGCAGGATGCCGCCGTCGAGGAGGATCAGCTGCCGCCAATTGGAGAATACAGCGGGAACCAGGCACAGGGCCGCGGCCCAGAGCTGAGGCCGCTTGCGGCCTTCCATCAGCTCCTCCATGACGCTGGCGCAGACCAGGGCGATCAGAGGCATAAAAGGAATCAGGATTTTCGCCCTGGCATAGAGAAAGCCGTTAAGGACGTAAGCTGCGGCGGGCAAAGTCATGACAGCCAGCAAAACGACAGCCAGCGGGCGCAGCTCTCTTTTCTGGACGGCCGTGATCAGGCAGAACAGGGAAAGGAGGGTCAGGCCGCAGCCGTAGGGCTGATACAGCAATCCCGACAGAGACAGATCCACCGCGGAAAATTCGCTTTCCGCGAAGGCTCCGATCTCTTTTCCATTTGACAGGATGTCCAGAGCCGTAGGCAGCAGCAGCGCCCCCGCCATGGCCATGGACAGGACCACAGCCAGAATCCCATGGGGCAGCCTGCGCAGCCACAGCCCTTTGATCCCCTCGCCGCCGCAGCGGTACAGATAGTACAGAAAGCAGACCGCCAGGCAGGCAAAGGCGTAGAAAAAGCTGTGCAGGTATACAAGGCACAGGCTGACGGCCAGCAGGCCGCCTCTTTTTCTGCTCACCAGCCTGTCCACGCCCATCAGGGCCAGAATCAGAAACGGCATGTAATTGACGAAGATGATCTGGTGGTGAGCGTGAAAAAAGCCGGTACCCGCGGCGAAGAGAACCGCCCCTGACAGACACCCTTTGACAGAAATGTCCCGGGCGCGAAGCCAGCCATAGACCAGGCACGCGCTGGCCGCGACGCCCATGGCCGCGTAAGCGCTGATCACGTGCTGCATGGACACGTTGGGCAGCAGGCAGGAGAGTATCAGGTCGGGCCGCAGCAGGCCGTAATACGCCAGATCGTAGATGCTGCTGCCGCCGCCGACGCCCACATAGGGAGGCAGCAGAGTGCCGGCTCGCAGCATGGTCTGCCGAAGGGCCTCCGCCGCGCCTACGTGCTGGCTGTACCAGTCCCCTTCGGAGCCGAAGACGCAGCCCTCCTCTACGGGAAGGAACATCAGGGCGCAGGTCAGGGCGGTCAGAAAAGCGCAGGGCCACAGGGCCTTTGCCCCGCGGCGGACAGCCCCGGCCGCTTTGCTCAGTTTATTTTCTTGTAGTCGTTTCTCAGCCATGATCGTCTTTCCTTTCGTTGATAGCTCCATGATAATCTCCGGTTCTTAAAGAACCGCGGACACAAGTCTTACACAAGTCTTAAGAATTCTTAAAAATACCTTAAGATACCTGTTTTTATGACCTGCTTTCCCATAACAGTATACCCCCCCCCACTATATTTTTGGCAAGGGGTATTTGGAAAGTTTTCCGCAGGCCGCCGAAAAAAATATAGCCTGCATGGTGTTCCATACAAGCTATAGTAAACGCTGAAAATCTCAAAGTCGTATCCCCGCAGTTACAGTTTTGATACTTTTCGCGGATTGTTTTCTTTTTTGAATTCTTCCTTTCTTTTTCCGGCATATTCCGCTTTTTCGGCGTGCTCTATTTCCGGATACCGTCAGCCGCCGGCCTCTTTGCTTTGTCCGGCCGCTCCGGTACGTCTGGCCTGTCTGCATCGGCTGTACCGTCGTCTGTATCGTCTGTCAGCGCCGGGAAGGTCAGCCTGGTCTTGAACTGGTCGCAGTCGATATTGATATCAAAGGCGCCGCCCATGGCGCTGGTATAGGTGCTGACGATGGCCAGGCCCAGGCCGTTGCCCTCGCTGCTTCTGGCCTTGTCCCCCCGGGCAAAGCGCTCTACGATGTCCTCCTTGTCGAAGTCCATCAGATAACCGGCCGTGTTGGTGATCTCCAGACACAGCTGCCGCTGCCCCGCCGCGGTATCTTTTTCTGCGAAGGTCTTGATGAAGACTCTGGTGCCCTTGGCAGAATACTTCAGCGCGTTTTCAATCAGGTTCTGGCAGACTCTGTACATGTGCAGGTTGTCTGTGACAAAACGTGTATCCTCTTCGGTCAGCTGTAAGACGAACTGCAGCCCGCTGCTCCTGACCCGGTCTTCCAGATCGGCAAAGATCTGCTCCACCAGACGGTTCAGCTCGATGATCTCCGGCGTCATCTTAATATTCCCGCTGCTGGCCTTGGCCAGAGAAAACAGGCTTTCGATCATCTCTTTCAGCTTTTCGGCCTTGTCAGAGATGACCTCCACGTAGTCCGCCGCGACTTCCGGCAGCTCTTCCTTTTTCAGCAGCTCCAGATATCCTACCATGGAAGTCAGCGGCGTCTTCAGGTCGTGGGACACGTTGGAGATCAGATCCACCTTCAGCTGCTCGCTCTTCGCCGCCTTTTCAAGGCTCTGCCGCTCAATCTCCACAGCCTCGGCCAGCCGCTTGGCGCTGACCTCTTTGGCGCTTTCCATCAAAAGGTGCAGCCTGCCGAACATGAACCGGAGGACGGTGTATTCTATGAGTCCAAACAGAAGCACCACCGTTGCCGCCATTAGGTAGCTGAAGGCCAGGTTATAATAATAGCCGTAGTAGATCCTGGTCTGCACAAAAAAGTACATCAGGACAAAGAAAAGGGCCAGTAGGGCGACGACGAGGATCAGGTTCTGCTGCTTTCTGAACTTCACCTTCCATTCGTCGTAAAAGTCGCTGTCCTGCGGCACCCAGTCCCTGTAGTGACGCTGCAGAAAGTCCCTCATCAGCAGCACAGTCCCAGCGCCCAGCAAGGCGTCGGCCGGCACTCCGATACACCAGGTTATTTTGGTATTCAGAAACCCCACCCGCTGGGACATGGCCGTCAGGACCACGATGCCCGCCGCGGCCATCAAGATGCCCAGCGCGGTCCGCCTGTTCTCATGAAAGAACCTTTTGAGACTCTTAGTATTTTTCCATTTTGTAACCAATACCCCACACCACCTTTACATATCTGGGATTCTTCGTATCGATCTCGATTTTCTCGCGGATGTGCCGAATGTGGACCATGACCGTGTTCTCCACAGTGTAATCCGCGGTTTCGTTCCAGACACATTCGTAGATCTGTTCTGCCGGGAAGACCTGGCCCGGATGCTCCATGAGCAGTTCCAATATCTTGTATTCCGTGGCAGTCAGCTTCTCTTCTCTGCCTTCGACGACCACCAGCTTCTGCTTCTTATCCAGCACCAGGCCGCCGTTGACGATATTGTCGCCGCTGGCCTTCGGGCCGCTGCCGCCATAGGCGTTGTACCGGCGCAGCTGAGCCTTCACTCTGGCGATCAGCTCCGCCGCGTTATAGGGCTTGCTGATGTAATCGTCAGCGCCCAGAATCAAACCGGACACCTTGTCGCTTTCCTCCGTCTTGGCCGACAGGATAATAGCCGGTATCTTATAGCTCTCCCGGATCTTCATCAGCGCCGACAGGCCGTTGAGCCTGGGCATCATCACGTCCAGCAGGATCAGATCGACTTTGTTCCTCTCCAGCTTTTCCAAAGCCTCCATGCCGTCATAGGCCTCGATAATTTCGTACCCCTCAAACTTCAGCAGCTTGCCCAGCGAATCTACGATTTCCCGGTTGTCGTCTACGATCAAAATGGTTTCTGTCTCCATGATTGCCTCATCCCTTCTTTTTTCTCTGTCATCTCATTCTCTGTTATCACAATACACCTGCCGCGTTAAAAAAGCTGTGAGGAAATTCTTAAAAAAATCTTAATTCAGCCGCGGCCAGTCAGGCGCTCTGCAACTATTGTAACATAAATACTCTGACTTCTCTATGATTTTCAATTTCCTCTGAAAGAGAATTGTGATACAATGAGGAGAGACTATAGAAGAAAATGCTGGGAGGAAGACACGACATGGACTTTTTCATCGCTTTTGGCTTATTTATCGTTTCTATGCTGGCCGCGCTGCTCACGGGCCACAGCATGATCTACGCTTTGCTGGTGGGGCTGGTGCTGTTTCTCGCGGTAGGTATACGAAGGGGATTTTCCCTGAAGGCTCTGGCTCATATGGGCTGGGGCTCTATCAAGGATTCTCTGGTGGTCATAGAGGTCATGGCCATCATCGGCTTCATCACCGCCGCGTGGCGGGTATCAGGTACGATTACCATCTTTGTATACTACGGCATGAAGGTAATCACGCCGCCCCTCTTTTTGATGATCACCTTTCTGCTCTCCTGCCTTCTCAGCTACGCCCTGGGGACCTCCTTCGGCGTGGCGGGAACGGTGGGCGTCATCTTTATGGCGCTGGCAAGGAGCGGCGGCGTCAGCCCGGTCCTGACCGCGGGGGTTATCATGAGCGGCATCTATTTCGGCGACAGGGGCGCCCCGGTATCTTCCAGCGCCAACATGGTGGCCGGCGTTACCGGCACTCAGATCTATGATAACGTGAAGCTGATGATGAAAACCTGTATTCTGCCTTTTGCTGTCACTTTGATCGCATATGGGTTCCTTTCTTTTGGCAACCCTATCAGCCACGTGGACGAGGCCGTGCTGCGCTCCTTTGAGGAGGCCTTCAACCTCTCCCTTTGGTCGTTTCTGCCGGCGGTTCTGATGCTGCTCCTTCCTCTGCTGAAGATATCGGTTACCAAGGCCATGGGCGCCAGCATCCTCAGCGGCATACTGGTCGCATGGCTGGTGCAGGGCGTTTCTCTGCCCACGGTGCTTGTGACCTGCATCACAGGCTACCAGGCGGACGGAGACGGTCTCGGCGCGATTCTCAACGGAGGCGGCCTGGTTTCCATGCTGGAGGTGGTGGTCATCCTCCTCATCTCCTGCGCCTACTCCGGCATCTTTAACGGGACTGAAATGCTGAAGGAACTTCAGACCAAGCTGAATCAGGCCTGTACCCGTCTGGGGCGTTTCAGCGTCATGGTCATCATGAGCCTGGTCAGCGCGGCCCTCTTCTGCAATCAGACCATCGCTACGCTGATGTGCTCCGACCTTCTGGAGCGGCCTTATCTGGACACCGGCGGCTCCAGGCAGGAGCTGGCCATCGACATGGAAAACTCCGTTATCCTCATCGCCTGCATGGTTCCGTGGTGCTTGGGCTGTACCGTACCCCTGACCTTCATGAACGCTTCTTACAGCTCCATGCCTTACGCGATATATATGTACGCCGTTCCTCTCTGCTACTGGTTCACCAAGAAGCGGTGGTTCCCGGCAAAGGGAAGGTAATCAGGGAAGGCGGCCTGCAAAAATGACCGGGGAAGACGGCTGAAAAAAGCAACTAAAAAGCATATGACCGCCCGCTGATCATGACAGGCGTCATATGCTTTTTGTCAAGCTGAATATATCATTTTATTTACTGCCTTGCCGCGCTTCATCTCGTTTCATCTTTCGGATTCATCTGCCGCAGACTGCCAGGGCGGAGATTCTCTTCTCTCTACGGGATTACTGCAGATTCTCAATCTCTTCCTCACTGAGTCCTGTGACTTCCGCGATTTCAGACAGTTCCATGCCGGAAGCCTTCAGCTTCAACGCGATTCTCTCCTGCGCCTCTTTCAGGCCGGATTCTCGGCCCTCCCTCAGGCCCGACTCACGGCCTTCCTTCAAGCCGGATTCACGGCCTTCTTCTCGTGCGAAATGTTCTCTGTTTTCCATCTCTTCTGCCAGTGTCATAATGGATCGCACCTCCCTGTTCCGATTGGCAGTCTGTACAATTTCGTGAAGCCTTCTGATGAAAGGGTCCCCTTCAGTAACCTCCTCCCGCTCCAGATACAGGTACAGAGCCTGCAGCTCCTTCGGCGTATTTTCTGCCTTGCTCGTTGTGTTTACCATTATTGTAAAGCAACCGTCGTCTAAAGGCAAGTGATTTCTTTCATCTAACATCTGGAACCGGTATACGGCATCACCCAGTCCCATCAGGTCGAAGAGGCAGATGAAAATCACATAGCAGGGTTTCAAGGCGCTGTAACGGCTGCCCCTTTTCAGGTCGTCCACTGCCATGACGGCATGGTAATAGCGGCTCCGTCTCGGAATCTCATGGGTATCCTCGAGCTGGAGCTCAATATCAAATCTGGTGGTTTCATCCTCGAACAGCACGTCCAGGCGGACGGATTTTGCGTCCAGCCCCGCAATAATAGCTTTTTCTATCTCATGATAGGCTGCTTTCGGATTGCTGTCGTCGGGAAAGCGGATCTCCTTTACTTTCCGCTCGGGCAGAATCCGGTTCAGCAGTTCTTTGCACAGACTTTCGTCCCGCATAACGATTGCGAACATCAGCGGATGGGTCAGTTTGTAGGTTTTTGTTTCGATATCGTTCATGTTCTGATCCTCCTGTGTTATCCCAACTCTCATTCCCCGGTCTTTAAACCAATATTTTCCTCTATCAATATCCTACCACAGAGTGGCGATTGACAAAATCCCTTTTCGTTCGACAAAAATCGACAAAGTGTATCGAAAGATGTCAAAACGTTCCCTCAGGCATACCTGAGTATCCCACTAGGATCAGCCTCCAGCCATGTCATATGAAAAATCATATATGTATGTTATATGTGTGCCGCCCCCTTCTGCTGTTGATTCACCAAGAAGCGCCGATTTCCGGTGAAGGAAAGGTAAAAGACAAAATCCGCGGTTTAAAACTTTTTTACGTTGTTTTTTCCATAGAATGGGCGTGACATGCTATAGAGACATGTTTCAGAAATAGAATCTGCAGTAATCCTGTAGAGAGAAGAGAATCTCCGCCCTGGCGGCCTGCGGCAGATGAATCCGAATGCCTGTCAGCTCTTTTCTACTGCATCCTGCAGCCGCAGACGCCGCCGATCACACCTCCTGCCACATGGATCAGATTTGCCGTATGATCGCTGAAAAAGATGCCTTGATAGACCTGCCCGCCCAGATAAATGCCGGCGATCAACACCAGCGTTACGGGAATATCGCCTCTCCTCATATCCGTCATGGAGGACAGAATGATAAACGCGTATACGATGCCGCTGGCGCCCAGAAGCGCCGTGTGGGGAAACAGCAGGATCTGCAGCAGCCCCGTCAGAAGCGCCGTCAAGGCGATAACCGGAATCAAGTTCCGGCTCCCGTATTTCTCTTCCAGCAAAGGGCCCAACAGAAGGATCATGACCATATTGCCGCTGAAATGCTCCCAGCCCGCATGGCCAAAGACGTGAGTGAAAAGTCTCAGATAGGTCAGCGGATCCGTCGGCGAAGACCTGTACACGCTGAAGACCAGCTGATTTGCCCCGCCCGCGGTAAAAAAGCTGCATAGAAAGGCCCCGGTGCAGATCGCCACAAAGGTCAGAATGACCGGCGCGTTCCATCGAAGCCTTGTCCTGACCTTTCTTCCCATAAAACCTCGCTTCCCTTCCATTTCCTTCATTTTGAGTTTCATCTTTTCGTAATATATGCGTTTATGCCGCTTCCTAACATCATTTTTCCAAAAAAACCGCGGCCCGATGGAGAACATCGTCCATCGGGCCGCGGCTTTTTTGATATATATTTTGATTCTACTGTTTTACAGTTCTGCGCTTACGCCTGGCTCGCATTGAAATCCATAGCAACCTGCGCGTAGATCATAGCTCCTTTGATCAGCATGCTCTCATCTACGCAGAATTTACCGGAGTGGTTCGGCCATACAGCGCCGCAGGCCTCGCTGCCGGTTCCCAGAAGCAGAACCGCACCCGGAACCTCCTGCATGAAATACGCGAAGTCTTCGCCGCCCATGGTCGGCTCCAGAGAGATGGAACTGCCCGGGCCCAGAATCTTTTCTGAAGCGCCTTCCGCGAAGCCTGCCATCATCGGATCGTTGATGGTCGGCGGCACCAGACGAATGTTCTCCATTCTTGCCTCACAGCGGAGCGTCTTTGCCGTATCCTTCGCGATCTGTTCGATGCGTCCCGGCATGTTTTCCCACAGCTCGTTGCTGAAGCAGCGGGAAGTTCCTTCCAGTCTTGCCTTTTCCGCAACGATGTTATAGCGGGTGCCTACATCCATGATGCCTACTGTCACTACCGCCGGATCCGTCGGATTGATCTCTCTGCTGACGATGGTCTGCAGGTTGTTCACAATGGCCGCTGAAGCCACTGCGGCGTCGATGCACTGATGAGGCGCGGCTCCGTGGCCGCCCTTGCCTGTGATGAACAGCTTGAACCAGTCAGCGGACGCCATTCTTGGTCCCGCCTTGCAGCACACATGTCCCGACGGCACGTCGGTCCATACGTGAATGGCAAAACAGCCCTCGACGCCTTCCAAAGCGCCGTCCGCGATCATGGCCTTCGCGCCCACAGCGATCTCCTCCGCCGGCTGGAACGCCAGCTTCACAGTTCCGCACAGTTCAGAACGCATGTCGTTCAAAATCTGTGTCGCCGTCAGCATCATGGAGATGTGGCAGTCATGGCCGCAGGCGTGCATGATACCTTCGTTCTGGCTGGCATACGGCAGTCCCGTCTCTTCCTGTACGGTCAAAGCGTCGATGTCGCCGCGGATCAAGATCGTTCTGCCCGGCTTGTCGCCTTTGATCGTTGCCAGTGTTCCGGTTTCAATGCCGCACTGTCTCCATTCTACACCCATCTTGTCCAGTTCTTCTCTGATGACGCGGCAGGTTTCAAATTCTTTCTCACTGACCTCAGGATGGGCGTGGAAATGATACCGCATCTGGGCCAGATAGTCCTCATATTTTTTCGCAGTTTCTTCTAATCTCATACTAAATCACCTTGCACTTTATTTTACAGCATTCCGGCGAAGATACCTGCAATAAATACAGATGTGATCGTTACAGTGATGAATCCGCCTACTACCATGGATGGGAACATCTTGCTCATCAGGTACTGGACTTCTTCTTCTGTTTCGCCCAGAGCTTCACAGGTGGATGTTGTAATGATAGCGTCGCAAGGGAATCCGTACAGCGCGGTCAGACCGTTGGCAAATGCCAGAGGGAAGGACATGCGCAGAATCTTTGCGATGATGAAAGCGCCGATTGCCATACCGACAACGCCGATGATGATCAGGATGATCATCGGTCCGATGATGGACTTCAGCATCGCAGGAGTGCAGTCCTTCAGGCCGTCAAAGATGTACATCATCAACGCGAACATAACGATCTGGAAGGAGTTCGCTCTGGTCAGCAGATTGGTTTCCAGGAAACCAAGGGTGGTGAATACAACGCCCAGAACCAGCGCCCAAATTGCGCCGCTGATGCCGGTCAGCGCACCCAGCTGTGATGCCAGCCAAGCTACGATACCCAGCTTCAGGAACATGAATACCGGTGTGTTCCACTTATCAGGAACTGGCGGGATCAGACGCTTTGTGTTGTCATCGTTGGAAACCGCGGTCAGACCTACAGTAGCCATGTTCTTTCTGTCCTCGTCGGTCAGAACGATTTCACCGCTGCGCAGTTCCTTCAGCAGTCTTCTGCCTTCCTTCTGCAGGCAGATGGCAGTGATCGGATATCCGGCAAAGCCCTGGATGCAGTACATGGCGATAGCGAAGACCGCAGCGACCTCCAATCCTTTGGCCTGAGCAGCCTGCTGCATGATCGTAGCGGCTACGATACCACCGGTGAGAGGCGGCAGACCCGCGATAACCAGAGTCTTATCGATGATGATCGGAGCTACAAAGTAACCCAGCACCATCATGCCGGCCAGTCCGACCAGGCAGACGACGACAGTCCTCCACTGCTGAATCAGCTGTTTCAGACTGATGACTGTACCCATGTGAGTAATCAATAAATAAATACCGGTCGATCCTGCAAATCCATACAGGGCACTGTCACTGATGACTTCTTTTGGAATCACGGTCCAGTAACCGATCAGGATTACCACCGCGGTTACAAAGACAGATGGAATCCATGCTTTTGTAAGTGTTGCGACCCATTCACCGATAACATAGACCAGCGCGCAGATCACGAATGCTAACAAGAAATTATACATTGTTCTTTCTTCCTTTCTATAGGGTTTTATTTATATCCAAGGCGGCGCTGCCCGTGCGATGCGAAAGCAGCTCCGGCCTCTTCAATCATATATCTTTCATCGTACAGTTATATATAGCTGTACACAACTATACCGACCGCCGCCGCGGCCTCAGCCGCAGGCAGGTTATGCGGCCGCAGGCCCGGCGTGTACCATAGGTCCGGAGGTCCGGCCTTTTACGCCTTCTGCAGATATGCCAGCGCCATAGACGCCATGGCCTCCATACCTACCGGCATAGCTTCCTCTTTCATGGCGCACTTAGGATTATGCAGCGATACCAGCTCGCCTTCGTGGCCCGCGTAGAGCATCATATACAGGGACGGTGTTCCCGTCATCTCGCCGTAATAGCTGAAGTCTTCGCTGAAGGACATCGGTTCTTTCAAGTCGATGACATTATCCTCTCCCAGCTGTTCACGCAGTACCTGTCCCGCCATAGCCGTAAGCTCTTCATCGTTATAGCAAGGAGGATAGCTGGAAAGCCGGTCGATTTCGATGGTGCATCCGCTCAGTTCCTCTACGCCTCTCGTGATCTGGCGCACCTGCTTATCCACGTCCTCACGAACGGAGTTTACGTAGCAGCGGGAAACGCCGGAGAACTTGGCTTCTGATGGAATTACGTTGACCGCTTCGCCTGCCTGTATCACGCTGACCGGGAAGATCACGGTCTCCAGCGGATTGATATATCTGGCAGGAACCTGCTGCAGCAGCAGTACCATCTGGCAGGCCGCCAGAATCGGATCCTTGGTGGTATGCGGCGCTGAACCATGTCCGCCCTTGCCTTTGACGGTAAAGTCATAGACGTCTACAGATGTGGTCAAAGGTCCCGGATGCAGGCCGATCTTGCCGACCTTTTCGTCAGGGAATACATGCATACCGAAAATAGCGTCTACGTGAGGGTTCTCCATAACCCCAGCCTCTGTCAGGAACTTGGCGCCGCCCGGCTGTGTATCCTCACTGTGCTGGAAGATCAGCTTAACCGTTCCGGCGAACTCATCTCTCTTCTGGCAGAGGATCCTGGCTACTCCCAGAAGCATGGACGTATGCATATCGTGGCCGCAGGCATGCATCATGCCAGGCACTTCACTGGAAAAAGGCAGTCCTGTCTGTTCTTCTACCGGCAAGGCGTCAATGTCCGCCCGGAGTGCCACGCATCTGCCCGGCCCTTTCTTTCCGTGGATCAAAGCTACCACTGCCGTAGGAAGCGGGCTCTCTATGGAGTCCACACCGTACTCGGCAAGCTTTTCTTTTATGACGCCTGAAGTACGAAATTCTTTGCTGCCGATCTCAGGGTGTCTGTGCAGGTCTCTTCTGATCTCTATCACTTCTGAAAGACACGCCTGGACGTCGTCGGCCTGTATCAATTTTTGGTTGTCACTCATAAAAAATCATTCCTTTTTTTGGTTAAAACACCAGTTTTCTATATTTCGTCGCCTATTATTTTAGAAGGTTTTGTCGAAAAAGGGAAATAGAAAGTCGCAATATTCCTATAGATTTTACCTATGGACAAACCTTTCATTGTAGGATATAATCGTTTCATGAGGAAAAACCTATCAATATTATAGCCAAACCATGTCACCATCACATGTCACCGTCATGCACCCCTATCAACAGAAAGGAATATTCCATGGAATTACGACAGATCTACTATTTTTTAGAGGTCGCGAAACAAAAGAATTTCTCTAAAGCGGCGCGGGCCCTTTACATCACCCAGCCCACCATATCCCAGCAGGTCGGGGTTTTGGAAAACGAGCTGGACGTAAAGCTTTTTGACAGGACGCCGCAGGGTATCGAGCTGACAGAGGACGGCCGGAAATTTCAAAAATACAGTTTGAAGATCGTGGAGGCCTTAGATGACCTGATGGAAGCCTTCGGCCAGAACAAAAGCGAGGGAAAGGCCATTCTCAATATCGGCATGTTTCCATTTTACAAGATCGTCGGCCTGGTGCCGGTCATCAACCGCTTCTTTCAGACCAACGCCAACGTGCTGGGCAGTATTCAGATTCTGGAGAATTACCACTGCTATGAAATGCTGAAAAACGATCAGCTGGACTTTGCCGTGCTGAAGGCCAGAGAGACGGACATTCCTCCGTACATCGCGTACCGGAAGCTGATCGATGAGCCTCTGTGCGTCATTCTCAGCAAGAGGAATCCCTATGCCGGCCGGAAGGAGCTTCACATGGAAGAGCTGGCAGACCTGCCCCTGCTCACCGGCGACGTCAATTCCTCTTTCTACGACTACACCAAAGGTCTGTATGACGCCAACGGCACCAAATTCAACGTAACCCTGCTGACCACCGACGCCAACATGCTTCTGGAGATGGTCGCCGCGGACGAAGGCATCATTTTGGCCTCCGAATCCGTCGGCCACTACGGCGGCCCCGACATCACGGCAGTGCCCGTCATGCCGGAGGAAACCCTGTCCACGGTGGTGGCATACAAAAAAGGCAAGAAACTGAAGGGGACGGAAAGCGCCTTCGTAGACTGCTTCTCAGACTACTACGAAAACGATTTTCTCCTGTTTCTCACCGACGAGAAATAACTTTCACATATCTTTTACATGACCGGGGTATAAAAGTTTACAGAGATATCGTATACTGCCTATCAGAAGAGGCAGCGACAGCGGCGGCTATGCTCCGTCCGCTTTGAAAAGGAGAGGGGGGAACTATATAATGGAAGCTTTACGAGCAAAAAAAGGATTTATCTGCGATATGGACGGCGTCATCTACTGGGGCGGCAGGCTTCTGCCGGGGGTCAGGGAATTCGTCGACTGGCTGTACCGGGAAAACAAGGAATTTCTGTTTCTGACCAACAACAGCGGCCAGACGCCGCTGGAGCTGCGGCTGAAGCTGCAGACCATGGGACTGGACGTGGACGAAAGCCATTTCTATACCAGCGCCCTGGCTACGGCAAAGTTTGTCAGCGATCAGACCCGCCACTGCAGCGCTTACGTCATCGGAGAACCGGGTCTGGTAGGCGCCCTGTACCAGTGCGGCGTCGCCATCACGGACAAGGATCCGGACTACGTCATCGTCGGCGAAAGCCAGAGCTACAACTACGAAGCCATCTGCAAGGCCGTGAACCTGGTCCGCAGCGGTTCCAGGCTGATCGGCACCAACTTCGATATGACCGGACCGTCAAGCAGAGGCATCATACCGGCCTGCCGCGCTCTCATCTCACCCATAGAGATGGCGACAGGGAAACAGGCTTACTTCGTCGGCAAACCGAACCCTCTGATGATGCGCACGGGGCTCCGTCTTCTGGGCGTCCACTCCGAGGAGACCGCCATGATCGGCGACCGGATGGACACGGACATCATCGGCGGCATGGAAAGCGGTCTGGACACGATTCTGGTCCTGTCCGGCGTCACCAGCCGGGACGAGGTAGACAACTTCCCTTACCGTCCGCGGCTGATCCTGAGTAGCGTCGGTGACATTCCCGCCTGATCTCCGTGATCAAAGGAGCCCTTGCCTGACTGACCCATCTGCCCGGCCTTATACGTCAAAGCCCGCATGCCGAAGCTGACACGTCAAAGCGCACACGCCGAAGCGTCCGGCGTGTGAAAGACTTCTGACGGACACCCTTTGACGGCTAATACAGCAAGCCTCCGACCAGGACGAAATAGTCGGGCACCTGGCCTTCTGTAATCCATTGGAGGTCTATGCCCAGCAGGCGGCTGGCGGTCAGACCCACGTTGCCGCCCAGGGCCTCGATGGAATAGCGCATCTTTTCCGGGAAACGGCACGGCGCGCCGTCTTTTTTTGTACAGTTGTTCTCGCCGCAGATGGTGCAGCTGCCGGCGGACAGGGACACGCTGCCCGGATACTCCGCCTCCTTGGCGTACAGGATCTCTGTCATGCCGCTCTTGACCTGCTTCATCAAAGTCTGCCAGTCTTGTTTTTCCTCCTCTGCCAGACACATTTTTTGGCCGATCACGTACAGCCGCTCGTAGTTTTTCCAGTAATCCTCCACGGGATCAAAGGAGAAGGAAGGGCAGCACCACTTTTGATCGTAGTTTTCGCAGACCTTGCAGCATTCCAGAAATTCTTCCACGTTGACATAGCCTTCCAGATAGTCGGCTACAGAAATGGTCTTTTCAAATGTATCAATCTTCATGATTCAAGTTTACCACAAAAAGAATTTATGGTAAAATGAAACTATATGAAAGATCGGAGGTTGACCATGGCTTTTGGAATTTTTAAGAAAAAACATACGGCAGACATCATCTATCGCAACGGGCACATCTACACCCAGGATCCGGAATTTCCCTGGGCGGAATCGGTGGCGTGCAAGGACGGCCGCGTGCTGGCTGTAGGCGAGTTTGAGGGAATGGACGAGATCACAGGCAGCGACACGGAGGTCATCGACCTGAACGGAAAATACATGTTCCCCGGCTTTATCGACGTCCACGACACGCCGTCCCTGCAGATCTTTGAGGATCTGTATCTCTCCATCGATCCGGTGTGGGATCTGGATACGGTGCTGGAATACACGGCAGACTATGCCCAAAGCTGCGAAGATGAGCTGATCTTCGGATACGGGTACAATGAGCATCTGCTGGCCGACTACGACGATCCCGAGGAAGCGGCACGGCTGCTGGATGAGATTGAAAGCGGGCGGCCTGTGCTTCTGCTGGGCGCCTCCGGTTATCACTGCTGGATGAATTCGGCGGCGGCCGCCATGGTGGCCGAGGTGGTCGAGGACGACGACGCCGTGCCTTTTATCTCCCCGCTAGACATTTTGATGCATATTCTGTCGCCGTTTGAAGATGTGGAAGGCCTCGTCCGGCAGCAGACGCTGAATCTGGCGGACAAAGGGTTTACCGCCGTACTGGATCTGTGCGCGCCGGAATACTTCTCTCTGCTGTATCAGGACTGTCTGCTGGCCATGATCGGAGAAAGCGAACCGGTCCGCCAGAGATATTTCGCAAGCCTGTATGTCAACCGGCCTCTGGACCGCAGGATGGTTCTGCACCGTCTCTCCCAGGGACGCACCAAATGTACGGAAATGGACGGCCTGATGACCTTCGACGTGCTGAAGCTGGAATGCTGTCAGGACGAAAACCTTGCTTTCTTCCCGCAGGAAGAGCTGGACGGGCTGTGTCTGGCGGCCTGTGAAAAGGGCTTCGACATCCACCTGGACGCTCTGGACGCTGAATCGGCGGAAAAGGCCTGCCGCACCTTTGATAAAATCCGCGGCAAGGGATATAAAAACAACGCGCTGGTCCTGGCGGCGGAAAAGGGCGTCGCGGAGGAAGCCTGCCGGTCGGCGGACCTGGACCCTGACCAGCTGGCCTTTGCTGCCACCTGGCCGACGGATTATCTGAACAAATCTGTCTTCGGCCACGTGAATTCTGTAGAGGAAGCCATTGACCAGCTGACCGTGGAGGCGGCGGCGATCCTGGGCAGAAGCAGGGATTTCGGAACCATAGAGCAGGGGAAGCTGGCCGACTTCACCATCTTCGACGAGAATCCTTTTGACGCCGGACTGAAAAAGTTCTCCGGAATGCATGCCAGCATGACCATCATGGACAGCCTGATCGTCTATGACGAGGAAGACGAGGCTGCCAATGAAATGTACGATTTGATGACTTCCATGCGGTTATAATCTGCGTGGTTATAATCTGCGTGAAAGTATGGTATACTACATATAGAAAAGAACAGTGAGCGTAGGAGTATGCGAAGCATACGTTGAAATTCCGGAAATATCGAAAAGTCGATATTTCCTACATTATGAAAGAGGTGATCTGTATGAAGAGAAGAATCCTGACCGGTTTCGTCCTTTGTGCGCTGACCGTCAGCTGCCTGCTTTTGGCGAGCGGCTGCGGCGGGGACGCGGAGGAAGCTGCACCGGTGATCAATCCGATCGAGATAACCGTCAGCATTGACTTCCCGAAGAAGGCAGAGCTGGAGGACGTATCGGATGAACCGTTTAAAATTGAAGAGAACTCTACTGTTCTGGAGGCGATCCAGCTCTACTGCAACGTGGCAGACATGCCGATCACCGTGGAGACCACGGACGGCTCCGTGCAGGGCATCGGCGGCGTAGAGAACGGCGACTACTATTCCAGCCGCATATGGCAGTATAAGCTGAACGGAGAGCTCTGCACCGTGGCTGAGGCCCAGCAGAAGCTGCAGGACGGAGACGTGCTGGAGTGGGTATATAAAAGCGAGAAGAGCGAGAAAGATGAATGACAGACTGGCTATCCCTGTTAAGGGGATAGCTTTTCTTTCGCACGGAAGGCTTCGCCTCAGAGACTTCGCTCTGGAAGCTTCAGCCTGGAAATTTCGCACTTGAGGCTGAAGGGACAATAAAAGACTGCCTGTCCAAAGAACGACACTGTGACAGGCAGTCTTTTCTCATTCCGCACGCTGTAATTCCCGCACAGAACGGCTGTTAACACACCAGCTTAACCGTTATTGTGTTAAAATGGATTTTTTAGATACTTTGTGAAGCGCGGTTACCACTGCAAACAACAATACAGCGCCCACCAGTACGATCCAGGACTCTTCCATATATCCCGCAACAATGTACAGTACTGCTGAGACAGCCGCTACGGTACACGCGTACGGAAGCTGCGTCTTGAAATGGTCGATGTGATCGCAGGCTGAGCCCATGGACGCCAGCATGGTCGTATCAGAGATCGGTGAACACTGATCTCCGAATACGCCGCCGCTGATAACTGCGGCAATCGTAACTGGCAGCGGAGTTCCCATCAGCGCCGCGATCGGGAAGCCGATCGGGATCAGGATCGCGAAGGTGCCCCAGGATGAGCCGGTAGCCAGCGACATGCAGCAGCCGATCACAAACAGAATTGCAGGCAATACTGCCGGATTCAGCAGGCCCTCTGTCACCTCCAAAATGAAATACGCGGTCCCCATCTGGGAGCATACGCTGCCCAGAGACCAGGACAGGATCATCATGACGATCAAATACATCATGTCCTTCATGCCGTCGAAGACCTTTGTTTCGATCTGCTTCGCGGTGAAAATACCCATTCTGTGATTTATCACGCCGGCTACGATGCCGCCCAGAATAAATCCCAGAGCGATACCCTGCCTGATGACAACGCCGCTGATGCTCTCTTTCGGAAATCCGTTTAAAAAGAAGATGGTAAACATGGTCACCAGCATGATGGCCAGAGGCAGTATGACAGAGATGGCTTTAGGCTCAACGCCCTCCGGCAGATTGACTTCTACCGTCTTTCTCATCGGCACGCCGCCGTCCCTGATGGTCTTTCCTTCCAGTTCCGCGCGCCTCTGCGCCTTCAGCATCGGGCCGAAATCAAACTGGGTGATGCACAGGAAGCCTACCATGACCAGCATCAGAATATTGTAGAACTGATATGGCATCGCCTCAATGAACAGGGTCCAGCTGGAACCCTCCATAGACAGGTTTTCAAGCTCCACGTCGATCAGACCCATGATATATACGCCCCAGCTGATGATCGGAATCAGGGCGCAGATCGGCGAAGAGGTAGCGTCAAGGATAAAGGCGAACTTTTCTCGGGAAACCTTGAACTTTTCTGCAATCGGCTGGAAAATCGGTCCTACCAGCAGAGAGTTTCCAGAATCTGTAAACCATACAAACAGACCGCCAAGCCACATGGCTGTTTCTGCCGCTTTCTTCTTCTTCACCCATTTCGCTGCGGTCTTCGCGAAGGCTGCCGCCCCGCCGGAGGCGGAAATCAAAGCGACAAAGCCTCCAATGATGCACAGATTTGTGATAGACTGCATGTTGGAGTCCGACGCGACCTGCTCATAGATAAAATTAGGAATCAGGTTCGCGAAGGCTTTGACCGGATTCCAGTCGGCCAGCGCGATCGCGCCTAAATACAGAGCAAAGAACAGCGACACGATGATGTTCTTCGTCTTCAGCGCCAAAAGGATCGCGAGAATCGGCGGTATAATCGATATTAGTCCATAATGTTCCATATATTACTCCTTTCCTTGTTTTCTTCTCGTGTTTTCAAAGTGCTTCAGGGTTCCCCTGTAGAGACCGCGCTCAAAGAGGTTATCGCTGTTCTCAGAAATCTCCTCTGGCTCCTTGGTCAGAAGAATACCGACATAGTTCTTCATCAGGTTGAAATAATAGCGGACAGAACGCTGGGAGTCCTTACCTGGCCACGCGTCGCAGCCTACGATAACACGTCTGTGCGTCGAGTCGATTTCATCGGGAAGCTCGTCATAAAGAGCGTCGTCAGGATAGATGATATAGTGCGCCGGATCGCCGTTGACCGTTCCTTCTATGACTCTGCGGAGCGGTGGATCCATTGTGAAGTCATAGCGGTCTGCCGTGATATCTACGATGACCGCGTGCTTCGGAAGCAGGGCCACGTCTTCGTTAGGAATCAGCTGCACCGTCTGGTCCTTTCTCTGAGTCGCGTCGATGAGAAGGTCTGTTTCCGACAAAAGCTTCTGCATCAGACCCCTGTGAGAGGTGATCGTTCTCGTAGCCACAGACGTCAATATGCCCTGCACGTTTTCTTTATCCAGGAATTCCGCGTCGCTGAGCACCTCCAGCGCTTTTACGGCCCCCTGGCCTACGCCTCCGGCTCCCATGATCAGCGCTTTGATCGGCCCTCTCTCTTCGGAATAAAAATCATCGAAGGTTTCTTTCAGCACCTGCACGCCTACCTTGCAGGCTTCATATGCTGTACCGAAATAATCTACGAACATGCGAAGTCCGCTGTCATCGACGATAGAGTCCATGGAGAAGGACTTGATATGCTTGCGCTTGATCAATTCGATTACTGCGGGCCGCGTGGAATAGTGCAGCATTGTGAAGAGCACTGAGCCGTCCTTCAGCATCTCCAGATTCTCAAGATCCGGATTTTTCAGTATCATGGTTATATCCTGCTTATACGCCTGCTCAAATGATACGAAATGCACCTTAGAGGAAGCCTGCAGATAGTCCTCTGCCGTATACCCCAATCTTTCGCCATAGCCTGTCTCTAAATAGAATTCAACGCCTTCATAACGATCCATAAACGCGAAGAGCTCCGGCATAAAATCCCTGTCATCTCCTGCGAAATTATGAATCATGGGGAATCCCACAGTTTTTGCTTTCATCTTTTCGTCCTCCTTGCTTTACATGAGTAAAATCAAGTATAGAAAGAGCAAAAGCCATGCCAATTCCTTTATCCCGTTAAAGTGTCGAAATTTCAACCATTTTGTCGTGAAATCAAAAAGGCGTTGCGAAACAAGAACACCAAAACTGTTCTGATTTTGCAACGCGTTCCTTTTTAAGAACAGTGGGGCCTTTACCGGCGCAGCTTGCGCGAAAGGACCGATGGACTGGTTTTTAGCGCGGCGGCAGCTTTTCTCAGACTCCCATATTCCTTCATATATTCTTTGATGATAAAAATTTCGTACTCGCTGACGATCTCCTTGAGAGACTTCTCTCTGCTCTGCAGATCGCGGACCCGCACCGGCATAATCCCATCCATATTGGAATCGTCTAAGGAAAACATCACGTTCTTCTCAAAGGATTCCTCCAGGATGCTGATGTCTGTCAGCACTTTTTCATCGCTTAACAGCACCAGCCGCTCTACAGTATTACGCAGCTCGCGTACATTTCCCGGCCACATATAGTCCAAAAAGGCCCGCATCAGCTTTTCGCTGACCTGCTTTTCTCCACAGTAGATTTCATTGAAGACGCGGACAAAGTAAAATGTGAGCAGGAGAATATCCTCCTGTCTGTCACGCAGCGGCAGCAGCGTGATGGGAATCACGTTCAGACGGTAGAACAAATCCTTCCGAAATACGCCTTCCGCAGCCATTTCATGAAGATCCTTATTGGTAGCCGCTATGATCCGTACATCCGTTTTGATTTCCGCGCTGCTTCCGATCTTTGTAAAGACGTTTTCCTGCAGCACCCGCAAAAGCTTTGACTGCAGCGACAGGGGCAATTCACCGATTTCATCCAGAAACAGCGTCCCTCCATCCGCGATTTCAAAGAAGCCCTTTTTGCCCGTCTTCAGCGCGCCGGTAAAAGCGCCCGGCACGTAACCAAACATCTCAGACTCAAATAGTTTTTCCGGTATGGTGGCGCAGTTGACCTTTGCATAGCTGCGTTTCTTCCTGACGCTCGTCTGATGGATATACTCGGCGTACAGCTCTTTTCCCGTGCCTGTCTCCCCGGTGATCAGCACCGCTGTAGAGGACCCAGCGATCTTGTTGATCTTCTCCACCTGCTCGATCATCACGGAATTTCCCGTCAGAATATGATTGAACATGTAATCCTCCAGGGGGACTCTCAGAGTCAATATATCTTTATCTCTTTTACAATATTGTTCAATCAACATGTAATTTCCCCTCTATAAATAGAAATCCAATTGCTGTGCCGTTTCATCGAATTCTTTCAACCGCTTTTCTGTGTCCGTTCCTCCCAGTTTTCCAATGATGACCACGATCAGGTTGATCAAAAGCATAGCAGAAGAATAAGAGTCCGTATAGCCGTAAGAGCTGGCCTTCAATCGAAAAGCGTACTCTGACAGCTCCACCAGAGGCGACTTGGTATCCGCTGTAATCGATACGATTTTATAGCCTCTGTTTTTCAAAAAGCGAGAGGTTACGATGGTGGATTTAGGGAACCGCGCAAAGCCAAAGGCGATAACAAGGGCTGTACGGTCGATGTTGATGATGCTGTCCAGAGATTTTGTATCCGCCGCGTCAAAGCCCGACGTCCGTATCCCGATTTTGTTGAAAATATACGTCGCGTAGGAAACCAGCACGCTGGATGCTCTGGAACCGATGATGACCACCTCCGGAGCTTCCTGAATGTCATTTACCAATGTCTTCAGCATATCGAAATCGACGGTTCTCCTGAACTGCATCAGGTTTTCCATCTCAATATCAATCAGGGCGCCCGTCAAATATTCCAGCTGTTCCGCATCCATATCACTCTTTTTACTCATTTCATCCTCCCGTTTATTATCATACATATCATAGGTCATACGCTTCTTCTAAAAGTATACCATTTCATCTTGCCGACTTCAACGAATTCAACGAAAAACGTTTCCCATGGGCGTTATGTAAAAAGACACCGATCTCATTTTAAGATTGGTGTCTTTTTCTATCAAAGTTATATTCGCGCTGCAGCTTCCCCCGATCAAAGGATCCTTTATTTCGCTTTTTCCTCATAGTCTGCAAAATATGCCTTTGCTCTTTCCTCGTCCAGTTCAAAGCGTTTCTGCAGCCGTTTTACAATTTCAGCTTTATCCTTTCCGTCCTCTAAATAATCCGCGATCAACGCGGCAATTCCCCGCTCCAGGCCTTGCTCAATACCCCGTTCGAGGCCCTGTTCAATTCCCTGTTCGAGACCTTGTTCAAGGCCCTGTTCCATGCCCACGGCGCGGCCTTTCT
>CALLDR010000061.1 GCA_937997955.1 uncultured Emergencia sp. | reverse complement strand
AGCGGTCAGCGCCCCTTCTGCCGCAAGGTATGTAAAATTATAGAACAAAGACCATGTCACGGCGTTAAAGCCTTCCGGCGCATAGGCTCCGAAAAAGACGATGCCGGAAACCACAGCGCAGACATACCGTCCCGCCAGCCCCAGCAGATAACCTTTGACCAGTCCGTTTTTTCTCTCCGAGCATACGCCTGCCAGTCCCAACGCGCCGAAAGCAAAGGGATAATCCACCAGCAGCTGGACCGGGTGAATCACGTATGGCCCGAAAATCAGGTTTAAAAGTCCCACGCACATGCCGGCGATAACACCTCTGCGAGTGCCGAGCAGGTAGCCGCACAGAGCGATGGGCAGCATGGAGAAAACAGTAACTGTGCCGCCGTATGGCATCTCAAAGAGCTTGAGCTGGCCCAGGCCCACAGCTAAAGCGATGAGCAGGGCTGAAATGGTCAGCGCCTTGGGATCCGCTTTCTGCCCCTTCTGTTTTCCCGTCGGTATGACGATCAAAAGAAAGAACACAGCGATGATCAGAATAACTGCGGCCTGCCCTAAGGCAGATTCAAAGAATCCCTGTAAGTTTTCAAACATTAAAAAACCTCCGCTTTAAAAATTGGAGGGGAACCGGATCTGAATATCCTTCTGTCATATGAACAAATCGCTTCCCTACGGCAGCATTAACTGCATCAGGTCTTAAGGGTCTGGCAAAAGCCATTCTCAGCGAAAGCTCCCCTAGCTGATTTAAGGATATACTCTTTTTGCAGATCTGTCAATCATTTTCCGGTTTTTTCAGAACCCGCGGCTGCCGAGGCCGCCATGCTCCGTGGAAATCCGGCTGTGTTTCGGAGGGCCGCCGTCAGGATGCCAGTCGCCATCACAGGCAAATAGAAGCTGACCGTCCGTGACAGGACCATGAAGATGCTGACCGCCTTTCCCGGCATAGCCGCTCTGAACAGCAGCAGAAACACCCCTTCGCTGACCCCTACGGCCCCCGGCAGGGGCAATACCGACACGGAGACACTGAGGACGGCCTGCAGGGCCATTACCTGCGGAAAGCCCCAGTCGCCAAATCCCATGGCCCGGTACACGAGATACGTCGAGCCGTACATGGCCGTCAGCTGCAGCAGCGTCGTCATCAGCGTTCTGACGATCAAAACGGGACTTTGCCGAAGCTGTGCCGCCCCGCCTTCGTACTCGGCCAGCTGGACACTCAAGGCGGCTTCTGCCTTTTGACCCTGTTTCCGGCTGAAGCGAGAAATCAGCTTCACGATGAGACCGCTCAGCCGTCTTACCGCGCCCGGCCGCAGAAGAAGCAGGAGAAGGAAGGCCGCTGCAGCCAGATTCAGGCCCATGCCGCCGAGGAGGAGATACTGCCCCCTGCCCAGCTGCTCCGCCAAAAACCGCCGCTGCAGCAGGAAACCGCCGGCCGCCAGCGCCGCGCTGACCAGCTGAAAGCTGAGAAGCTCTCCCAGCAGGGCAAGGCTGCCGTTGGCCAAATCGATGCCGTCACGGTGCATGCTGTACAGCTGCATGGGCTGGCCCCCTGACGCGGAAGGCGTCACCGCACTGAAAAAGAATCCGACGCACGCGTAATGCAGTCCCTTTCCGATCCGAACCGCCTGACAGCCGGAGGCGCGCAGCAGGCGGGTAAGGTTGCGTCCCTCACAGCAGAGAAACAGGGCCGACGCCGCCACCGCTGCCAGCAGCCACAGCTTGTTGGCTCCCGTGACGGCGTCTAGGATCTGCTTCGGGTCAGTCTCTTTTCCGATCACCCACAGCGTCAGAGCCGCCAGCAGCAGGAACAGCCCGCCGTTTTTCAGAAAGCCTTTCATGGCCGCTGCCCCTGCCGAAATCTTTCGGCCTCGTCGACCCGCTTAAACTGCCATCCTTCCTCCAACCAGACAGGAATCGTGGCTTCCAGGGCGCGTACCATTGTCTCGTTGGCTCCCTTTCTGCCCCGCCCGTCGTGAAGGCATACGATGTCGCCTCTGCCGGTTCGTTTCAGCAGCCTGTACTGGATCTCCTCTTCCGTCATATTGGCCTGCCAGTCCTGGACCATCACGTGCCACAGGACTTCCCGCAGGCCCAGCTTTTTGATCTGCCGCAGGGTCTCCCAGTTCACGTGTCCCCATGGCGGCCTGTAATACTCCGGCGTTACGCCCAGCTCCCGCAAAATGCGGACGCTTTCGGCCAGGTCGGCCCGGGTCCGGCCCGGCGTCTGGAGCATGGCGCTGCTGTGATCCAGGGAATGAATGCCGATCAAATGGCCTTCCGCCGCCATTCTGTCGATCAGTTCTGGATGGGCGGCGGCCGATTCCGCCACCACGAAGAACGCAGCCCGTATATCATAGGTCCGCAGCAGATCCAGAAGCTGCCCGGTGTGCGGGCCTGGGCCATCGTCGAAGGTCAGATAGATGTTCTTCTGCCGCTCCCCGCCGTCTATTTTGTACTTCCACTTTTCTGCCTCGGAGGGGAAAAAGCTGTATGCCCCCGCCGCCAAAGCCGCCGCCGCGAGGGTCTTACCGTTTATCTTCAGCCGCATCTTTTCTCCCCCTCTTTCTCCTTTAATCCCTGGAAGAACCGGCACGGCGCGAAGTCCTGCTGCAGTCTCTCCATGTTGGCCCGCATCTGACACAGAAGCTGGTCCTCAGAGAGAAGACGCAGCAGCTCCTCCCCTTCGTCGGCCCGCTCGTCCCAGAGAACTCTGCCGATATTGTGGTTTTCGATATATCGGGCGTTGCCGAATTCCTGTTCCAGAAACGGCCTGATGATATACAGGGGTGTGCCTGCGGCGATGGCCTCAAAGGTAGTCAGGCCGCCGGCCTTGGTGACGAGCAGATCCGCCTCCCCCATGTACTTGTCCACCTGGTCGGTGTAGCCGACGGCGTCGATGGCGGGATATTTTTCTCTGACCATGGCCAGCATCTTTTCGTTATGGCCGCAGATCACCGTGGCCTCGATCTCCTCCTGACTGTTCAGCGTCCGCAGGAGAGCTTCCGACGATGGCAGCAGCCCCAGACCGCCGCCCATAAGGAGCACCTTCTTTTTCCGGCCGCAGGTCCGGCCGAAGCCTCCGCCGGACACCCTTTGATGGAAGCGCCGCAGCACGGGTATGCCGCTGACCGTGATCTTTTCTTCCGGGACGCCGTTGGAGAGAAGGGTGTTTTTGGTGGTCACGTCGCCGACAAAATACCGGTCCGTAGCCGGAGCGATCCACTCGGCGTGGGCGGTAATATCGGTGATGTAGGTATAGAGAGGCACTCTGCAGCGGCGGATCTGCTTGTACGCGGATATGTACTGGGAACAGACGGGAAAGGCTACGACGATGCAGTCCGGGCGGTAATCGGCCATGAGCCTGTCTATCTTGTGGGTCATGGTGACCTTCAGGGGCACCGCATGGCTGCTTCCCGCAGCTTTGTTTATGGTGTTGTACAGGCCGCTGCAGCTGCCTACCAGGAAATTGAAGCCTTTGTAGATGTATTTGCTGACGGCCGGAAACATGTGATCCATAAAATCGATGATCTCTACGCTGCTGTCCGGCTTTTCTGTTAAGATCTGTTCTTTGATGGCTTCGGCGGCTTTCACGTGGCCCATGCCGAAGCGCCCTGTCAAAATGATGATATTCATAATCCATACCTCTTCCTTTTGAATTCTGACTTTATTCTACAGGATAATTCTTAACTGGCAGTTAAGCAGAGGTTAAGATTTGTTAATGATTTCCTTACAGATTTCTTACTTTAGTTTATCCGCTCAATGGGTTATGCTTGTGTTGGCATGTGCTGGCTCGCGTTGCCCCGCTTTAGCCCCCGCTAGTCACACGTTTTCCAAATTCCATCAAAAGGTTTTCAATAGAAAACAAAATCCGAAAATCAGCAAAACCTTTACATGTTTGAGCTCAGATTTTCAATAAAATCCCCTAACGGAAGAGTTTTTTTCGCATGATCAGCCCGTAAATCAGCTTTTATGCCGTTATTTTGCCGTCCGCTGACCGTTTTGTTTTCCAAATTCATCAAAATGTTTTCGTTAGAAAACGGAATCAGCCAAACAGAAACGTCCCGCTCTTTCCACATAAAAACGTCTTCGCCGCGAGGCGAAGACGGATGGGAGTATAATATAATTTATCTGGTCTTTTTCCAGCTCGCCCTTCGCAGCTCGTAAGCCAGCCGCGGGGAGCCGTCTCTGCTGCGTATTTTTCCACAGTAGATAAAGCCGCACTTTTCGATCTGACGCTGCATGATCTTGTTGTCGTCGTGGGTATCGATGCGAATGGCATTCACCAGTTGAAAACAAAACTCTATGCAGCGCGGAAGGAGCCCGTGAACGCTGCCATCACCGGCAATCCGGTGGATCGTTCCATATTCCGTCTCCTCTTCCGGCCATGCGCCGTCTTCTATGACAGCATAGGTGGGATCAGGACCTATAGGAAAGGTAAATACACCGCAGACACGGTTTTCCTCCTCCAAGACGTACAGTTCTCCTTTCCGCAGGTCATCTTCCGCCAGCTCCCGCTGGGGATAGCCGCCGATCCACTGGTTGGGATTCCCCGTTTCCGCCATGAAGCGGCGGGCATAAGCGTAGATTTCCATGATCCGGTCTAAATCACCGGTCTTCGCTCTTCTGATATCCATGAGCCTTCTCCGCCCTTTTCTCTGATTATTTCTCTATCTTCTCTATTTTCTCTATCGCTTTCTCTGACTTTTTTCTACTCCTTTATCAGATCTGCAAAATCGGCTCCGACCAGGTCCGCCAGGGCTTTCGGCTCCAGCTCCATCTGCAGCCCCACTTTACCGCCGCTGACACAAATCGTTGGAAGGGATTCCGCCGCGAAATGTATGGCCGTCCGAAACTGTTTTTTCATGCCTACCGGCGAGCATCCGCCTTTGATGTATCCCGTTACCTTGGTGATGTCTCTGGCGTGGATCATCTCTATGTTCTTTTCGCCGAAGTGCTTCGCCGCCTTTTTCAGATCCAGCTCGCAGGCGACCGGAATCACGCAGACATAGTGTTCCTTGCTGTGTCCGATCAGCACCAGAGTCTTGTATACCATGTCCGGATTCTGGCCAGTCTGCTCCGCCACGGAAACGCCGTCCAGAAAGCCTTCCGGCGCGTCATAGGTGTGAAGCTGATATGGCAGCTTCTTTGCCGCAACCATGCGCACCGCGTTTGTCTTGATCTCTTTTTCTTTTTTTGCCATATGGTTTCTCCTCCGCTCGCTCTCATTGGGTTAGGTCATAAACAAAGGCTCCGCCGCAGCGAAGCCTTTGATAAAGTCTGAATGGATTAGCCTAATAAGCCACTACCGAATAACGGTGCGAATACTACAGATACGATGGTCATCAGCTTGATCAGGATGTTGATGGACGGACCGGAAGTATCTTTGAACGGGTCGCCTACTGTATCGCCAACGACAGCTGCCTTGTGTGGTTCGCTGCCTTTGCCGCCGTAGTGTCCTTCTTCGATGTACTTCTTCGCGTTATCCCATGCGCCGCCGGCATTGGACATCATGATAGCCATCAGTACGCCTGCGGACAGTGCGCCGCCCAGCATACCTGCCAGAGCTTCAGCGCCCAGGATGAAGCCTACAGCCAGTGGAGCGATGATAGCCATCAGACCAGGAATGATCATTTCTTTCAGAGCAGCGCCAGTGGAGATGTCTACGCATCTTGCGTAATCAGGCTTGGAAGTACCTTCCATGATGCCCTTGTCTTCTCTGAACTGTCTTCTTACTTCTTCGATCATCTGGTTCGCAGCTCTGCCTACGGAGTTCATCGTCATAGCGGAGAACAGGAACGGCAGCATAGCGCCGATGAACAGGCCGATGATGACGATAGGATCCAATAAGCTTACGCCGCTGCTTGTGATACCTGCCACTTCCGCATAGGATACGAACAGAGCCAGTGCGGTCAGAGCGGCAGAACCGATAGCGAAGCCTTTACCGATTGCAGCGGTAGTGTTTCCTACAGCGTCCAGCTTGTCCGTGATCTCACGAACTTCATGAGGCAGTTCGGACATCTCCGCGATACCGCCGGCGTTGTCGGATACAGGACCGTAAGCGTCAACGGCAACAGTCATACCGGTTGTGGAAAGCATACCTACCGCGGCCAGCGCGATGCCGTATACGCCGGCAAACTTGTAAGCCACGAAGGTTGCGACGCAGATCAGCAGGATCGGCCACAGCGTGGACATCATGCCTACGCCCAGACCGCTGATGATAGTAGTAGCGGAACCAGTCTGAGACTGTTCTGCGATCTTCTGTACAGATTTATAATCGCCGGAAGTGTATACTTCTGTGATCTTACCGATAGCGATACCGCAGATCAGACCAGCGATGATAGCGAACGCATAGGTGAAGTCGCCCAGCATCTGCTTGCTCAGCAGCAGCGCGCATACGATGACAATAACGCCGCTGATATAAGTACCCATGTTCAGCGCGGAAGCAGGATTTGTATTTTCGTTTCCTCTTACCATCAAGATGCCCAGAACGGACGCGATGATGCCGATTGCGGACAGCAGCAGAGGGAACAGAGCAGCAGTAGCCTCTGAGAAAGTCGCATTCAGAGGCGCGTTGGCAACAGCTACAGATGCCAGCGTGATCGCGGAAATGATGGAGCCTACATAGGACTCGAACAGGTCGGAGCCCATACCGGCTACGTCGCCTACGTTGTCGCCTACGTTGTCAGCGATAACAGCAGGGTTTCTCGGGTCGTCTTCCGGAATACCGGCCTCTACCTTACCTACCAGGTCAGCGCCTACGTCAGCAGCCTTGGTGTAGATACCGCCGCCTACACGGCCGAACAGAGCCATGGAGGAAGCGCCCAGACCGAAACCGGTGATGCACTTTGTAACGGTGGTCAGATCCAGCACGCAGAATACCACGCCCAAACCCAGCAGGCCCAGACCGGATACGCACAGACCCATGACAGCGCCGGAACGGAAAGCGATCTTCAGCGCTTTCGGCATGCCGGATTCTCTTGCCGCATTGGCAGTTCTTACATTACCTTTGGTCGCAACGTTCATACCGAAGAATCCAGCCAGTACGGACAGCAGCGCGCCGATGACATACAGTACGGCGGTTGTCCAGCTCTGAAGACCGAATCCGATCAGCAGGAACAGTACGACGATTACGACAGCCATGGTCTTGTACTCTCTCTTCAGGAAGGCCATAGCTCCCTCGCGGATGTAACCCGCGATTTCCTTCATTCTGTCGGTTCCTTCATCAGCCTTGCTGATCCATGATGCCAGGCAGAATGCCACGATCAGACCAACAAGGGCAGCGACAGGAGCAACATAATTCATAATAATACCTCCTTCTTCGCCTTGTTTTAAAACGCAGTTTAAGAGGCACTTACCAAGCACCTCTTACAACCCCTAAGCGAATATTTAAATTTAATTTAAATTATTGACACCTTAAAATATTGCAACGATGGCAATTGACAGTACGATGAACAGTACGGCGGAAACAATTGTGATCTTGCTCAAAATTGCTTCGTAGCCTCTGCTCTTCTTCTTTCCGAACAACTGCTCCGCACCGCCTGCAATAGATCCTGACAAGCCGTCGCTGTTGCCTGACTGCAGCAGAACGCTTGCGATAATAATGATGCTGGCGATAGCCAATAATATCATCAGAGCGGTTTTCATCTTATCCCTCCTTAAGCCGAGCGCTTTAATTTCAACCATTTAACTGTATCATAAGAAATGGTAAAAATCAAGTATTTTATCTCTAAAAGTTGATAATCTCCATGAATTTTGCGGCGTCCAGACTGGCTCCGCCTACCAGAGCGCCGTCGATCTCATCCATGTTCATGATCTCGGTGGCATTTTCCGGTTTGACGCTGCCGCCGTACTGAATGATCACCTGATCGCACACGTCCTCGTCGTAGAGTCCCTCCAGCACGCCGCGGATGAAGGCGCACATTTCCTCCGCCTGTTCCGGCGTGGCGGTCTTTCCGGTTCCGATAGCCCAGACCGGCTCATAGGCGATGACCAGCTTTGCCGCGTTCTCCGCTGAGATTCCCTCAAGACCGGCCGACAGCTGCCCTCCTACGACCAGCTGCGCCGCGCCGGCTTCTCTCTGTTCCAGGTTCTCGCCAACGCAGAGGATCGGAATGATATCCGTAGTATCGAACAGCTTTTTCAGTTTCAGGTTGACGGTTTCATCGGTCTCTCCAAAATACTGACGCCGCTCAGAGTGGCCCACGATGCAGTAATCGACGCCGATCTCCTGCAGCATGGCGGCTGAGATCTCTCCCGTATAGGCGCCCTCCTCCGCGAAGTGGACATTCTGGGCCCCAACGCCGATGCGAGTGCCCGCGAACGCCTCTTTCAGCGTGTCCAGCTGGGTAAACGGCGCGCATATGGCAACCGCGATATCCGTATCCGCCGCCTCATACAGTCCGCGGAATGCCGCGGCAAAGGCAGCGGCTTCTTCCTTCGTCTTATACATTTTCCAATTGCCGCAAATGAACGGTATTCTCATTTCGATACTTCCCTTCTATCCATCTCTATCTATTATCTTTCCAGGTCTTCCCTATTTGTCTTCAATAACCGCGATGCCCGGCAGAACCTTGCCTTCCAGGAATTCCAGCGAAGCGCCGCCACCGGTGGAAATATGGGTCATCTTGTCAGCCAGACCGAACTGCTCGGTAGCCGCGGCAGAATCTCCGCCGCCGATGACGGTCACCGCATCGCTGGCCGCCAGAATCTCCGCCACTGCCTTTGTTCCCTTTTCAAAGGACGGCATTTCAAATACGCCCATAGGACCGTTCCAGACGATGGTCTTCGCTTCCCGCAGCGCTTCTCTGTACAGCTCTACGGTGTCGGGGCCGATGTCCAGTCCCATCATGTCCGCAGGCATGGCGTCGCGGCTGACCACCTTTGACGGTGCGTCGTTATCAAAGCGCTCCGCGCAGACCACGTCTACCGGCAAAAGCATTTTGACTCCCGCGCTCTCCGCCTTCTTCAGCAGCTCACCGGCCAGACCGATGTTTTCCTCGTCTAAGATGGAGGTGCCGATTTCCAGGCCCATGGCCTTAAAGAAGGTGTACGCCATGCCGCCGCCGATGATCAGGGTGTCCACCTTCTGCAGCAGGTTTTCGATGACCGGGATCTTGTCTCCCACCTTGGCGCCGCCCATGATGGCCACGAAAGGTCTCTGCGGGTTTTCTACGGCGCTGCCCAGGAATTTGACCTCCTTCTCAATGAGAAAGCCTGATACGGCAGGGAGATAGTCGGCTACGCCGGCCGTGGAAGCGTGGGCTCTGTGGGCCGTGCCGAATGCCTCCTGGACAAAGATCTCTCCCAGGGACGCCAGCTCCTTGGCGAAGTCCGCGCCGTTCTCCGTTTCCTCTTTCCGGAAACGGACGTTTTCCAGCAGCATGACCTGACCCTCCTGCAGGCTGTCCGCCATATCTCTTACAGTATCGCATACCACGGTCGGGCAGCTGGTGAACTTGACTTCGGTCTCAAGAAGCTGAGAAAGCCGCTCCGCTACCGGACGCAGGGTGTATTCCATCTTCGGCTCGCCCTTTGGTCTTCCCAAGTGGGACATCAAAATGACCTTCGCGCCGTTTTCTCTCAGATAGTTGATCGTAGGCAGGGCGCTGACGATCCGCTTGTCGTCAGTGATCCGGCCCTCTTTCTGCGGCACGTTGAAGTCGCATCTCACCAGGACGCGTCTGCCCTTTACATCAACATCTTTCACTGTTTTTTTCATTTCTTTTCTACCTCTTTATTTCCATAAACTGCAGGGAAATGCCGCGCCGCAGCATTTCCCCATGAAAAATCAAAGTCTATTTCGCGTTGTCAACGTCGTACATGTGACGGATCAGCTCCAGTGTCTTGCTGGAATAACCGTACTCGTTGTCGTAGAAGGCGATCAGCTTAAAGAACTTGTCGTTCAGCTCGATGCCCTCTCTGGCGTCAAAGATCGAGGTGTGCGGATCTCCCACGAAGTCTCCGGAAACCACTTCGTCATCTACATATTCGATGACGCCGTGAAGGTAGGTTTCGGAAGCCTTCTTGACCGCCCTGCAGATGGCGTCATAGGACGCGGACTTCTTCAGCACTACGTTCAGGTCGATAACGGATACATCTGCGGTAGGCACTCTGTAGGAGATGCCTGTCATCTTTCCCGCCAGGGACGGAATGACCAGTCCTACGGCCTTCGCCGCGCCGGTGGTGGAAGGAATGACATTACCAAACACGCTTCTGCCGGTTCTCCAGTCCTTCATGGAACGTGCGTCTACCACCTTCTGCTTTGCTGTAGCAGAGTGGATGGTGGACATCAGTCCCTGTTCGATGCCAAAGTTATCTTCCAGTACCTTGCACAGCGGCGCCAGGCAGTTGGTGGTGCAGGACGCATTGGAAACTACGTCCATATCGCTGGTATATTCATCTGAGTTGACGCCAAAGACGAAGGTCGGGGTCGTCTTGTCCTTCGCAGGCGCGGAAATGATGACCTTCTTCGCTCCGGCTTTGATGTGGTCCATAGCCTTTTCTGTAGTAGTATAGGCTCCGGTAGCTTCAACTATGTATTCGGCTCCGCATCTTTCCCATGGAATGTTCTTCGCTTCAGATTCGCTGTAAACAGGAACCTTTTTTCCGTCGATGACGATGCCGCCCTCATACTTCTCCAGGCTCTTCGGAAAGCGTCCGAAGGTGGTGTCATACTTCAGCATATAGATCAGATAGTCGATGTCCGCGTTACGGACGTTGATGCCGGCGATCTCGATATCCGGCATGTCCATCGCTGCTCTGATTACCACTCTTCCGATTCTTCCGAATCCACTAATACCAACTTTAATTGCCATAATTTACCTCCATATCTCTTTTTGGATTAAAGTTATATTATTATATTTACTAGAATCTCCTTCTCTTGGAAGAAGACAGTATATTCATACCTTCTCTGTACTTTGCCACGGTTCTGCGGGATATGTCGATGCCCTTTTCCTTCAAGATGGCTACCATATCCTGGTCGCTGTACGGTTTTCTCGGGTCTTCGCCAGAGATGATCTCTTTGATGATGGATTTGACGCTGTTAGATGAAACGCCGCCTCCGTCTCCGCCGGTCACTCCGCTGGAGAAAAAGTACTTCATTTCAAATACGCCTCGGGGGCTCTGCATGTATTTGCCGTTGATGGAACGGCTGACCGTAGACTCGTGGACGCCGATCTCGTCAGCGATCTGCTTCAAGGTCAGGGTCTTCAGGAACTTTTCGCCTTTGTCAAAGAACTCCTGCTGATACTTTACCACGGCGTCAGCCACGTTATATATGGTCTGCTTCCGCTGTTCGATGCTTCGGATCAGCCATACAGCGGCGTTAAAACGGTCGTTGAGATATTTGTTCAGTTCCTCGTCCTTGCTGGCTTCCGCGGTCAGCTTGTTGTAATAGGAGCTGACCATCAGCTTCGGCACGCTGGTGTCGTTGTTGGTGACTACGTATTCGTCGTTGACCTTCTCTACAAAGATATCCGGCACCACGTAGCGGATAGCCTCGCCGGAAGAAAACAGCCTGCCCGGCTTCGGCTCCAGGGTCCTGATCAGATCGGCGATCTGCTGAACCTCCTGGTTCTTGATGCCCAGGGTCTTGGCGATAAACGCGATCCGGTTGTTCGCCAGATCTTCCAGCATGTTCTCAATGATATACTCGATTTCATCGGTCAAAAGGCCTTTGGCGGCCAGCTGAATGATCAGACATTCGCGCAGGTTCCGCGCAGCCACGCCGGAAGGTTCAAAGGTCTGGATAAAGCTCAGTGTCTCCTCTACAATATCCGTATCCTCGTGAAAGGCCTTCGCGATCTCCTCTACAGACACGGTCAGATAACCGTTATCGTCGATGGCCTCGATGATATAGCGGCCGATCTTCGCCTTCGGGTCCTTCAGCTTGGAAAACTGCAGCTGGCTGAGCAGATAGTCTGTCAGCGTGTCCTCTTCCCAGGCGTACTGTTCGTAGGTGTAGTCATCGTCGTCGTCAGGAGCATACTCCCACTGGCGAAAGCTCTGCTCCTCGTAGTCCGCTTCTCTGATTTTCTCCCTGATATCCACTTCCTGCGCGTCATAGCTTTTCTCCGCTTCCAGCACGGGATTCTCCATCAGCTCATTCTGTACATAGTCCACCAGCTCCTGATTGTTGAACTGCAGAATCTGGATGGCCTGTATCAGCTCTGGCGTCATGGAAAGTTTTTGGGTCTGTTCAATTGTAAGCTCGTAACCTAGTTTCATTTTTCCCATCTCCTATGCAAATAGTATACCATAAAGAAACGGTTTATTTCAACGCCTATTTCAAACCTGGAAAGTTTAATTGCCTCAGCGCCTCAAATAGGATGATATTGGCAGAATTAGAAAGATTGAACGACCGCAGACGGGTGCTTTCGCTCATGGGGATTCTGACGGCCTGTTCCCGATGGGCTTCGATAAAGGACTTGGGAAGGCCGGCTGTTTCGCGGCCGAACAAAATCATATCCTCGTCCTGGTAGGAAGGCTCTGTGTACAGCCTGCCGCCTTTGGTCGTCGCCAGATACATATTGTGATCTCCGTATTTTTCCATAAAGGCGTCCAGGCTCTGATGCACCTCCAGCTTTACGTAAGGCCAGTAGTCCAGCCCCGCCCTTCTGACTGCCTTGTCGTCGATGGAAAAGCCCAGCGGCTCCACCAGATGCAGACAGGTGTCCGTAGCGGCGCAGGTCCTGGCGATATTTCCGGTGTTCGGCGGTATCTCAGGTTCAACAAAAACGATATGCAGTGACATCTTTTCCTCCTAAAAAACAAGTCCTCTAACATCATAAAGGTTTTTTGCAAAAATTTAAAGACAAAAAACGAATTTTAGTATATAATTTTTTAAAGCGTAAATTTTGTACAAGGAGGCTGTTATGAAGACAGTAAAAATCGGAATACTCGGTCTGGGTACGGTGGGCGGAGGAACCTACCAGATTCTGGACATGAACAAGGAATTGATTGAGAAGAGAATTGGAAGAGAGATCAAAGTCGTACGGGTTCTGGAGAAGAACATGGACAGGCTGAAAACCCTGGGCCTGCCGGAGTCCTGCACGACACAGAATCCTGACGATATTTTAAAAGACCCTGAGATCGATATCGTAGTAGAATCCCTGGGCGGCATCGAACCTTCTACTACTTTCATGCTGACTGCCATGGAAAACGGCAAGAGCGTCGTTACCCCGAACAAAGCCGCTGTTGCCGCTAACTTTGACAAACTGCAGAAAACGGCTGCCGAGCACGGCGTGGCATTCCGCTTTGAAGCCAGCGTAGGCGGCGGTATCCCTGCCCTGACAGCGATTCAGGAAGCCCTGGCCGGCAACGAGTTCACGGAGGTCATGGGTATCCTCAACGGTACGACCAACTACATCTTGACAAAGATGACAGATCTGGGCCTGGACTATGCGGACGTGCTGAAGGACGCTCAGGCAAAGGGCTTCGCGGAGGCTGACCCGACTGCTGACGTGGAGGGCATCGACGTGGCGAACAAGCTGTCCATCCTCATGGCTCTGTGCTTTGACAAATATGTACCGCCGACAGAGATTCCTACCGTCGGCATCAGCAAGATCACCATGGACGATATCGATGCGGCAAAGGCTAAGGGCTGCAAGATCAAGCTGATCGCCCAGGCGAAGCGCGCCGGAGACACGGTGGAATACAGCGTCAAGCCGATGGAGATCGAAAACTCCCATCCTCTGGCCGGCGTGTCCAACGAGTTCAACGCCATCTACGTAACCGGCAACGCGGTAGATGAAGTCATGTTCTACGGCAAAGGCGCGGGCGCTCTTCCAACCGGCAGCGCTATCGTAGGCGACATTCTGGCGATCGCGAAAGAGCTGTAATAGCTGTAATAGCTGTAACAGCCGTAATAAAAGACCCGTAATATTTGTAAAATAGGAGGAAGTTTTACATGAGTTTATATGAAGATTGGAAAAATCTGATCGACAACCAGACGGAGGAGACCTTTGAGGCGTTCTGGAAGGAGTACGCGGAGACAGAGACCAAGCTGTACACCCATATTCTGGAGAATCCCGCGGAGCATATGACAGGCACCGTGGCCGAGCTGGTTGAGAAATTTCAGTGCAACAAGACGATTTTCGTCGGTTTCCTGGACGGCATCAACAGCAGCCTCAACGCGGAGCTGGATTTGGAGTCCGTCACCGACGATACCGCCATCAACCTGGACATCGACTTTGAAAAGCTGTTCTTCAACATGCTGAAGGCTGAAGCCGACTATCTGTTCACCATCCCTGCCTGGGAGGACGTGCTCAGCGAGGAAAAGCGGCTGGAGATCGTCAAAGCCTACAAGCGTTCCAAGACGGTCCATGTAGAAAAGAAGCCCGGCAGAAACGATCCTTGCCCTTGCGGAAGCGGCAAGAAATATAAGAAGTGCTGCGGGAGAGCCTAGCCCGCTAAGAAATAAGAACAAAATAAATTAATCAAAAAGGTTCTCCTGACTGATTCACTTCGGATTCATGAGAACCTTTTTTATATAATTAGTTATAATTATTTCATTTCTTTCAAATACCGTTTCAAAAGAAACGCACAGAAATACGGAAACGTGATAATTTGGCCGTTACAGCCAATATTGCTGTGGGCCAGCTTGATTCCACGGGATATATCTCCATATTTATCGCTGCTGATCAAAGTTTGCAGCGATTTGCTTCGCCCTCCCCCAGATTTTACCTCTACAGGGAGCAGTTCCGACGCAGTGCGAAGGAAAAAGTCCTCTTCTAACGTTGAATCATTCCTCTTATAGTAGAAAAGCTCATACCCGCTTTTTACCAATGCCTCGCCAACGATGTTCTCATAGAGTGCGCCTTTGTAAACGCCCAGGTTTCTATTCGCCCGCAGATCTTCCTGCGCTTCTTCGTCTAGCATGGCGACCAGAAGACCCGTATCCGCAAAGTATAATTTGTACTTTTTTTCATCATAGTTTCCTTTTAGCGGCAGCTCCGGAAAATTCATACCGTAACAGATATTTACGATCCCCGCATCACAAAGCCATTCAATACACCCGCGGTAGTCCCGAAAACGAGCGCCAGATGCGACTTTTGATATCTGAAACTTCTTATTCTCCCTGGCAAGCTGCGCCGGTATATGGTTAAACACATTCAGGATTCGTGTCTGATCCATGCCATCTGCATACTTCCGAATGTCTTCTTTATAATCGGCAATCAACTGCCGCTGGGTGTCTAATGAGCCCTCGAAGGTACCTCTTTCGATATACTCTCTCACCACTGCCGGCATACCACCGAGCACGCAGTAATCCAGAAAAAGCGAATTGTATACAGACAACTGAGCTTTACTGAGGGGTTTTAAATCACACATGCAAGCGAACAGCTCCTCAGAAAAACTGTCATCATAGCCCTTAGCCCAGAGAAATTCCTCAAAGTCAAGAGAGCGCATCACATAATCAATCTTATAACCTACGCTGTTGCTTTCAATTTTTCTGTAGTGAATTCCCAACAATGAGCCGCTGGCAATCACATCAAAGCGCCCGTCAATAGCAAAGAATTTCAAGGACGTCGAAATATCAGGAAAATCCTGAAGTTCATCAAAGAAGATCAAAGTTTCTCCTGGCAAAAAATGTTTCGACGGATCCAGCATCGAGATATTCTTGATAATTTGGTCAACACCATATCCGTCAGCCGTAATCATCTTATACTTTGGTTCTTCAACAAAATTTATATACACGATGCTGTTGTAATTTGCTTTTGCGAATCTCAGGACAGACGCTGTTTTTCCCACCTGCCTGGCTCCTTTTACAATCAAGGGCTTCTTATGTTCAGCTTGCTTCCACTTCATAAAAAAGGCATCTATTTTTCGTTTTAAATACAGCATATGCTACACTCCTTTTCTCTTCTCTTATAGTATAAGCCATTTCCATTGAAATATCAATGCTATCACAAAAAAATAGCGATTTTAAACTCTATTTTCACAAAATATGAGTAAAAAACAATATAATTTTCACAAAAAACAAGCGAAAATTTAAACAAGTACAAAAGGACTGCCCTATCAGCGCTCTGCGCTGCGGGACAGTCCTTGCTCATCTTGTTTACTTTTGCAGGCGCCGCCTTAATTCACCGTAACCGCGCTGCTCATCTTATTTCCGTTTTCTCTGACGGCTCTCACCTTGTACCAGGCTTTTTTGCCGGATTTAACGGAATCGTCTGTATACCGGTAAGTATCTCCTTCCACTTCTCCAATCAGCTTGTAATCACCGTCTTTGGAATAGCTTCGGTAGATCTGATACCCTTCGGCTCCTGATGATCTCAGCCAGGTCAGACGTATGTTTCCCGACGGCTTCAATACCTTTGCCGCCACTCTCGGCGTTACGTAGACCTTGTATTTGGTCGGCTTTGATACCATGTTGATATACTCGTACTGGCCGTAGCACTTGTAGAAATCGTTCATGGTGCCCTGGTAATAGCATACCGTATTGTACGCGTAGTAGTTGTTGTCCGCCCAGATCACTTTGTCCTCGTCCACCTTCAGCAATACTACCGAGTGGCCGTAACCCCCGTTAAAAGAGCTGCCGTGGGAAAAGCGTATATGGGTTCCCGCCTTAGCGTTCAGACATTTTTTCTTAAAGTTGGCTTTCGTGAACCGAAGTCCGTTGTAATAGCTGGTCTTGTTGTCGTCAGCCAGAAGCTCGTTGATCTTTACAGCATAGCCCCAACAGGTGCCGGCGCTGTCAAAGGCCTTGCCGTGGGGATAGCGGGCCATCAGATAGTCGATAGCGGCCTCCGCATTCTCATTGTCAGTGCAGTCGCTGCCCCGGTAAGTAGCGCCTTCGCTGTAGGCATCTGCCTCCACCGTCGCGAAAGGCAAAGCTGTCACCGACAAGCACACTGCCAAAACGGCAGTCAGAATTTTTCTCTTCATGGGTCCTCCTAAGATTTGAACAAAAGCGAATGTTCATCTCCAGGCCCATTACCCTTCTAAACGTCCGCGACAATACTGTCACAAACATAGTTAAATTTTACCGAAAATTCTACCGATTGTCAATGAGAAAATCAATACTTCCGGTCAGCCTTTTACGCTACAGCATTTGCGTTTATCTGATCTATAACCTTCCTGATACCCATCCATACATTCAAATCAGTGAAGATCTCTACTACGCTCCCCTTATCTGTGAACGGAGTTTCCTGGAGCACAGACAAATCCTTCATCATGCCGTTATGCACGATATACTCCACAATCTGGTTTACAAAATAGATCTGTCTGCTGTCAAGGTTTGTATCATTTAAGAACTCTGAGAACGCCTCTTTTGCGGCATTCATATCAAGTCCCACGATCTCCCTCACAAACTCGCCTAAAGGTTTGTGGCCATACTCTTTTTCATAATCTTCTCTGGATCCAACTTCACTCCAAAGGATTTGTTCCAGACTCTTAAGATCTGTCTCTGTCAATGGCCGATTCGTCTTGAGTTTCGCAATCGCAATATGGTTCTGATGCTGCCGCACATAGAATTCAGCCTTTGCCTTATAGTTCTTCAATTCATCATTTTCCAGTTCTGACTCATTCCATTCCGCAGAAAGTATTTCGTCTGTAAAATCCGTGTTATATGAGGCAGTCTCCTTCGGAAGATATTTCATCAGTCCACGCAGGCTAACCCTAATATGCTCAAACTCATCAATCCCGGCATTCTCCACATAATCAGTATGCAGAATCTTGTTCAAAAGCTCGGCCTGCATCTGAATCTCTGGAATATTTGCAACGCTCGCGATACCTTTCACCTTTTTATACAGATCACTTTTGTGGCGGCCATAGCCTTTTCCCGCCAGGTGCGCCAGTTCCATCGCATAAAGCAGCGCATCAAAGCGTATCGCACTGGCCTCATCTTTCTCCGGTTGAATCAGCGGCGCCAGCTCTTCTCTTATCACCAGCGTATCCTCAAACGCGATGGCGTTATAATTCGCGGGCACTGAATAGGTATCAACATATTTAAGATGCTGCCTGACCGCGAAGTTCTCCCGATTCAGTTCCTGCACTTTACCAGCCATCTTTTCAACCAGCTTATTTCTGTACGCGATCAGACGTTCTACCTGATATTCCAGGCTCTGCAGCGTATAGGCAATCTCAAATTCCAGGGAAAAAACAGCACCTTGCAAAGCGATCATATTTGCCGTTGGTTTTCCTTGATTCATACGGAAAAACTCGAAATTACCGCAGAAATCAAAAATATAGAACTTGTCTTTATCTTCTCCATCAATGAGTCCCGGACATAATCTGGTTCCACGGCCAATCATCTGCCAGAACTTCGCCTTACTCATGACCTTCTTGAAAAATACAAGGTTCAATACTTCCGGTACATCAATACCCGTATCCAGCATGTCGACAGAAATGGCAATCTGAGGCATTTTTTGAGAGTCCGAGAATTCATCAATCGCGCTCTGCGCATAAGTCATATAATTGTCAATGACCTTTGCAAAAGGCTGTCCATTCTTGCTCAATTCCGGATACTGCTTATTAAATATTTCAAGGATTTTATTCGCATGGGTATGGTTCTTCGCGAAGATAATGGTTTTGCCAATCCTTTGACCATAATCCACCTTAAGGCCATCTCTCATCAAAATATGCAAAACCTGCTTGATCGTATCTTCATTGAATACCCATGTATTTAAGGCAGACGAGTTAATTCTTTCCGGTAATCTCCCATCCTCAAATTCAAAAGTTTCTTCGTAAGCCGCCTTGTCTTCTTCAGACAACTCATCATAAACAATCCCTTCTTCGATGAACTTCAGCTTTGTCTCTACGGTAAGAAAATCGACCAAATATCCGTCTTTTACTGCCTGTGCCAACTCATATCCGTAAGTAGGAACACCGTTTTCCAAATCAAAGATTCCATATGTATTCTTATCGATCTCATCTTTTGGCGTTGCAGTGAGTCCAACCAATGGCGCGTCGAAATAATTGAAGATGTCTTTATATTTGTTGTAAATCGATCTGTGGGCCTCATCGCAGATGACAAGGTCAAAATGACCGCAAGTAAACAGTTTCCCCTTTTCATCCTTGACCGAATCGATGCAGTTCATCATCGTCTGGTAGGTCGAGAAGATGCAGTGGGCCGTATAATTATCTTTCTCTTCCACTAAATTTGAACAGGACAAATTCGGCAAAAGATTGACGAAGCTTCGCTTTGCCTGTGTAACCAGCGAGTTGCGATCCGCGAGAAATAAGATATTTCTGACCCAGCCCGCAGCTAAAAGAGCTTTACATAACGCAATCACGGTTCTCGTCTTGCCGGATCCGGTCGCCATGACCAGCAGCGCTTTCCTGCGATTTCTTCGATCAAAGCTATCGCAGACCGCTTTAACTGCCGCCTCCTGATAGTAGCGTCCGGCGATCTCTTTATCCACCGAAACATGCGCAAGACTTGTCCGCATAGTCTGGAGATTAAACAGCTTTTCCAAATCCCGTTTGGAGTAAATCGCTGCAGTCTTTCTTTCCGGATACTGATTATCTACGATCCTCGTCTCAAACCCATTAGTCAAAAATACAACTGGTCTTCTCTTGTATTGCGCTTCCAATAAATCCGCATATAGCTTAGCCTGCTGTCTGCCTTTGGCAACATCTACGCAGGTTCTCTTCGCTTCAACAACTGCCAACGGTCTATGGCTGTCATCATACAAAACATAATCCGCGTAACCGACTTCTGATTTGTTAGGCATTCCCGAAATTTCAACTTCATTGAGCCAGTCTTTGCCTTCCATCCATCCGGCGTCTAACAACATGGAATCAATATAGATTTTACGTGTCTTATACTCTGAAAGATCAAGGGGCTTTGGCACATAAGTCTGCTGCTGCTCAGCACGCTTTGCCGTAAGCTCTTCTTTCAGCGCTTTATTTTCGGCGATCAAAGCTTTTAAATCAACATCGGTATCTGAAGACTTTGATGCTGGGATTTCTTCGTGGGCCTCAGTCAGCAGGTTTACATCGTACTGTCTTTCCTCATAGAAGTCAGAATAGCAATAGGATAGATAGTCCATGAAGATAAATAGATTCTGTAAACAGAGTTTTGCTTCATCCTCTGTAATTTTCCTGCTGTTATGTGCCGCCCTGTTTCCAATCTTGCGGATCAGGTCAAGGCGCTTCCAAAGCGCATCATCAATAAGGTCATGGAAATCCTCGGTGCTCATTAAGCTGGCCAAACCGTCCTGATATGGTCTTTCCAGATACTCGTCCACAGAGTACATCCACTTAATCGCAAATTCCATCGCGCGCCGACAGTTGATTACGCTGGATTCCGTATCGATTTTAAGAACCTTTTCTGCCGCGATGGCGACATCCGCGAAGCTATGGAATTTCGGTTCCTGCTTCAAATAATCGAAATTAGTCATGGATCTCTCCTCCTACTTATTTCTCGACTTCATTACTTACTGTTCACTTTAACGCTGCACATCTTTACTGGCTTCCAACGCCTGATATTCTTGAGTCAATTCTCTCAGCAGTTCTTCTTCGCTTGGCAAATACAACTTATACTTTGAAGCAAAAATTTGTGTTTCATTTTCCGGCAGCGTATATTTAACCACAGATTCGCTCTTGTCCGCGCACAAGACAATGCCAATCGGAGGATTATCTCCCTCATTCATGAGCTCTCGTTCATAATAATGGACATACATCTGCATCTGCCCTAAGTCCTGATGTGTTAAATCCCCGACTTTTAAATCGATCAGAACAAAGCATTTCAAAATGTAATTATAGAATACGAGGTCAATTCTGAAGTGCCGGCCGTCAAAGGTAATTCGTTTCTGCCTGGCGACAAAAGAAAAGCCTCTCCCCAGTTCTAAAAGAAATCTTTGCAAATGGGTAATCAATGCCTGCTCTAAGTCGCTTTCATAGAAGTCATCATTTGAGTTTAACCCAAGGAATTCCAAAACATATGGGTCTCGAATCACGTCTTCTGGTTTCTTAGCAGGCGCTAACGTCTGAATTTCTTCCGCAACCTGTTCTTTATTTTTACTGGATAATAATCTTTCGTAAAAGAAAGAATTGATCTGCCTTTCAAGCTGTCTGGTGCTCCACTGTGATTTTACAGCTTCCTGCATATAGAAGTCCCTTGCATGCTCATTTTCCACACGCATCAAAAGCCTGTAATGGGTCCAGCTCAATTCGCTACGCAGTGCGTAGCTATTTGGAAAGGTTAAATAAAATTGTCGCATATTCTTCAAATTCGCAACGGTAAATCCCTTCCCGAAATCCTGCGTCATCCGCTTCGATAATTCTTCTAACAATCCCGTGCCGTACTCCGCTTTTTCCTTGCCGCCCTGCTCTTCTATAATCAATTTTCCTATAGTCCAATAGGCTTCCACCATTGCAAAATTCGCGGTTTGGTACACTTTGTTTCTCGCCGTGATCAAAATGTTCTTAATCTCTTCATAAAAATTTTGATTCATTTCAAAATCCCCTTTCTAATTAAGTTCAGTTGGTGTTTCACTAGACAGCAATTGCGAAAATTCCGCAGTTAGGATACGCTCTTTTGTGACTGCTCCCGTGTAAATGAACCACAGACATCATGCGTTTAAACAGCTCAGCAACTTTTGATTTGTTGACTTGGGCGACGAATGTTGCGAACTGCTCCTGCAACTCTATCGGTGGCAAGTATATAACTGTTGAATTCATTTTTGATAGCAGCAAATTCGGTTGTGCGGATGCGCTTTCAACCATGTACATGGACGGGTTTGCCATGTAGCAGTACCTCAAAAATTCCGCACTGATCACATTGGTTTTCACCTTGAGTAAAGCAACGCTCTTTTGTAGTAGTGTTCTCTCGGTGAGGGGGCTGGAAGCGATCGCAGATTTACCTATGGTTGCGCCAGTGTTAACAATTACCATATCGCCCTGCTCAATGTTGCAGCGCCGATAATCCTTTGCGAAATCTGCATATGTGATCTGCGGCGCAGTGTCATAATGGATTGCTCCGTCGTAGATTTCACGCGCACCTACATAGTAATAACCCGAATCTGCCTCCTGTTCACATCCACCGTGTTTTCCGTCTGTGATCTTATGACAAACCTCATTTAGTGTTGCTGTTGGGAAGTTATATGGATTATCTTTGACTGTACCGAACAGTTCGATAAATCGGGCTTTGACGAGGTTGTCTAACTGATTTATTTCCCGTTTCCGAAGTGAAATAATATCATTAATCTTTTCCAAAGTATCAACTGCTTTTTGTTGTTCTTCTTTACTTGGAACATTAATTTCAATAGCTGAAACAATCTGCTTGGATATTTCTTTAAATGTTGCGCCTCTTCCCAATGAATTCAGATAAGCCGTATTCCCTTTCAGAAACCAGTACAAGTATTTATTGTTTATCTTATCCGAACAAATCAAGTTCTTAAAGCCCTGATTACAATACATCTCACATCCAGCTATTGCAACTTTTCCAATAGGCGCTCTTGAAGATAGGATAACTGTTCCTTTCGGAAATGAAGACAATCCCGTCTTTTGAACACCTAATTCGGTTATTTTCCTTGCACTATCCGTGATAATATATGAATCATCAGTCAATTCGGCCGGTGTAATCCATTTAATTTCTCCATCCCAATATTCCTCTACGCTTGTTTTAGGCGTACTTCCTGATACAATTTCACATATATCACCAAGTCTATATTTCGCCACCGTCTCATCCCTACAAATCCGAATTTATCGTCTTTGTACTTCCTTTCTACAAATCGAGCAATCTCTCCAGCTCATCCATTTCCTTGCAAATTTCTATCTCCAGTTCACGGATACTCGCCATAATCTCCGAGGTTGGCGGATACTCTACCGGTACGTATTCAACCTGTTTATACTTGTTGATCGACAAGTCATAATCATTATCTACGATTTCCTGTTTTGGAACTATAAACGACTTTTCTGTACGCTTTCTGTCGGCTTCCGCTTCTCTGTCTTTAAACCTGGCAATAATATCAGGAATATCATTCTCAGTAACCACGGCCCTCTTGTCGTCTAAGCTGTAGCCGTCCGCCTGCATGTCATAGAACCATACGTTATCCGTTCCGCCGTAGTTTGTTTTGGTGAAGACGAGGATTCCTGTAGAAACGCCCGCATATGGTTTGAACACGCCGGAAGGCATGGAAATGACCGCTTCCAGCCTTTGGTTCTCTACTAATTCTTTTCTGATGCTTTTGTGCGCCTTTGATGACCCGAACAACACACCGTCTGGTACAATACAGGCGCATCTTCCGCCCACCTTAAGCATGCGGACAAAGAGCGTCAGAAAAAGCAGCTCTGTCTTCTTCGTCTTGCATACCTTGAGTAAATCCGCCGACACGATATCCGCATCGAGACTCCCCTTAAAAGGCGGATTTGCCAGGATCAGTGTATATTTATCTGTGTCAGGGTTTTGATCTGATAAGCTGTCCCTATACTCAATAAACGGACTTTCCACTCCGTGTGTCATCATGTTCATGGCGCCGATACGAAGCATGGTTCTGTCCATATCGAATCCGTGGAACATGTGGTTCATAAAATGATCTTTCCTGTCTTTATCATAGAAGATCTCCTCTTTTTTGTTCACCCGTAAATATTCGCCGGCCTCTACGAGGAAGCCGGCCGTACCGCAGCTCGGATCACAGATCACATCATCTGCCCCTGGCTCCATAAGTTCTACCATCATTTTGATAATATGGCGCGGTGTTCTGAACTGGCCGTTGACACCAGCCGTTGACAATTTAGAAAGAAGGTACTCATACACGTCCCCTCTCGCATCGGTCTCCTGCAATTTTTCCATCTGCGCGTATAAATCGTCCATGGCGTCAACTACCTTTGACAGCATCAAAGGCGTAGGCAGTTTAAAAATCGCGTCGTCCATGTATTTTGAATAGGCGCTGTCCTTGTTCGCGTGAAGATTTTTTATAAACGGAAATACCATTTCCTGCATGACAGAGTACATTCTGTCCGCCGGATAATCCCTGAATACAGACCATTTCAGCTGGGTTCCGTCAATGGTTCTTTCACCGATCTTCACTTCCTTGGCGAACACGCTCTCGTACGGTAAACCGAGCATGGCGCTTTCCTTTGCGTGAATATTATCAGCGTCATCCAAATCGTGAATAAACATCAGATAGGTCATCTGCTCGATAACATCCAAAGGGTTCGTCAACCCACCTGTCCAAAAAATCTCCCATAAACTATCAATTCTGTTTTTTAATTCTCCGGTAATCATATCTTATTTCTCCTTATCCCAGTTCCATTTATATCTGGTATAGCGGCCATTTCCAATCTTGATGAGCTTCTCTTCCTTAACCAAATCGGTCAATGTCCTCTGAACTGTGGTCAAACTGATGTCTGCTGCCTTTTCCGCGATTTCTTTCTTTGTCAGCGTTCCTAAATGGTGCTTGATCAGTTCTTCAATCCTGTCTGGCTTAGACACCTTCTTTTCTTCAATCATTTGTGTTCTGTCAAAAAATTCTCTGTAGGCAGCAGTGATAATGCTGAGCATATATTTTACGAATGGCGCATAATCATTTTCGCCTTCTATCCATTTTTGTGATGAATCCTGTAATACATCGTAGTACTGATCCTTTGTTCTCTCTGTCAGTTTTTCTAAGCTGATGTATTTTCCAACGATATAGTCATTCTGGTACAACAGGAGTAATGTCAGCAGCCTGCTCATTCTTCCGTTTCCGTCATTGAACGGGTGGATACAAAGGAAATCTAAGATAAACATGGGTATGATCAGCAAAGGGTCCGCATCATCTCTGCGAATCGCCTCATTATATGCCTTGCACAAATGAATGATCGCTTCCGGCGTTTCCCAAGATGCCATTGGTTTAAACCTGACAGACTTGTTGCCCTTTTCATCCACTTCTTCGATGAAATTATCTGTAGTTTTAAATTTACCGCCATCTGAAGAATTCTCAAATTTATATAAATCTCTGTGAAGCTGCAGGATAAAAGTATCTTTAACTGGAATATGTTCATAGCTTCCATGGATTGTATTCAGCACATCTCTATACCCTGCGATTTCACACTCGTTTCTTGTCCTCGGCATCGTCTTATCCAAAACTATTTTTTTCAGGCGGTCATCTGAAGTATAGATACCTTCGATCTTATTAGAGCTTTCTGTGCTTTGAATCTTCGCCATTTCTACAAGATTCTCCAGTACATCTGCATGTCGCTCAGCGATTAATCGTTGTCCCCCTTTATATTCATGAATCGTGGTGAGGTACCTGACAATCTCTGGTGTCAGCAGTTCTTCCCATTTTTTTGTATAATCAAATTCCCTCATTCCAATGTCCTCATTTAATTTTCAATTACGTCATTTAAATATTTTGACTTACTTGCATTATACATTATAACTTAGTCATTCGCAAGACCAACTTCGTCATTTTTATAAAAATGACGAAGTTGAAAGCATTTGACGTACTTAAAAGCTAAACACCACATTCCTGCACAGCAGCCCTGACCGCACAAAAACACCGGCCTCCATGGTCAGATTCTCGTTCTGACAGCTGAAGGCCGGTACAATACCGTGCGCAAAAGAGATCCGCTGTCATGGCCGGCCGGATGAAAGACCTCTGCAGCCAGCCGTCTTACGCATCGCCGTAGTCGTCGTAATCGTCATCTCCCGGATCATACGGCGGATCGTAGAAGCAGTAGTTGACAAGGGCAAGAGATGAATTTCCCTTGGAATTGGCGTCGCAGACAGCGCGGATTTTATAGAAATAATACATGCTGTCCACAGCCGCCGTATCCGTAAAGCTGCATTCCGTCGTTTTCTTGATCAGCTTATACTTCTGGCTCGTATAGTCATACCGATAGACCGCGTATCGGTCTGCCTTCGGCACGGCCTTCCAGCTGAGAACAATGTATCCTGTCGTTTCGTCGTTGTTCCAGCTTGCCTGCGGCGTAGCCAGCTTTCCCGCGCGGCTGGTCACGTTGCTGTACTTGCTGCCGCTGCTCTTCACAGCCTTTATCTTGTAATAGGCCGTCTTGCCCAGCGTAACGGAGCTGTCGGTGTAACTGGTTTTGCTGGTTTTCGCGATCCGCTTGTAGCCACTGTTCTTGGAATAGCTGCGGTACACCTCGTAGCGGCTGGTTCCCGTGGTCTTCAGCCACGTCAGCCGGACGCCGCCCTTTTGACCGTCGATGCCGGAGGAAACCTGCGGCTCCTTGTAGGTCTTGTAGCTGACAGGCTTTGATACCATCTGCAGATAGGTATAGCCGTAGAACCAGAGGAAATCGTCCATAGTTCCGGAATAATACGATACTGTGTTGTCCCAGCTATAGTTGTTGTCCGCCCAGATCACCTGCTCCTCCGTGACCTTCAGCAGCACGACAGAATGGCCCTTCCACGCGTTAAAGGACTTTTCGTTGCCCAGCCGGATATGGGTTCCGGCCTTGACACCCAGGCACTTGTTCTTAAAGTTGGTCTTGTTGAACTTCAGACCCGTGTATTTCTTGGTTTCGCGGGAGGAAGCCAGCATCGTGCTGACCTTCTCCGCATAGCCCCAGCACTCCCCGCTGCCGGGATACATGGTCTGGTGCTTGTACCTGTTGAGCACGTAATCGATGGTGGCCGCGGCAGTCTTATTGGACGTACAGTCGCTGCCGGTAAACGGCGTCATGTCGTAGGTCTCGGTCCAGGCTAACGCGGTCGCGGGCATCGCGCAGACTACCAGCAGCGCTGACAGCAAAACAGCAGTAAATTTCTTTCTCATCGTTCTCTCCTATGATTTTGCCGGCTACAAATGCTTCTCGCACAGTCCGGCTATGGTACAGTTCTCGCAGTCCGGCTTTCTTGCCGCGCAGCAGTTGCGTCCGTGGAAGATCAAAGAGTGATGGGTCCGGGACCAGCGTTCCTCCGGAAGACATTCCATCAAAGCGAGCTCCGTCTTCAGCACATCTTTCTCGCTGACCAGGCCGATTCGGTTGGCAACCCGGAACACGTGGGTATCCACGGCGATCCTTTGATGGCCAAAGCCTACGGACAGCACCACGTTGGCGGTCTTTCTTCCGACCCCCGGCAGCGCCACCAGCTTGTCATAATCCTCCGGCACCTGGCCGTCGTAACACTCTGCCAAAACCTTTGCCATGCCGACGATGTTCTTCGACTTCGTCTTGTACATGCCGATCCTTTTAATATACTGACTGACCTCCTCCGGGTCGGCAGCCGCAAGGGCAAAGGCATCAGGGTAAGCCTCAAAGAGCGCCGGCGTCACCTGGTTGACGCTCTTGTCCGTAGTCTGGGCCGACAAGGCCACTGCCACGATCAGTTGAAATACGTTCTGGTGATGAAGGGCGCATTCCGCGTCCGGATACGTATCCTCCAGCACATCTAAAATTTTTTCTATTGTTTCTTTATTCATGTCTACAATTATACAAAAAAAATTCTTTTTTGACAACCTCCCTTCTCTTGACAAAAGAAAAACATGCCAATATAATTGTATAGGTCCAAGAGCAGGAGGGAGATCATGTCTATTATACAATACCTAGAAGATGGCAAAACCGGCAATCAGCCTTTGTCCACCAACCTGTACGCGGAGCTGCAGGAGGATATCCTGACAGGAAAGCTCCGGCCAGGTGAAAAACTGACAGAGCAAAAGATCTGCAACGAATACAAAGTCAGCCGTATTCCTGTCCGGGAAGCGCTGCATCAGCTGGAAATGGACGGACTCATAGAAAAGATCCCAAACCGGGGCGCTTTTGTGCTGGGACTGTCCGACCAGGACATTCAGGATATGCAGGTGCTGCGCGCCGCCTACGAGATCCAGGCGGTCAGGTGGGCCATCGAGCGCATTACAGAAGAAGAGCGCAGCGAAATGGATGAAACCTTTGAGTTCATGGAATTCTACACCATGAAAAACGATATCAACAAGATGCAGAGCATCAACGCGGCTTTTCATCAGATCATATACGCCGCTTCCCACAACCGGATACTGCAGCAGCAGCTGACCAACTACCAGACTTATCTGAAATACTGCAACCCTTCCAACTTCTACGCGCCGGATTACTTAGCCGTGGTGCTGGAAGAACACCGGGCCATCTACCACGCCTTTATCGCGGGCGACGTAGAAGGCGGCGCACTGGCCATGGCGGCCCACATGGAAAACGCCCTCAGCAGGAAGTTTAAATAGCAGAACCGGCTTTCTGCCGTCAATTTCTGGCCGTGGATCTCCACGGTCTGTTTTTTTGCAGCCAGCCCCGCTCCGCCCAATATTTTCCGTCCAGATCGTCCGAACCATTTTCATAGAGCTTTTTCCGCATGACGCGGCAGAACAGGAACTTAAATTTGATCACAAAGCTTGTCCGTCCGGGCTGTCCATAGTCAATGCGGGCAAATCTGTCTGACAGTCTGCGGATCTTCCCGCAAAGCTGCCGCCGTTTCTTTTCCGACAGCTCATCCCACGCGATCCCCTCCATCAAAGCTCCTGTAAACACACCGATATCTGAGATGCCCCACCAGGACAGGCTGTGCCTGATATCCTTCGCGGAGGATCTGGCGCCGGCGCCCAGGCACTGGGTAAGGACGACCGCCCGCTTTCCGAACATTTCTGGCGCCGGCCGATGAGGCATCCACCGGTAAGCAAAATGATCCAGAAAAGCTTTCATGGCGCCTGTGACATGCATGACGTATGCCGGCGAAGTCATCACGATCAGATCGGACTCCCGCAGTGCCAGATCTATTTTTTGGATATGCGCCGCGTCCTTGCAGGTTTCCACGCCCCTCAGGATGCAGTTGGCGCAGCCTGTGCAGAAATCCGGACAATCGCGGGGCAGATAGTATTCTGCGATGTCCGCTTTTCCTCTAAAAGGCTCTAAAAACATCTCTTTCAGCCGGTATGTAACGCCCTTCTTTTCTGTCCCGTTTATCACTGTGATCTTCATGGCTGCACCTCCAAAAGATCGCGCAGCATCTGCGTGTGAAATGCCCTGCGCTGGTCAGCCTTTGTCAAGTCGACGCCCTGGGTGCGCAGGATCATCTGGCGGCGCAGAAAGCTCTGCTGCATGACGGCTATGAGGCAAAAAGTTTTGCGCTCCACTGTGCTTTGGTCCCAATCAGGCCGGCAGGCGGCCACCAAAGGCAGATATGCCCGATATGTCCTGCTGGTATTGTCGTCCTCCGTCGGCGCGCGCATATCCGTCAGCATGGAAATTTTTGATACCGCGTCATGCTCAAACAGAAACGTCAAAGTCAACTCTCCCAGGTATTCCAGCTTTTCAAAGGGTGTCGTTCCCGCGGCCGTATCTCCCATGGCGCGAAACTGTTCCACAATTCCGTTTATGATCCGCTCAATGCACAGCTCTATCAGCCTGTCCTTATTGCCAAAGTGATAATTAACAAGGCCCAGGCCGACATTGGCTCTTTTGCAGATTTCCCGTACCGTGATATCCTCCAGCCGCTCCCCTTTCTCTTCAATCAGGCTTATAGCTGCCTCCATGATCGCTTCCCTGCTGTCCATAGCTTGTCTCCTTATAATATTGCATCATTACAGCGTTTAGCCGTCTCGGTGTGAATCCCTCAGTGTTACATCACCACGATCTCTCCAAGCCTCGGTCTCTCCAATCAAATTGAACGCTGTTCAATTTGATTATACTGAACAGCGTTCAAAAAGTCAACAGGTTTTATTCAAAATCAGGGTTTGCTCGTGAAAAAAGCGAATGGCCCTCCTTTGATCCTCTCTTCAAATATTCTTCTATCAGCAGCGGCTGAATATCCGGATAAGTCCATTCTGATGGCAGCGCATCGAACAATTCCGTCTTTTCCATTTCGCTGTGCAGCTCATCTTCAAAGTCCGCGATCTCCGCATAATACAACATTCCATAGGTTTCTTCCCCTGTCTCATTGACCCGGTTTTTGCCGGTTACAGAGTATACGCAGACCGGTTCTATATGAAATCTGGCCGCCCCGGTTTCTTCCTTTAATTCCCGCTTCGCGGTTTCCAAGATAGCTTCATTCTCCTCTCTGTGTCCGCCGGGCACCTCATAGGTGTTTCTCTCTTTATGCTTGCAGAAAACCCACTTCCCGTTGGATCGGGAAAGGATCACGGCGAACTTCAGCAGCCCATCGTCAACGCTGTCGTAAAATTTTACTTCCATCATAATCTCCCATCATTTCCTGCAATCATAAGCATAATCTCCTATAGTTCATCATATTTCTTGCTGCTGCCGCGGCACTGTTCCACCGGGTACTTCTGTCCGTTCTTCTCCATCTTGCGAAAGATTTCCTTTTTCAGAACGATGCCTATCTTATCTGCCAGCATGATGCAGTACATCATCACGTCAGCGATCTCATCGCTGAGGGCCGGCAGGTCGTAACGGTTGTCCCATTGAAAACATTCCAGCAGCTCACCCGCCTCGATGGCGATGGATTTCGCCAAATTTTCCGGAGTGTGGTACTGCTCCCAGTCCCGCGCTTCGTTAAAGGCGCGCAGCGCCATTTTGATCTCTTCCATAACTGACCGCCTTTCCATATTTTTGTTTAAATTTTACCATAATTCGGAAGGCAGAACAAGGCCGGGAAAATCCGCGGTTCTTCATGGCCGCTTCAGCGTCTCCTGATACCACTGGGCCTGGGCGCGGTACATTTCGGCGTAATATCCGTCTTTTTCCATCAGGCTGTCATGGCCTCCTTCCTCCACGATCTGACCCTCACGAAAGACCAGGATCCGGTCCACCATCCGGGTGATGCCAAGGCGATGGGATATGAGCAGCGTGGTCTTACCCGCCGTCATCTCCGCGAAATTCCGATACAGCTCTGATTCCGCCAATGGATCCAGCGCCGCTGTCGGTTCGTCGAGAATCATGAGCCGGGTATTCCGCCGGTACAATGCCCTTGCCAGCGCAAGCCTCTGCCACTGGCCGCCGGACAGATTGTTCCCCGTCTTGCTGAACTGGCCGATTTCCTCATCTAGTCCCTTCGGCTGCTGTGCCACCAGATCGTGGACATTCGCCTCGCGAAGGAGCCGGTCAAGAGACCCGTCATCCATGGTATCATCTAACTCCGACGCTTCGATATTTTCCCGGATCGTACCTTCGTAATGACAGAAATCCTGAAATACCGCGGCAGCGGACTTTCGGATCCTGGCGATCTGCAATCCTGCCAGAGGATCTCCGTTTACAGTAATTTCGCCCTGCTGCGGTGTATAGAAGCCCAGGACTAAATTGATAAAAGTGCTCTTTCCGCTCCCGTTTTCTCCGACGATGGCTATGGTCTCGCCATCTTTGATGGTCACAGACAAGTCACGGATCACCTGCCTGTCGGATCCGGGATAAGCAAAGGAAACGTGATCAAAGGCGATGGAAACAGATTTAAAGCCAGCCTCGGCTGCCGCGTCCGCGTCTTGGCCCAGCGCCTGCAGATCGAAAAAATCTTTCATATAGGAAATGTTCTGACCAAATTCCATCAAAGAGACCAGCAGGCCGCTGATCAGATTCTGCAGGCGTCCGGACAGGGTCAGGACCAGCATGAAAACACCGATGCCCCCTTCCGGATGCAGATAGATCTGACGTCCTGCCAGAATCAGAATCACTATATAGACGGCATTACGGAGAATATCCGCCGTCATATTATATATCACGTGCTTTCTGGTCAGCGCGTCCTTTTTTTCGATATATTCCTTTGCTGTCTTTTTCCATTCTCCCTTCAAATACGGGTAAGCCTTAAAATGACGAATATCCTTCATGGCTTTCGGTCTGGTACAGGTCAGAAACTGCATGATGGCGCTGTCACCCTCCAGCATCCACTTTGTTCTAAAATGATATGTCGCGTCGCTCTGCAGATAGGACAGGATCGCCGCGGGAATACAGGTGAGGAAAATGACCGCCACGATCACGCCGCTGACACGAAAAAGCTCCATGGAGACGCTTGCGATGGAGATGATGCGCTGCACGTTGAGGATCAGATCCTGCATGCTCCGCGCCGTATATTCCCCAGCATACTCCTCCACAAAAGACAGCTTCTGCCGAAAGCCGTCGTTGTTCTCAATATAATGGAACTTCACATTACACTTACATTCCATGATGGTCCGCGATACGAATTTTTCTGTCCGCGTTGTATCCATGCGGAGCATGTACTGGCTCAGGCAGTCAAACAAAGCCTGCACGATATAAAGTCCCATCAAAAGCGCAAACAGGTAAAGGACCTGCCGTTCTCCGTCATTCAAACCAGCGCCTCTGACCATACGGTAAAGCCCATTGGTCAGGTCCTCCAGGCAGCGGGCGCTGATAACGGGCAGAAAGGCGGCAAACCAACCCATTACGTTGACCAAAAGGGAATCCCAGCCTTTCACCCGAATGCTGACGCCAAGGGCCTTTCTCAATACCCCGGCTTTCTCAGCAAAAGAAAGCTTGCTGTTGTTTTCATATTCCATCAGGTGCCTCCTCTTTCTGATACCATGCGGCCTGCTGACGGTACATGGCAGCATACAGGCCATTTTGACCGATCAGCGCTTCATGCGTACCGTCTTCCACGATCCTGCCTTTGTCCAAGACCAAAATGCGGTCAGCCAGACGGGCAAAACCGATGCGGTGGCTGATGAGGATCGCTGTATTTCCTTCCAAATTATCTCTGATCCGCCGGAATTGTTCCAGCTCGGCGATAGGATCCAGGGCGGAAGCTGGCTCGTCCAGGATCAAAATATCATGGTATCCCATGGAAGCCCGGGCAATTCCGATCTTCTGCCGTTCGCCGCCGGACAGTTCGATTCCCTCCGGGTAGACCTCTTTCCGAAGGAGCGTATCCATCTGCCGCGGCAATCGCGCCACCAGCTTCTCCGCGCCGCCTTTTTTGATGGCCTCTTCCACCATCTGACGATCATCGATGTGATCCACGCTGCCCATACCGATATTCTCTCTTACCGACTTATGGCAATGACGGTATTTCACAGGGTCAGAAGCAGCTTTTGTGCATAGCCCGTGTAAT
>CALLDR010000060.1 GCA_937997955.1 uncultured Emergencia sp. | reverse complement strand
GGGAAATCGCCGGCAAGCTGAAGGCCGCCGGCATGGAGCCTGAGGAAATCGCGGCTGCGACGGAACTCAGCATGGAGGAGATCGACCAGTTATAGGTCCAGCATGAGAGCAACACGAAAGCGACAGGATCAGATGACGGTTTCAGTGCGTAATTTAGCGCGCAATTCAACGCGCAAATAATATGTAAGCAATATAAAAACGACATAAAAAGCAACGCAATACGAAAAAGTTCTGCAGCTGAGGCGGGAGTACAAACACGTCTCGATCTGCAGAACTTTTATTTTCTTTTTATTTTCCCATTTTCCCATTCTCCCATTCTCCATATAGCGTTCTTCTGCTATTTGGCCGATCTCCAGGCTTTCAGGGAATACGAGCTGTAAATATTTCGCGCTCATACCCCAAATTACGATTTTCCTACCGGCGCAGGAAGATTTTTCATGTTGCTTTGTGCAGTTAAAACCCAAGTTTTATCTTTTCACGTGAAGACATCGCGAAGACCTTAGTATCAGACGTACTTAGATATTGACAAATGCAAAGATTTCAATTATACTGAATTTATTCGATGAATTATTTTGATGAATCGATTCAAAGAACCAATTTAAAGAATTGATTCGAGGAAATGATTCGGGTAATTCATAAAATCACAGACAATCACTGAAAATGGAGAACAGAAAATGGAAAAGAAAAAAACTAAGATCATCATTGTGATGGGCTTTGCCCTCTTTGCAACCTTCTTTGGCGCCGGCAATCTGATCTTTCCTCCTTATCTGGGGAGCCATACCGGAACTGGCTGGTTTGTAGGATTTGTAGGCTTCTTTCTCATGGATATCGGTTTGGCGACCCTGGCGATTCTGGCCGTGGTAACCAACCGTAAAGGCGATATCGGAGGCGTTGTTGACAAGATCGGCAAAGTGCCGGGGAAGATCATGCTGACTATGATCATTCTCTGTATCGGTCCAGGGCTCTGCATTCCCCGTACCGCCGCGACCACATATGAGATGGGCGTCAGCGTCTTGGCGTCCGGCGTCAGTCCGTGGATCTTTGGTGCGGTTTTCTTCGGCATCGTGCTGGCATTGACGATTCGCCCGACTAAGGTGGTGGACATCGTTGGCAATTATCTGACGCCTCTGCTTTTGATCGTCATGGTGGTTCTCATCGTACTGGGCATCGTGCACCCGGTGGGACAGATCACGCCTGTCGAAGACGTGGTTCCTTTGAAAGAAGGACTGCTTTCCGGGTATCAGACCATGGACGGCATTGGCGGCATGCTGATGACCATGATGCTGATCACGGCAGCGCACGGTTACGGATATACGGAGAAGAAAGAGATCAGCCGCATGATCGCTGTAGCCGGAATGGTTTCCTGCGGTCTGTTGATGCTGGTTTACGGTGGATTGGCGTATCTGGGGGCTACGACCTCCGGGAGCGGACTTGAACAGCTGTCCCAGGCAGAACTTTTGATGTACATCACCAACGCTCTGCTGGGCAGGACCGGGACAGTGCTTCTTGCCATCATCGTGTTCCTTGCCTGTCTGACCACGGCCATCGGTCTTACGGCCATCGCGGCTGACTTCTTCAGTGAACTGACAAAAGGGAAGGTGAAGTATACCCATCTGGTCATCGGTATGCTGACCTTCAGTTACATCTTTTCCAATCTCGGCTTATCGGCGATCATCAGCATCTCCGCGCCGATTTTGAGCCTGCTCTACCCGCCGGTTCTGGTGCTTGTCATTCTGACCTTCTTTGACGGCGTGTTCAAAAACCGTTATGTGGCATGTTTCGCGGCCTATACGGCCCTGGGCTTCGGTGTGTTGAATCTGCTGGCTCCATCCGTAGAGGCGCTGGGTTTTATGGAGGCTTTGCCTTTTGCGAAGTACGGCCTTGCGTGGATCCTTCCGGCAGCTGCCGGCGGCCTGCTGGGGAGTCTCTTTGGCAAGGTGAAAGGCAAAGACGAAGAGACGAAACTGGCGTTGGAGTAGCAGAAAATTCTGTCATTACTTGACCTTTTTGAGATGGAATGCTAGAATGTATCCATGGAGGAAGAGGAATGACGGAGCGTATGACGAACAGAAAGCGGCAGGCCATAGAAATGAAGAAACGCATTCAGACTGCCGCGCTGGATCTTTTTAATCAAAAAGGTTTTGAAAACGTATCCATTGAAGAGCTGGCGCAGGAAGCTGGCTGTTCTGTGGGAAATATCTATCACTATTTTAAGAACAAGGAGGCCCTCGCGGCCAGCGTATCCGCCTATGTGGACGCGTACTATGAGGAATTGGAGGGAGTGTACCGGGCTGATCAAAGCAGATCGGCCATGGATAAGCTTCTGGACTTTGTCGAACAGGCATTGGAGATCAGCTCCAACGACGCGCTGATCTGGCAGAGCTTTGTCTATAGTCTGAAAAACCCTGAACTGGGCGTGCTGAAGCTGAAACCGGAGCGCGCTTATTTTCAGGTTCTGGGCCGCCTGATCAAAGGGTGTCAGGCAGAAGGCAGCGTGCCTGCAAGCTGCAGCGTGGAAGAGCTGGTGCGGGAACTGGTCATTCTGCATCGCGGTATCCTGATCCAATGGCGGGTCTGCGAAGGCGACTTTGACATCAAAGCCCAGGGGAGACGCATGGCTGATGCCCTGCTGAAAGGGCATCAACAAAAGGCATCAGAAGGGCTGACGGCCAGCAAATGAACAGCTGACAAACAGCTGGCAAATGAAAGGAACAGAAAAAGCAGCTTCAAAAGACGGGAGCTGCTTTTAATTTTGCGCGGGTTATTGGATTTTTTGTATTTCCATGGCTGAATCCGGTTAGGGAGCTTTGAATATTTTTGCCGAAACTTAGTGAGGTTTGTCGAGCTGTTCGATCGGCCCGTGGGCATACTGAAATGGTTTTTATGTGTTGGCTTTTTCCTTTCTGGCATATTTCTTGCTTCCAAAAATATATTGTCGAATATTTTTTCGATCCTACTCTAGATAAATTAAGAAATCACATAGACGGAGGTAATATCATGTTTGATTTTCATTTCAGTATTCCGACGGAGATCTATTTCGGAAGGGCATGCGAGCGGAAGGCGGGGGCTCTGATGAAGCAGTACGCCGACCGGGTGCTTCTGATCTACGGCAGCGACCGGATCTTCCGCGCTGCTGAGGACGGACAGCTGAGCCTGGGGCAGATTCTGACCGAAGATCTGGAAAACGCGGGCTGTACGGTGCTCCGGCTGGGCGGCGTCAGGCCCAATGCCGATGCCGCCTATATTCGGCAGGCCATTGACATGGTGCGCCGGGAAGGCATCAACGGCCTGTTGGCAGTGGGCGGAGGCAGCGTCATCGATTCGGCCAAGGCGGTGGCCGCGGGCAGCGGCTTTGACGGCGACATTCTGGAGCTGTATACCGACCCGCAGGCGCAGCCTTCCGGCTTTCTCCCCATCGGAGCTGTAGTCACGCTCCCGGCCACAGCCAGCGAGTCCAATGAGATGTCCGTGATCAGCGACAGCGTTTCCGGCAGGAAGATCGGCCGTCCGTTTCCACAGACAAAGCCGAAGTTCGCCCTGCTGAACCCGGCTCTGACCCTGAGCGTAAGCTCCTATCAGACAGCCTGCGGCGGCTTCGATATCTTCGCCCACGCCTTTGAGCGGTACTTCGACCTGAACAGGCAGAGCAGCCTGCTGGACCGCATGACCATCGCTTTGATGCAGGAGGTGAGAGAGACCCTGCCGAAGGTCCTCGACGATCCGCAGAATGAAGCCCTCCGCGGTGAGCTGATGCTGGCGGCCGACGTCGCCCACAACGATATGCTGGGCCCCGGCGGCGACTTTGCCTGCCACGAGATGAGCCACTACATCACCGAAACCTTCGGCGTCAGCCACGGCGCGGCCCTTGCCATGATCCTGCCCGCCTGGTGCGAACACGTCAGCCATAAAGCGCCGGAGCGGTTCGCGGACTTTTTCTCACAGGTCTTTGCTATCAAAGGGTGTCCGTCCCAGGCTGTCATAGAGCAGGGCGTTGCGGCGTTAAGGGCCTTTATCGGCGGTATCGGATTGAAGCAGACTCTGACAGCAGAAAGGACGGACGCAGCAATGCTGAACGAGATGGCAGAAGCGACACTGGGTGGCCGTGAGTACATCGGCTGGGGGCTGACAGGTCTGAACGCCTTTGATATCGCGGAGATCTATCGGAGATTCATCATATTTGTTGCGTAACTGCAACAATAGGACCGCTGTTCCGCAACAGAAACGGCTCCTTTGACGGTAAAAGACTGCATAATTCCTCATTTGGCCATTGGCACGCTTTTTGCTTTGGATAAAGGTGTCATTATACAACGTTATGTTTTTTAAGGAGGAAGAAATGAGTAAAGCGAAATCATTGGTCGCTCTTGCCAAGGGCGATGACATTCAGGCTAACGTGACGAAAGTCTTTGACCTGATGGGCGGCGTCGAAAACGTCATTCGCAAGGGTACCACCGTGGTGCTGAAGCCTAACGCGGGACACGCTGAACCGCCAGAAACGTCGGTATGTACCAATCCGGAAGTGGTCCGCGCCGTCATTCGGGAAGTGAAAAAGGCGCAGCCGAAGCGGATCATCGTGGCAGAAGCCGCGGCCATCGGATGCGACACCCTGGAATGCTTCAAGGTAAGCGGCATACAAGCTGTGGCTGAAGAGGAAGGCGTTGAGCTGATGGACATCAAGCGGGATAAGGATCTGGTCAAAGTCGCTGTCCGCGGATTCCGTTCCAACATCGATTCCGTAAAGCTGCCGAGATTCCTGCTGGAAGCCGATCACCTGATCAATCTGCCGATCCTGAAGGCCCACGCTTCTATGGTATTTTCCGGAGCCCTGAAGAATATCAAAGGCGTGGTGCAGGACAAGGTGCACATGGACATGCACAAGCAGAACCTGACCATGGCCATGATGGACGTCTGGTCTGTATGCCGGGCTGATATTAACATCATGGACGCCCACCGGGCCGCATCGGGATACAGCCCGCATATGCCGGTGCCTATCGAATCCCACATGATCCTGGGCTCCAAGGACCCGGTAGCCATAGACAGAGTTGCCTGCGAGGTCACCGGCATCGACACGACGGCGGTGGATTACTTCAAGGTGGCAGAGGAGACCGGTCTGGGCAACTACGATATGGACCAGATCGAAGTCGTAGGAAACACCATCGAAGAATCCTTCATGAAGATGTGGATCCCTTATATCGGCGACATGAGCACCAGATGGCCGGAGTACGACGTGAGATGCAAGGGAGGCTGTTCCAGCTGTCAGGCCCTGCTGGCAATCAACATGGAAGAGCTGAAGGCGGTCGGCGCGTACGATGAAAACGCGGGTATGACCGTGGTCATCGGCGGACTCAACGAGATCCCTGAGGACATTCCAGATGAAAAGATCGTGCTTCACGGCAACTGCACCAGGAAATACCTGAAACAGCACCCTGGCGCTTATCACATCTTGGGCTGCCCTCCAAACGAACCGGCGCTGTATCTGACCATTCAGAGACATGAGACCATCGACGGAACCGGCGATCAGGAAGATGAGATCATCCGCCCTTGCATGGCGCGGGACGCGCAGGTTTGGCACGATTATGTCTTCGCCAAATTTGAAGAATACAAGAAGGAAAATCCGGAGGCAAAATAATGGACGGCTACATCAGAGTCAAAGCAGGAAAAGAATTTTGGGATATTCTCAATATCATCTTTACAGACGCATTCATGCAGAAGTACACGAACTTTGAGAGCTTTGAGTATTTCCGCTATTCCAGCGCCGTCATGGTAAACTGGGGCGGAGAGTATATGATCTATCCGGAAAAAGTCTTCAACAACTTCGTCGTCGAAAGCACCGTTTTCAAGACCTGGGACGAGATGGTCATGAAGGCGGCGGACGAGAGATTTGCGAAAGAAAAAACAGAATAAGGAGAATAACAATGGCTGACAACAAACAGAAACTGCAGTCCGAAAATACCAAATCCAACTTTGGCAAGGGCTGGCTGATCATCTTTTACAGCATGATCATGTTCTGGTTCCTCATCGGTTTTTCCATCGACGGACAGAACATCGTCATAGATGTATTTGCGGGAGGAAACTGGGAAGCCCTGGGCTTTAAAGACCAGACGGCGCTTCATGCGAAGCTGCTGGAACTGGCTATGTGGGCCGGCTTCATCGGCGTCGTAGCATACTTTGTAATCGGCCGGATCTGCACCAAGATCGGCGGAAGACTGACCTCCTCTATTTTTCTGGTGCTGGCGGGCCTGTCCTATATCTACTATGGACACGCTGACAGCATCATGAGCTACTTCGTCGGACTGACTCTGGTAACCATCTGCATCAACGGCGCTGCCTACATTGGCGGCGGCAACCTGGTGACCCAGTGGTTCCCTAAGAAGAAGGGCCTGGCCAACGGCTATACCACCATGGGACACAACCTGGGCTCCGCCCTGTACGTACCTCTGATCGCCGCTTTGATCGGCTCCATGGGCATGGCAAAGGGCATGACGGTAACTGGCGTCGCCGCCATCATCATCGGCATTCTGGCATACTTTGTCATCAGAAACACGCCGCAGGAGCTGGGCGTATATCCTGACAACGTGTCCAAAGAAGTCTATGAGACAGAATACGCTGACCTGGAAGAGGGCGCATCCTCCCGCTGGACCGTTGCCAAGCTGCTGAAGACCAAGGAAATGTGGCTGGTCGCTTTCATCGTCGGTATCAACCAGCTGGTGACCACAGGTGTCATGAGCCAGATGGTTCCAAGAAATATGGAGTTCGGATTTTCTCAGACACAGGCAGTATCTCTGATGACCGTCTGCGCCCTGGTAGGTCTGGTCGGTTCCTTCGGCTTCGGCTTCATCGACCAGAAGCTGGGTGTAAAGACCGCCATCCGCGGCTATCTGGTATGGTACGCTGTGGCTCTGCTGATCAACGTTACCATGAACAACGCTGTAGGCGGCTACATCTGCGTCGCCATGGTCGGTATCGCCATCGGCGCGGCTGCCAACTTCATGACTTCCCTGCCGGCATCTGTGTTCGGCAGACACAACTTTGATCTTGTATACTCCATCTACTTCCCGATCATGGAGATCGTGCTGATGCTCAACTACATCGTAAACGCCAAGGCGCTGGAGCTGACCGGAAGCCTTCGCGGCGCGTACGTCGTATTCGTCGTACTCCTTGCCATCAACTTCGTGCTGATTTCCGTGCTGGATACCAGAAAGTACAATCTGGACTACAAGAAAGAAGAGCAGGTTCTGAAACAGAACGTATAGAGCTGAAAGATAGAGCTGAAGGATAGAGCCTAAAGCTTAAAGTTAAAGTTAAAACACTGACGGGCTGCTTCAGGCGAGAAGCGGCCCTGTTTTCTATCGAGAGAAAGGTGGATTTTTATGAGAGACGTAGTAATCACGGCCGGCTGCAGAACGCCCATCGGCGTCATCGGCGGCCAGTTCAAGACCCTGACATCTCTGGATCTGTCCATTCCCGTCATGCAGAATCTGGTGCGGCGGGCAGGCATCGATCCTGCTATCATTGAGGATGTGATCTGGGGCTGCAACTATCAGAGAACATATAAGGAGAACAATTTGGCAAGGGTAGCCGCCGTGAAAGCCGGTCTGCCTGATACGGTTCCCGGCATCACCGTGCATCGAAACTGCACTTCCTCCATGTCCTCCATCCAGCTGGGATATTATCAGATCAAAGCCGGAGAGGCGGACTGCATCATGGCAGGCGGCGCGGACAGCATGAGCACGGCGCCTCACATGGTCTTCAACGCCCGCTACGGCCAGAAATACGGCCATATGGAGATGAGGGATTCCATGTGGGACTCCCTGACTAACCTGGGCGTCGGCCCGGCCATGGGCATCACCGCGGAAAACGTGGCTGACGAATATGATGTGACCAGAGAGCAGATGGACGCCTATTCCCTCCGCTCCCAGCAGAGAGCTGTGGCGGCTGTGGACGCTGGCAAATTCAAGGATGAGATCATTCCGGTCACGGTCAAAGGAAGAAAAGGCGAAACCGTCGTCGATACCGACGAATATCCGCGCCGCGACGCCAGTCTGGAAAAGCTGGCGAAGCTGAAACCGACGTTCAAAGAAGACGGGCGGGTGACGGCAGGAAATTCCTCCGGCATGAACGACGCGGCTTCCGGCGTGATTTTGATGGCGGAGGACAAGGCAAGAGAGCTGGGAACTCCGATCCTCGCGCGGATCAAAAGCGTTGCGACCACCGGCGTCCGTCCGGAGGTCATGGGCATCGGTCCCATCAGCGCTTCCCAGAAGGCGCTACAAAAAGCCGGACTGACCATCGACGATATCGACCTGTTTGAGATCAACGAGGCCTTTGCCGCCCAGTGCCTGGCCTGCCAGAAGACCCTGGGCATTCCTGACGAAAAGCTCAACGTCAACGGCAGCGGCATCTCCCTGGGGCATCCTGTCGGGGCTACAGGCTCCCGCCTGGTCATCACCTGCATGTACGAGCTGATGAAGCGGGGCGGCAGGTATGGCCTGGCCACGCTGTGCGCCGGCGGCGGCATGGGAACGGCAGTGATCATTGAGATGGTATAAGCTGTGGAAGAAGAACTGAAGTATCGCCTGGACGATGACGTTCCAGCCGGTGAAAATTTGATGTACGGTTTTCAGCAGCTGGTTCTCTTTGTGGCCTCCGCCGTGGTCATGCCTGTGGTGGTCGGTTACGCCTTGGGGCTTTCCCAGTCGGAGGTGGCGGCCATGCTTCAGAGGACCTTCGTTCTCTGCGGCGTCATGACCGTGCTGCAGGTACGCTTCGGTCATCGCTTTCCCATTCAGGACGGTCCGGCGGGACTTTGGTCGGGCCTGTTCCTGCTCATGGTTTCCGCAGCTCCGTCCCTGGGCATGTCGCTGCCCTGCCTGCGGACCAGCCTGGAGATGGGCATGCTGCTGGGCGGCGCTTTGGTCATGGCCCTGGCTGTGAGCGGGCTCATCCTTACTCTGGCAAAGCTGTTTACACCCATCATCAACGGCATGCTGATTCTGCTCATGGTGCTGCAGATCAGCGCCAGCATCATGAAGGAAATGCTGGGCGTCAGCGAGGAAAGCGCGGGCATCGGCGGCAAGGCGCTTCTCACCGCCGTTTTCACCATGGTGGTGATCCTGGTCATCAATCTGTTTACCACAGGTTTTGTCCGCAGCATCGCTACTTTTATCGGCATGATCATGGGATGGATTCTGGCGGCTGCTTTGGGCATTACGGAAAAGGCCGATTTTCTGCAGAACGGCATCCTTTCTCTGCCAAAGGCTTTTGCCTGGGGCGCGCCAACCTTTGACGGCGGCGTGGCTGTGACCTGCCTCATCAGCGCCTTTGTGCTGATCTCCATGGTCTTTGCCAGCCTCAACGGCATGGCTGCCATGGCCGGCGAGGAAATTACGGGACAAAAGATGAAGCGGTCCATTTTCTTTCACGGTCTTGCGGCCGTTATGACCGGCGTGTTTTCGTCCATCGCCTTCATGCCCTATGTATCGTCCATCGGCGTGGTGGAAATGACCCGGGTGGCGGCGCGAAAGCCCATGTATCTGGCGGCGGGCGGCATGATTTTCATCGGTCTGGCGGCTCCCTTCGGGGCGCTCTTTGCCACCATTCCCGCATGTGTGGGAAACGGGGCATTGATCATCATCTTCGCCCTGTGCATCGGACAGGCTCTGCGTGAGTTTGGCAAGGTGAGATTTGAAAGCAGGGAGAATCTGATCGTGGGACTTTCCCTGATTATCGGCGTGGGGATCATGTTCCTGCCCGCAGGAACCTTTAGCAGCTTGCCGCCGGCGGCAGCCTGTCTGCTCTCAAACGGACTCATCGTCGGCATGGCCGCCGCGTTTCTGCTGGAGCATGTGGTGATGAGGAAGAGATAAAGATGTAAAGTTGGAAATTTCAGAAGTTTTGGAATTTGAAAGTGGAAAGCTGCCTGCGGGCGGCTTTTCTTCTTGTGTTTTTGGGAAAGATCGCATATACTGATAGTAGGACGAACAAAGGTTTGTAAAAATGAAGGAGGGGAAAGCAGTGACAAATAAGATGGATTCGCCTTCGGATATTCGGCAGGGAGAGATTATCATTTATCAGGCGGAAGAAGGGAATACCAGAATTGACGTAAGCTTTGTCGATGAGACAGTGTGGCTGACACAGCAGCAAATGTGCGAATTGTATCAAACCAGCAAGTCGAATATCAGCGAACATATTAAACATATTTTTGAGGAGGGTGAACTTGATGAGAGTTCAGTTGTTCGGAATTTCCGAACAACTGCTTCTGATGGTAAAAAATATAATGTTAATTATTATAATTTAGACATGATCATTTCCCTGGGTTATCGCATTAAGTCGCGGATTGCCACACAGTTCCGCCGCTGGGCGACGGAACGGCTGAAAGAGTATATGATCAAAGGCTTTACAATGGATGACCAGCGGCTGAAGAATCTTGGCGGGGGAAACTACTGGAAAGAACTGTTGGATCGCATCAAAGATATTCGTTCATCTGAAAAGGTAATGTATCGCCAAGTGCTGGATCTTTATGCCACCAGCGTGGATTATGATCCGCGGAGCGCTGAGTCGATTGCTTTTTTCAAGATGGTGCAGAACAAGCTGCACTATGCCGCCCACGGACATACGGCTGCAGAGTTGATTTATGAACGGGCTGACGCTGATAAGCCGTTTATGGGCCTTACTTCTTTTTCCGGGGATTTTCCTACGGCAAAAGATATCGGCATCGCAAAGAATTATCTGGATGAAAAAGAATTGAAAATATTAAATGGCATTGTGTCTGGATACTTTGATTTTGCAGAGGTACAGGCCATGCGCCATAACCCTATGTACATGAGTGATTATGTTGAGCATTTGGACAATGTACTCAGAACGACAGGCGAAAAGCTTTTAGAAGGCGCGGGAACTGTGAGTCACAGCCAGGCTATGGAAAAAGCAAAGCGGGAATATCAGAAGTATCAGGTGCAGAATCTGTCTCCAGTAGAAGAGGCGTATCTGCAGACGATTAAAGATGCAGAAAAGACCGTTAAAAGGAAAATAATGGTGGAGAATGGACAGAAAAGGTAAGACGAATTGTTCTTTTGAAGAGTTAGAAATATAATAATTGGAATAAAAATATTGGCGAGGATGGAGCATACACGATGGATGAATTTGCAGAGATTATGAAAGAACTATAAATCCTCACATATTAAAAACAAAACCCAGCTGTGGTTCTGCATCACGAATCAGAACTCCGCGGCCGGGTTTTATTATTTTCTGTTGAATTTATTGAGTCCCGTTATTTCCTATCGTTTCCCAGTTTTACTTCGCTCCCGGATAATCGATGCCGTACTGTTTGATCTTGCGGGAGATGGTGGAGGCGTTGACACCCAGCTTGGCGCCTGCGTCCCGCAGGCTGGTGGATTCCCGCAGCACGGATTCGATCAGGCTCTTTTCATAGTTTTCTATGGACTGGGACAGGGTGCCGCCGCTGGTAACGGTGATGGTTTCGTCGCCCTGAGAGATGTCCAGCAGGCCGCGGAGCATTTCATCAGCCACCTCTTTGGTTCCGGAGGCGCAGATGGTCAGGTATTCGATGACGTTTTCCAGCTCGCGGATGTTGCCCGGCCAGGTGTACTGCTTCATGATGGCTCTCTGATCGTCGGTCAGGGTGAAGGCGCGGCCGTGCTTTTCCGTAAAGAAGGCCACGAAGTGGTCGCATAGGTCGTCCAGATCGTTGAGCCGCTCGCGGAGAGGCGGGATGTAGATCGGAATCACGTTGAGGCGGTAGTACAGGTCCTGACGGAAAGTTCCCTCTGAGATTTTTCGCTTCAGATCGCTGTTGGTAGCGGCGATGATGCGGATGTCCAGCTTGATGGGTTTTGTGCCGCCGACCCGGGTGATTTCCTTGTTCTGGATCGCGCGCAGCAGTTTGACCTGCAGGTCCATGGGCATGTCCCCGATCTCGTCCAGCAACAGGGTGCCTCCGTTCGCCATTTCAAACAGACCCTGCTTTCCGGAGGAATTCGCGCCGGAAAACGCGCCCTTCTCATAGCCGAACAGCTCGCTTTCCAGAAGATTTGCCGGAATGGAAGCGCAGTTGACTTTGACGAAGGTCTTGTCACTGCGGCTGGAGAGCCGGTAGATCTCGTCGGCTACCACTTCCTTGCCGACGCCGGATTCACCGGTGATCAGCACGGTGGCGTCGGTAGGGGCGGCCATCTTTATGGTGTTGTAGACCTTCTGCAGACTGTAAGACGAGCCGACCAGGCGGGCGGAGCGGGAATCCGCGCTTTCCAAGATGCGCACGTTTTCTTTGCTGTCGTTGATGGAGTTGGCCTCCTTGAGAAACTTTCCAAAGTCCTCCTGCAGGGCCTGCAGGGACAGGATGGGACGGCTGCTGACCACCACCTGGTGAAGCTGTCCGCTCTGATCAAAGATAGGCACGCCGACGGTATATCCTACGGAAGGGGGATCCGTTTTCTGCACCGTGGACAGACGGAAGCTCTTCTTCTGGCTTTTGATCACGTCCAGCGTAGCGCCGCCGGTGAACAAAGTGCCTTCCGCCACGATGTCAGAGACCTTGCGGCCCAGAACCTCCTCCGGCAGGATGGTGGTGTTGCGCTGATGGGCCGGGTTCACGTAGAGACAGACGCCGTCTTTGTCGGTGATGAAGATGCTGTCGTCCAGCGTATCTACCACGATCTTAAAATCGATGCCCTGGGCCAGAAAGACCTCCAGGTCGTTGTCGATCTCCCTGAGAAAGGCCGACATCTTTTCCGGGCTGTCATAATCGCCGCAGTCCAGCGCTTTCTTGATTTTTTCCTTTACCTTTTGTATCGCTAAAACCTGATCCATAACGCCATGCCTCCTTTTCAATTATCATCAGTATAGCAAAAAACGGAGAAAAAGAAAAGCTTTTGTTGCCCGGGTGCAACACAGTTTTGCGCGGCGCAACATCTGGCAGAAGCACATCTTTGGAATTTCAACGTTTTGTTGTTGGCATGGTATTTGCTATATATTACTGCAAAGGAGTGACATGGATGAAAAAGCTATATATCAACTGCCAGTCCGGCCTCAGCGGGGACATGATGCTGGGCGCTTTGATCGATTTGGGCGTGCCGGAGGATTATCTGAGAGATAAGCTGGCGAGGCTGAACCTGGACGAGTTTGAGCTGTCCGTAGGAGAGCGGAAGGTTCAGGGCTGCAGAGCCACGGATGTGGACGTGATCCTGAAGGAGCCGGAAAACCTGGACAGGGATCCTTACAGCTGCGGCGGCAGAAACTATGGACAGATCATCGACATGATCAACGGCAGCACCCTGAGCAACAACGCCAAAGTGCTGAGCCGCCGGATCTTTGACATCAAGGCCAGAGCGGAAGCCAGGGTACATCAGGTGCCTGTAGAGGAAGTGCGCTTCCACGAGGCGGGCGCGGTGGATTCCATCGTGGACATCGTGGGAACGGCGATCTGCTGCGACTATCTGGACGCGGACCAGGTGATCGCAAAGGAAGTTCCGACTGGCTACGGCAAGGTTCAATGCGCCTGCGGCGAGCTGAACGTACCGGCTCCGGCAGTGCGGCAGATCCTGGACGATGAGGACATACCCCATTACCGATCGGATATCCCCCAGGAGATCCTGACGCCTACAGGCGCGTCGATTCTGGCAGGGGTTGCCGATGGATTTGGATGGGAAGAGATCGAAGAAAAAGTATTATCCAGAGGCTATGGCACGGGGAAGCGTGAAACCGGCCTGTCACCTCTTGAATTGATATTGGTAGAAGCAAAGGAGAGCTGAGATATGTTAGAAACCAGAAGAATGAACGACAAGAAAAAAGTGATCGTATCTGCCGCTTTGACAGGAGCAGTGACGACAAAGGCTGACAACGCCAATCTTCCGACCCAGCCGGAGGAGATCGTAAAGTCTGCCATCGCCTGTTACGAGGCTGGCGCGGCAGTGGCTCACATCCACGTCCGCGATGACGAGGACAGGGCCAGCATGCGTTTTGATAAATTTGAAGAGACCGTAAGGCTTCTGAGGGAGTCTGGCTGTCCGGTGATCATCAATCTGACATCCTCCGGCGGACAGGGATTTTCCTGGGAAGAGAGAATCAAGCCGTTCAAGGAGCTGAAGCCGGACATGGCCTCCTTTGATGCGGGTACCATGAACTGGCTCAACTCCGTGGTGTTCATGAACGAGCCGGGCTTTCTGGAGCTTTGCGGCAGGGAGATGATCGCGGCAAAGGTAAAGCCGGAAATCGAGATCTTCGACATGGGTATGCTGAACACGGCAAAATATTACATCAAAAAAGGCATCTTGCAGGAGCCTGCCCACTTCCAGCTGTGCCTGGGCGCGCCGGGCGGCATGGAGGCCACGACGGAAAATCTGGTATATCTGGTCAATCATCTGCCGGAAAACTGCACGTGGAGCGCTTTCGGCATCGGCAAAGGCGCCAATGAAATCCTGCTGGCGGCTCTGGCCATGGGCGGCAACATCCGCGTGGGGCTGGAGGACAACGTTTACTACAACACCGGTCAGAAGGCTGATTCCAACCAGCAGTTCGTGGCTCGTGTCAAGCGGCTGGCGGAAGAGATGGGAAAAACCGTCGCGACACCGGAGGAAGCCAGAGCCATTCTGGGCCTGAACAGATAGCAAAGCGATACACTATATATAGTTACTCTCAAATATACGAAGAAAGAGCAGTCCGGGCGGACTGCTCTTTCTGCTTGCTGCATTCTTCAGGCCGCGTGCCGCCTGTGAAACTGCTTATTGCTTTTTAATACCACCTTACCATCGGCAGATCGTTGTTGACGCCTTTGGACATCAGGATCTGATGGATGTCGATGATGCCGTTGTGGAAGGTAGCGGCGCAGGAGGACAGGTACATATCCCACATGCGGATGAACCTTTCGTCGAACATCTTTCTGACGTCGTCGATGTGATCGCGGAAGTTGCGTTCCCAGCAGAGCAGGGTGCGGTTGTAGTGGTTGCGCAGATTCTCGATATCCAGGGTATGGAAATCCGCTTCCGCCATGCAGGTGAGCATTTCCCTCAGGCTAGGCACGACGCCGCCGGGGAAGATGTATTTTTTGATCCAAGGATCGCCGGGGTGCTCCTTCAGGGCGCTGATGAAGTGGAGCAGGAACAGCCCGCCCGGCTTCAGTACGTGGGCGGCGCAGTCGATGAACTGCTGGTAATTGCCGCGTCCGACGTGTTCCACCATGCCTACGCTGACGATGCGGTCAAACTGCAGGTCCGTCTTTTCCAGATCACGGTAGTCCATCAATTTAACCTCCAGCTGTCCGCTCAGGCCCTCTGCCTCGATGCGGCGCTGGAATTCATCGTGCTGTTCCCGGCTCAGTGTGATGCCCAGGCCGTGGATGCCGTATTTTTTCGCCGCCTCGATCAAAAGGAAGCCCCAGCCGCAGCCGATGTCCAGCAGGCTCATGCCTTCCTTCAGGTACAGCTTTTCCAGAATGTAGTCTACCTTGTTGACCTGGGCCTGATACAGGCTGTCGTCCTCATGGCGGAAGTATCCGCAGGAATAGCTCATGGTTTCATCCAGCCACAGCTTGTAGAAATCGTTGCCGATATCGTAGTGGCTCTGTACTTCTTTTTCCTGATTTTTCTTGGACATGGAAGTGAAAATCAGCTTTTTCAATGCCTTCTGGTCTGTGGAGAACTTTCCCATCTGGCCCATGAACAGGTCCAGAGCTTCGTACAGGTCGCCTTCCACCTCCAGGTTTCCGTCCATATAGGCTTCTCCCAGAGCCAGAGATGTGCTGGTAGCCAGTTCGGTGAGGGGGATCATCTTATGGAATTTCACGGTGAACGCAGGATTACCATCCCCAATCTGATACTCTTTGCCTTCCAGTTTTACCGTGAAAGGAGTCGCATCAAATTTTTTCAAAAATTGTATCATGACATTTTCTTCTAGCATTTTTTACCTCCTGATACATTTCACACTTGGTATCATTCCATTTAATTCTATAAATTATAGCACCCCAATTTGTTATTTTTGTGAATTTGGTGAAGAAAACATGATGGCGCTGAGGCTGATTTTGCCCTGCTCCGCGGCCCGTTTTGGCCGGACAGTGACGGAAATGTTGCCCCTGCGCAACAAAGATTCCTGCTCTGCAACAAGGATCTGGGCCGGCGTCAGAAAAAACGTTGAAACTGCGAGGTTTCTTAGTTGGCACGATTCCTGCTTAGAAATAAGATAGAGCATAAGACAGAGAATAAAATTGAAAACGGAATGAAGCAGAGGTCTCCTCCCTGCCGGTGACCGGCGGACCTGTGGCGGCTGACATGGGTCGACAGTCATGGGGTCGGCAGCTCCGTCCGGTTGTGCCGGCAGGGCAGAGGAAGCTCGCTGATCATGCGGTTCAATTGATGATGCAGTTCATTTGAAGCATTAAAAAATATACAAAAAGGAGAGATTATCATGTCTGAAATCGCTGTAAGACACACACGTGAAGAGTGCTTCGCGCACACAAATGATTGGAAGAAGCCGTACGACGGAAGCATCTTTGATATGTTCAGAGACGGTTCCTTTGAACTGATCGACCTTTCAAACCCGTTCGGCAGAGGCAATCCGCTCTGGCCGTCCAATGGAGACTTCCACATTGACAGAGTCCAGCATATGCCGATGCATTACCGTCTGCTGCAGACCTTCAATGACTTCCATATGCACAACTCCACCCACGCCGATTCCCCGGCCCACGTAATTCCGGAAAGCCCGTTCACCCATGAGCTGCCGATCCAGAACTACTTTGGCGAGGCTGTCTGCCTGGACGTTCCAAAGGGAAAGTGGGAGCTGATCACCGTAGAGGACATCGAGGAAGCCGCGAAGAAGGTTCCAGGCGGGATCAAAGAAGGAGACTGGGTCCTGCTGAACACCGGCACTCACAGACGCTGGGGCGAGAACGACGATTACTTCGCGTACAGCCCGGGCCTTGCCATTGAAGGCGCAAAGTGGTTTGTAGAACACCATGTAAGAGGCGTCGGCTTCGACATGCAGGCCATCGACCACATCCTCTACACCTACGCGGCAGACCATGGCCCCGGCCCGTATGTTCCGCGTATCGTTGAAGAATACGAAGAGCAGTTCGGACATCCCGCGCTGGAAGACTTCCCTGAATGGGAGCCATGCCACGATATCCTGATGGCCAACAACGTCATGGGCATTGAAAACCTGGGCGGAGATCTGGATAAGGTAACAAACCAGAGATTCCTGTTCTGCGCCTTCCCGCTCCGCTGGTACATGGGTGACGGCACCATCGTTCGCGCCGTCGCGTTTGTTCCGTCTGACAGAATCGACAGAAGCGTACCGGACAAAGAGTATCCGTACGGCGTATATTAAAAACAACCTGACGGGAAATTCCGCTTGCGGGATTTCCTGTCTTTCTAAAGGAGAATGACAAAAATGGAGAACAAGAAAAAGGTCGCGATCCTGGGCGCAGGCGTTATGGGTACTGGTATTGCCCAGACCTTCGCCATGGCGGGCCATGAGGTGAAGATCATCTATGTCTACGACGACAAGCTGAGGGCAAAACCGATAGAAACCATGGAATCCAATCTGCGGGTGCTGGCGGAGAACCAGGCGCTGGAGGAGAGCCGGATTCCAGAGATCCTTGGCAGAGTCAGCCTCACGGAGGATCTGGAAGAAGCGGCCGCCTTTGCCGACATTATCTTCGAGTGCATCGTGGAAAATCTGGCCGTAAAGCAGGATTACTTCGCCAGGCTGGACGCCCTTTGCGGGGAAAGCACCATTCTGGCTACCAATACATCTGCCATCAGCGTAACAGAGATCGCTGAAAAATCTGTTCATAAAGAGAGGATCATAGGCACCCACTTCTGGAATCCGGCATATCTGGTCCCACTGGTGGAGGTCATCAGGACGAAGTACGTGTCGGACGAAGTCGTCGAGGAAACCTTTGCGCTGATGGAGAAAGCGGGCAAATGCCCGGTCATCGTCCAGAAGGACGTCCCTGGCTTCCTTGCCAACCGGATGCAGCACGCGCTGTTCAGAGAGGCCATCTCCATCGTGGAACGGGGGATCGCCACTGCTGAGGATGTGGACAAAGCCATCAAATACGGCTTCGGCATGCGGCTTGGCGTCCGCGCGCCGATGGAGGTCATCGACGCCGGCGGCACAGATCTGACCTACAGCATCCACCAGTACCTGTTCCCTCACATTGAGAACAGCACCGAGCCGTCAAAGCTGCTGAAGCAGAAGATGGACGAAGGCAAGCTGGGCTTCAAGAGCGGCGAAGGCTTCATGAAGTGGAGCCAGGAGGAGATCGACAGGTCGCAGAAGGATCTCATCGAGGGACTGATCAAAGTGGCGCGGGCCCTGGATCGTCTGTAGCGGCGAAAAAGATCCGGAAAAGACTAAGCGGATTTAAGCGCATAGAATCACAGAAGAGGCGCATATATAAAGGAGGAAACATTATGTCACTGATGACAGGGGCTGAATATATTGAAAGCCTGCGCAAATTAAATACAAGAGTATACATGTTTGGAGAAAAGGTCGACAACTGGGTAGACCATCCCATCATTCGGCCGTCCATCAACTGTGTGGCTCAGACCTATGAGCTGGCCCAGGACCCGGAATACGCGGATCTGATGACAGCAAAGTCGTGCATTACCGGCAAGACGGTCAACCGGTTCACCCATCTCCACCAGAGCACGGAGGACCTGATCAAAAAGGTGAAGATGCAGAGGCTCTTAGGCCAGAAGACAGCTTCCTGTTTTCAGCGCTGTGTAGGCATGGACGCGTTCAACGCTGTCTATTCCACCACCTTTGAGATCGATGAAAAATACGGAACAGCATATCACCAGCGATTCGTAAAGTTCCTGGAAATGGTCCAGGAGGAGGATCTGGTGGTGGACGGCGCCATGACGGACCCGAAGGGGGACCGCAGCAAAGCGCCTCACGCCCAGGCCGACCCGGATCTCTACGTACATATCACGGAACGCAGGGAGGACGGCATCGTGGTCTGCGGTGCCAAAGCCCATCAGACCGGTTCCATCAACTCTCACTGGCACATCATCATGCCGACCATAGCCATGGGAGAAGAGGACGCGGATTACGCGGTATCCTTCGCGTGTCCAAGCGACGCGGAAGGCCTGTTCATGATCTACGGCAGGCAGTCCTGCGATACCAGGAAGCTGGAAGAGGGCGCGGATGTGGATCTGGGCAACAAAGCCTTTGGCGGGCAGGAGGCTCTGGTAGTCTTTGATCACGTGTTTATTCCTTATGAATACGTGTTTATGGCAGGCGAATACGATTTTGCCGGCATGATGGTAGAGCGGTTTGCCGGATATCACAGACAGAGCTACGGCGGCTGCAAGGTCGGCGTAGGCGACGTGGTCATCGGCGCCGCGGCCGTCGCCGCCGAATACAACGGCGCGGAAAAAGCATCTGCCGTCAAAGACAAGCTGATCGAGATGACCCATCTCAATGAAACCCTTTACTGCTGCGGCATCGCCTGTTCCAGCCAGGGACAGCGGACGAAGGCCGGAAACTACCAGATCGATCTGCTGCTGGCTAATGTCTGCAAGCAGAACGTAACCAGGTTTCCGTATGAGATCGTCAGACTGGCGGAGGATATCGCGGGCGGCCTCATGGTTACCATGCCGAGCGAAAAGGACTTCAAGTCGGATACGGCAGCAGGCAGAAACGGTGAGACCATCGGCCAGATCTGCAGCAAGTATTTTGCGGGAAGACCGGGCGTGTCCACGGAGGACCGGATGCGCATTCTCCGTTTCCTGGAAAACATCTGTCTGGGCGCGTCCGCCGTGGGCTACAGAACCGAGTCCATGCACGGCGCAGGTTCGCCGCAGGCCCAGAGGATCATGATCGCGAGACAGGGCAATATCCAGGGCAAAAAAGAGCTGGCGAAACAGATCGCCGGCATCAAAGGGTAGGAAACAGGAAATAATTTTTCCTGTCGACGGCCTTTGACAGGTTTCTGGCTCCCCTTTAGCTATACTGTTAAGTACCAGCTAGAGGGGAGTTTTTAATTTGGTTATTTACGGTGAATACCTTTTCCTGGAAAATTTTTTGACAGGCCTGATCATTACGTATTTTACGGGCAGGATCGCGGGCGCCGCGGCGGGGCGGCTCCGCCTGCTGCTCTGTGGACTGCTGTGCGGCGCTTTTTCCTTCACCATGTTTGCCGCTCTGCCGGGGGCGGTTACTGCCGCCTCCAAGCTGCTCTTTGCCTTTGCCGCCGCCGCGGCGGCCTTTGGGTGGCAGGGACTGCGGCGGACGGCGTTTCTGGCGGCAGTTTTCCTGATCGTGACGGTGTTTTACGGCGGAACTGCCGTGGCATTATTATCCTTCTTTGGCTGGCAGGGCGTTGCCGGCAGCTCAGGGGTTTACCTGCGGGGAGCTACCTACCTGACGGTCAGCGCGGCGGCCATCTGCGCCCTGCTGTTTTTGCGGCTGGCCGTGGAACTGATCCGCGCCAGACGGCAGGCGGATCGGACTTTGATGGAGGTCTCCGTTTCCATGGGCGGACAGCTTTGGCGGCTGACCGGGTTCATCGATTCGGGAAACCTGTTGCGGGAGCCTTTGTCGGGGAAACCGGTAGCCCTGGTCGGAAAGGCTTTGATGGAAGAAATGCTGGCAGGGCTTTCCGACGCGGACGTCCGGTATGCCGCGGTGCCGTACCGGGCAGTGGGCACGGAGCGGGGGCTGCTGGACGGATGGAGGGCCGATTACATAGCCTTTGAGGGCGGACAGGTGAAACGGCCTGTGCTGGCTGTCTGGGGAGATGGCCGGTTTTTGCCGGGAGAGAAGGGCGGACAGATCCTGCTGCCGGCAGAGATGTTAGAAAGGGGTATCTATGCTGAAGCTGAATGATTTCAAGGATTTTGTAATAGAGGCTTTTGGAACGGCCGGGAAGAGCGTGTTCTATATCGGAGGCAGCGATATATTGCCTCCGCCGCTTTCCAGAGAGGAGGAGCGGGAGATGCTGGAGGCCTATGCGGCGGGCAGTCAGGAGGCCAGGGCGGTGCTCATCGAGCGGAACCTGCGGCTGGTGGTCTACATCGCCAAGAAATTTGAAAACGCCGGGGTCAATGTGGAGGATCTGATCTCCATTGGGACTATAGGACTGATCAAAGCGGTCAATACTTTTAAATTGGAGAAGAACATCAAGCTGGCCACTTACGCGTCCAGATGCATTGAGAATGAGATCCTGATGTATCTTCGCAGAGATGTGAAGCGGAAGAGCGAGGTGTCTTTAGATGAGCCTTTGAACGTGGACTGGGACGGCAACGAGCTGCTGCTGTCGGATATTCTGGGGACGGAAAACGACGTGGTCAGCACTCATCTGGAGGAGGAGGTCAACCGGAAGCTGCTGTACACGGCGCTGGGAAAGCTTTCGCTCCGGGAAAAACAGATCATGGATATGCGTTTTGGTCTGAAAAATGGGAAGGAGATGACCCAAAAGGAAGTGGCGGACGTCATGGGGATCTCTCAAAGCTACATATCCCGTCTGGAGAAAAAGATCATCGAACGCCTGCAGCGTGAGGTCCAGAAGCTGGGATAATTTGTTTCGCATGTTTTATGCCTGTAAGCACACCCTATACATATGAAATTATATAGAACAGGCTGGTGTGAAGTATGGCGAACAAAGTAGAAATCTGCGGTGTCAATACCGCAAAGCTTCCGGTTTATAAGGACTATGAAATGCAGGAAATGCTCCTTGCGATTAAAGCGGGGGATATGGAAGTCAGGGACAAATTTATTACGGGAAATCTGAGGCTGGTTTTGAGTGTGATCCAGAGATTTACAGGACGGGGCGAGAACCCGGACGACCTGTTCCAGGTGGGATGTATCGGATTGATCAAGGCTCTCGACAATTTTGACCTGAGCCACGGGGTTAAGTTTTCCACCTATGCGGTTCCCATGATTATCGGTGAGGTGAGGCGGTATCTGCGGGACAACAACAGCATCAGGGTGTCCCGGTCCCTTCGGGACATCGCCTACAAGGCCCTGCAGGCCAGGGAGCGGCTTTCCAGTGAATTGTCCCGGGAGCCTTCGATCACGGAAATCGCGGAGGATATCGAGGTGGCCAGAGAAGATGTGGTGCTGGCCCTCGACTCCATACAGGAGCCGGTATCCCTGTTTGAGCCTCTGTTTCACGACGACGGCGACGCGGTCTATGTCATGGATCAGGTGCAGGATACGAAGAACACCGACGAGCGGTGGATCGAGAATATCTCCCTGTCCGAAGCCATGAACAAATTGGCCCCGAGAGAGAAACACATCTTGCAGATGCGTTTTTTCGAGGGAAAGACACAGATGGAAGTGGCGGAAGAGATATCCATCAGCCAGGCCCAGGTGTCCAGATTAGAAAAAAACGCGCTGAAATATATGCGCAAGTACGTTTGAGACCTGGCCCGATTGTTCCGAGTCAGAGACGAAGGAAGAATCGCTGGCAGGTCCAACGTCAGGGTTTCCCAAGAAGCCGAGGCCAGGCCGCAGGCTGATTGGCAGAAACCTACGGCGAGATGAAGCCCTAGCCCTTCGATTGGCGAGTGAAGCGAAGCCAGAGAAGAGGCAGGTCTCATGGGAAGATGGCCCAATTCACATTTGATGAGTTGGGCTTTTTGAATGATATGAATGAAGCCCCTTGACTTCTCCCTCTTTCAAGCGTACAATTAATATAGTTTGAATTAAAACTATATTTTGGACGTGGGAGGCGTCGAAAAGGAGGCATCGTATGCTGGAAAAAGAACTGCATTTTTTGCTGCTCCGGGCATTTCATCACAGTAACCGCCGGGTGCAGCAGATCGCTGCCGAGGCGGGACTTTGTCCGGGGCAGCCTAAGATTCTGGAATATCTGCTGGAACACGACGGCTGTATTGCCAGAGACATCTGCAGCGGCTGTGTTTTAGATAAATCCACGATGACCAGTCTGCTGGCGCGGATGGAGAAGCAGGGGCTGGTCAGAAAAGAGGAAAGCGGCGACGACCGGCGGGCTGTCCACATTTATATGACAGAAAAGGGAAGGACGCTGGCTGAGAGGATAAAGCTGGGCTGTCTTCGTTTGGACGAGACGGCGCTGCAGGGCATCTCTCAAGAAGAGCGGGAACTGATCTTCCGGCTCCTGAAGCAGATGATCGAAAATCTGGAAGGAGGCGGCGCATGAGAGACTGGAAGAACCTGTCCCTGCGCTACGGGTGGTTTGCCGCGGGGGTTGCCATCAATGCCTTCGGCATTTCGTTTATCACCAAAAGCGCGCTGGGAACTTCGCCGATCTCCAGCGTGCCGTATGTGGTAAGCCTGTATCTGCCGTCTGTCAGCTTCGGCATGACCACCTTTGTCATGAACATGCTGTTTATCCTGGGTGAGATCATTTTGCTGAGAAAGGATTTTCATCCGGTACAGTTTCTGCAGATCGCCGCCAATTTTCTCTTCAGCGCTTTGATCGATGTCTGCATGGCGGTTCTGGAGCCATTTCAGCCGGAAACACTTGCCGTAAGGCTGGTGAGCCTGCTGGCAGGCTGCATGATCATGTCTGTAGGCGTCAGCGTCGAAGTGGCGCCCGGCGTGATCGCTGTGCCGGGGGAAGGCATCGTCAGAGCCATCGCTCAGACCACGAAGATCCGATTCGGCACGGTAAAGATGTGGTTTGATATTTCCCTGATGGCCACATCGGCGGTTTTGTCCCTCGTTTTCTTTGGTCGCCTCAATGGCGTCGGCGCCGGTACGGTGATCGCGGCCTTTGTCGTCGGAAAATTTGTCAATATCGTCAACCGGCGATTGCCGTTGCTTGAAAAGATCAAAGAGCTTGCCGCGCCGGCGGATTAAACCGCGGCTGGCTGTTTGCTTTTCTCTTGTGTTTTCTCAGGGAATGACGTATACTAAATAAGAAAAAACATTTTAAGGAGAAAACCATGCTGAAGAACAAAACCGTTCTCCTGGGTGTCAGCGGCGGCATCGCGGCCTACAAGACCGCGTCCCTTGCCAGCCGGCTGGTTAAGGAGGGAGCAGAGGTCCACGTCATCATGACGGAGCACGCCTGCAACTTCATCAATCCCATCACCTTCGAGACGCTGACAGGAAATAAATGCATTGTAGATACTTTTGATCGGAACTTCCAACACAACGTGGAGCATGTGGCCCTGGCGAAGAAGGCGGACGTCTTTCTGGTAGCGCCGGCTACGGCGAACGTCATGGCAAAGCTGGCTCACGGCCTGGCGGACGACATGCTGACGACCACCTTTCTGGCGTCAAAGTGCCCCAAGCTGGCAGCGCCGGCTATGAATACGGCCATGTTTGAAAATCCGGTCACCCAGGACAATATGCGGCTGCTGCGCGGCTATGGCGTCGAGGTCATCGCGCCGGCGGCGGGCTGGCTTGCCTGCGGCGACACCGGCAGCGGAAAGATGCCGGAACCGGAGGTTCTCTTCCATTATATAGAGCGGGCTGTCGCCTGTGAAAAGGACCTGAAGGGAAAGAAGGTTTTGGTTACGGCGGGCGCCACCAGGGAGTCCATAGACCCGGTCCGCTTTATCACCAACCATTCCAGCGGCAAGATGGGCTTTGCCCTTGCCAGAGAGTGCATGCTCCGCGGCGCGGAGGTAACTCTGGTCAAGGCTTCAGCCACGGCTGAGCCGCCGATGTTTGTGGACATCGTAGAGGTGGAAAGCGCGGCCGATATGTTTGAGGCTGTAACCGGGCGGGCCCCGGAGCAGGATATCATCATCAAAGCGGCGGCGGTCAGCGACTACACGCCGGCCGTGGTCAGCGATCAAAAAGTGAAAAAGAAGGACGGAGACCTGTCCATCGCCATGAAGCGGACCCAGGACATTCTCAAGTATCTGGGAGAGCATAAGAGAGAAGGACAGTTCCTGTGCGGGTTTTCCATGGAGACGGAGAACATGCTGGAAAATTCCAGAGCAAAGCTGCACAGGAAGAACGCCGACATGATCGTCGCCAATAACCTGAAGGACGCCGGCGCCGGCTTCGGCACGGACACCAATCTGGTCACGCTGATCACCGAAGACGATGTGGATCAGCTGGAGCTGATGGGAAAGGAAGAGGTGGCGCGGGCCATTGTGGACCGGATTTTGGAGATAATGGCGTGAAGGCGGCCTTGAAGCCTATAATGAATTATGAATGTTTGAGAAAACCAGCTGGGAGCAGAGAGGTGTAAAATGGTTGATAAGGCTTGTTTTGGAGAGGGGAAGAGTATTGAATTTAAATGAGAACTCCCAAAGAAGCATGAACGATTTCTGAAGGATATCATTGCGTTCTCTAACAGTGCAGGTGGAAAGGTAATTCTGGGCGTTGAGGATATCACAAATACTGTATATGGTATCGGAGATGCGAACCCTTTTAAGCTGTCTGACGATATTTCCAATATGATTTCAGATGTGTGTGCCGCAGATAATCCCGGATATTACGGCACAGACTCTGGAAGGAAAGACTGTACTCGTCATCGATGTGGCACCGGGCGGTTTCGACCATACTATCTGAAATCCGAGGGAAAAGAAACTTCCGCCTATATTCGTATTAACGGAACTAGCCGTGCGGCAGATATGCGGATGCTTCAAGAGCTAGAGCTGGAAGGGCAGCATCTTTACTATGACAGTATGCAGGAAATCGGCATGGTTTATGATGAGCATTCAGCTAAGAAACTTTGCACGTCAATGAAGGCGGTTGCAGTATCTGCCTGCAGAACGGAAGAAGAGAAGGCGGAAATTCAGGATATGACTATAGAAAAGCTAGAGGATATGGGACTTTTATGCATGGTAGGCAGAGACTATGCTCCGACGCATGCGTTCAATTTGATGACGGTAAATCGGATGAAGCATGCGAAAATTCAATGTGCCCTGTTCAAAGGAACTGTTCGGGATGAATTCATCGACCGAAAGGAGTTCCGCGGGCCGATTTACGAGCAGATTGAAGAAGCGTATCAGTTTATTCTCCGGCATATCAATATGAGTGCGCAGATTAACGATGTTGTACGCCGCGATGTTTACGAGCTGCCGGTGCGTGCAGTTCGGGAGGCCATCGTAAATGCCGTAACCCATCGCTCTTATCTCGACGACTCTTGCATCCAGGTATCCATTTACGATGACAGGGTCGAAATCATGTCGCCGGGCAGATTGTATGGCGGCTTGGATTTGGAGGCTGCATTGAGCGGAAAATCGAAATGCAGAAATACTGCTGTTTCTGAAGCGTTTCACTATATGAAGCTGATTGAAGCCTGGGGAACCGGTTTGGGTCGAATCCAAAACAGTTGCAGAGAATATGGGTTGAAAGCGCCTGCGATTGAAGAATTTGGCGATGGGTTCCGTGTGGTATTCTATAGAAAAGTGATCAATGAGGAGCAGAAAGTGATCAATGAAGAGCAAAAAGTGATCAATGAAGAGCAGAAAGTGATCAATGCTTGGAAAAGATATAAGGGAATATTGCGGGATACAAATATCACTGAAACCTATATTGCTAATATAGAAGAAGTGTACTTGCAGATCGGCTATGATGTATTCAAACAATCTGATGTGATGGAATGTTTCAACTGTTCAAAAACGAAGGCTAGAAATATCATGTCTGTAATGCGGCAAACCGGAATTATTGAGAAAGTGATGGGCAAAGGACCGGGCCGGTATCGGTTTGCAGACAAACCGGAGCCTGATATAGAAAAGGTGCATACGCAAATTGATTACGAAGATGAATAAAAAAGCGGTAAAACTTCGTGATGATACAGGGGGAGCAGGCATATCGAGGCTTCGTGAAGGATTGTCGAAAGGATGTATCGCGCTCAGGGCCTACGCATGAAACCTTCGGACTACTTTTTTCGCGGAGCTTCGCAGTCATTGGCGACTTGCGCCACTTTTTGTCACTCTTTGTGTACCATACGGCACGAC
>CALLDR010000059.1 GCA_937997955.1 uncultured Emergencia sp. | reverse complement strand
TCAAAGTTTGGCAATTGGTTTGGCATTTCAGCGAAGAATGGCGGTTTTGCCAAACTGTACCCTCAAAGTTTGGCAATTGGTTTGGCATTTCAGCGAAGAATGGCGGTTTTGCCAAACTGTACCCTCAAAGTTTGGCAATTGGTTTGGCATTTCAGCGAAGAATGGCGGTTTTGCCAAACCGTAATCCCAGAATCGAACGGTTCTAAGCCAGCCGAACCTGAACTCGACCATTCTAAGCCGGCCGAACCTGAACGCGACGGCCCAAAGGCAGACGAACCCGAAATCAGCAATCCGCCCCGGCCTCTGCCTCCTGAATCCTGGCCGTCCTGCCCCGGACAGCGTGTCTGCGGACCTGAAACCGCGGCCTCGAATCCTGTCAGAGCGGCCTGTAATGGAAACTAATACTTTGGGTCTAAGCGAAGAGAATTTCGTGTATAAAAGGCGAAAAAAGCGGAAAAAATGAGGGTGAAGCGAATTTAAACTTAAGTTCAATAGCCAAATGGACAGTTCTGTGCTAAGGTGAGAGTGTGTTAAGTGATGTATGTGTAAGGAGGATACAGTGATGTTGAAGAAATGTGATGTGTGTGAAGCGTATGTGTGTGCAGGCAGTTGTGATTGGGGTTCCCAGGCGGATGCGTATAAGAAGATCTACACCGTCTTCGGCTGTGGAGCAGCGAGGAGGACGGTGACGCATCTGATGGGCGGAAACGACAGAAGAAGGAGGGGAAAGCATGCAGCCAAGTGATTTCCTCATGTTGCTTGGAGGACTGGCGCTCTTTCTGTATGGTATGCAGATGATGAGCAGCGGTCTGGAAGCAGCTGCGGGAAATAAGATGAAGAACATTCTGGAGAGGCTGACGTCCAACCGGGTGAAAGGGGTTCTGGTCGGGGCCGGTATAACAGCCGTGATCCAGTCTTCATCGGCGACTACTGTCATGGTAGTCGGTTTTGTCTCAGCAGGGCTGATGTCCCTGTCCCAGGCAGTTGGGGTTATCATGGGGGCCAATATCGGAACGACAGTGACTGGACAGCTGATCGCTCTGGATATCAGCGCGGCGGCGCCGCTGATCGCCTTTGTCGGCGTGGTGCTCGCGGTATTCATCAAAAAAGAACAGCTTCGGCATATCGGGGGGATTGTTGCAGGGCTGGGAGTTTTGTTCATCGGCATGGACATGATGAGTACGGCTATGGAGCCGCTGCAGGATTCCACCGCGTTTACCCAGGCGGTGACGACTTTTGATAATCCGGTGATCGGAATCCTGGTGGGGGCGGGATTCACGGCGCTGATCCAGTCCTCGTCAGCCTCTGTAGGCATTCTGCAGGCGCTGGCGACCGGCGGGCTGATCGGGCTGCCGCAGGCAGTGTATGTCCTCTTTGGACAAAATATCGGGACATGCATTACCGCTGTGCTGGCGGCCATTGGAACAAAAGCGGAGGCTAAGCGAACGACCATCATTCATTTGATGTTCAATATCTTTGGAACGATTCTGTTCACCCTGATCTGCATGGCAACGCCTTTCGTCGCTTTGATGGAAGGGCTGACGCCTGGCAACGGGGCGGCGCAGATCGCCAACGTACATACCATATTCAATGTGGTGACCACACTGGTGTTGCTGCCATTCGGCGGCCAGATGGCAAAGATCGCGGTCCGGATACTGCCGGACGGCGAGGAAGAAGCCGTCCAGTCCCACCGACTGTTGTACCTGGAACCCATCGACGGCAGAAAGAACCATCAAATGGGCCAGCTGTCCATATCTATCGGCCAGCTGAACAGTGAGGTGGAGCGGATGCTGCAGATGACAGAGGAAAACATCAAAGACGCCTTTGACGACGTGCTTTGCGGCACCTGTGAGCGCTTCGAGGTGATCGCCGGAAGGGAGGCTTACCTGGATTATCTGGACGAAGAGATTTCCAAATATATCGCGAAGGTGATTCCCCTGGAAATGTCGGCTTCAGATTCCCGCAAGGTCAGCGGATACTTCCGCATCGTGGAGAATCTGGAACGGATCGGGGATCACGCCATGAATATCGCCGACCACGCCTGTGCCGTGACCGAGGGATGTGTGCGCCTTTCCGGCGCGGCTATGAAGGAAGTGCGGACGATGAAGCATCTGGCATTGGACACCCTTCATCTGCTGCAGGAGCGGCCTGACAGAGGAGATGAGGATATGCTGGTTTCCGTGGCGAAAAGAGAACAGCAGATAGACGATATGAGCAGAGTTTTCCGCGAGGGGCAGATCCAGCGCATGAAAGAAGGGGCATGCAGCGCGGAGGCCGGTATCATCTTTTCAGAGATGGTCACCGACTTTGAGCGGATTGGAGATCACGCGCTGAATATCGCGGAGGAATACGTACATATGTGACGATTCGTGAGCAGTTAAGGTAAATTGAAATAGATGCAAAAAAAGGGGGAACCCGTCAGATGATGCGACTGACGGGTTTTCCTCTATATCCGCTTTCTATATCCGTTTCCTAATATCCATTACTGTATATCTGCCATCTGCCATATCCGCTATCCGGTATATCCGCTGACCATACCCGTTGACGATACCCGCCAACGATACCCACGGGCTATATCTGCTGACGATACCCGCTGGCTATACCCGCTGACCTGACCGTTATATCCGCGGGCAAGTCCCGCGGAAGGCCGGAAAGACGCTACTTTACCTCGATCTCGTAGTCCTCTCCCGCCAGCTGGCCGAGGAACTCTTTGACGTTTTTGACGGCGCTTTTATGGGCTTCTTCCAGCAGGCCCTTCTCTTCCGCCTTGGCTTCCATGGTCTTCTTCTGGTCCTTGCTGAAGGCCTTGTAGTCCTCTACCTTCAGCGGATTGAAGATGCTGGTGCTTTCATCGAACACCTCGATGCTGTCCTCGTCGATTTCGTGGGACAGGATCTGGGCTTCCGGCAGGGTCACGGTGATCCTGCGGCCGCTGACGTCCGCTTTGGCCTCCGACAGGTCGATGCCGGCTTTGATCTGGCCGTCATAGGTGATGATGAAGCCCTTGGTGGTAAACGGCAGCTTCACGCCGTAGAAGTCCTTGCTGCTTTCAAATTCAGCCATGTTGGTATAGTGATAGGTCATGGTGGTCAGTTCGCTGACCTCCGCCAGGCTGTTCTCTATGACCACGGCGGACATCTGACGGTTTCCTCCGGCGCTGCCAAAGCCCTTTCCGGCGAAGAAGCAGGCGGCGCAGAGTACGGCCGCGGCCAGCAGAAGGATACCGATTCGCTTTGCTTTTTTCATATGGTGTTCCCTTTCTCCCTTTTTAACAGGTTTCGACAAATTCTGTCCTGCCCCTATTGTAACATCAAAAAGAAAAAAAGCAATCTATAAAATCATGAAATTTCACAATAACGACCTTGAGAGGACACAGGGTCTGTGATAAAATATACTATCAACCAATTTTACAGGAGGCACGGAGCATGAGTGCATATGTGGAGTTTAAACAAGTGAAAAAGGTCTACCACATGGGCGAGGTTTCCATCGAGGCCCTGCGGGACGCGACCTTTGAGATAGAAAAAGGAGAGATCTGCGTCATCGTCGGCGCGTCAGGAGCGGGCAAGACCACGCTGCTCAACATTTTGGGCGGCATGGATACCCTGACTGAGGGCTGCGTCATGCTGGACGGAAAAGAGATCTCCCGTTACGACAAAAAGCAGCTGACCAGCTACCGGCGGTACGACATCGGCTTCGTGTTCCAGTTCTACAATCTGGTACAGAACCTGACCGCCCTGGAAAACGTGTCCCTGGCTACCCAGATCTGCAGGGAGCCGCTGGACCCTTCCACCGTGCTGGACGAGGTAGGACTGTCCCACAGAAAGAACAATTTCCCGGCCCAGCTGTCCGGCGGCGAGCAGCAGAGAGTCGCTATCGCGAGGGCGCTGGCGAAGAATCCGAAGCTTCTGCTCTGCGACGAACCGACGGGCGCGCTGGACTACAATACGGGCAAGGCGATTCTGAAGCTGCTGCAGGATACCAGCCGAAAGAACGGCATGACCGTGGTGATCATCACCCATAACCAGGCGCTGACAGCCATGGCGGACCGGGTCATCCACATCAAAAACGGCGCGGTCAGCGCCATGGAGATCAACGAGCAGCCGGTTCCGGTAGAAACGATCGAATGGTAAGGGGTCAATATGCTGAAGAAATCTACATTTAGAGAGATACGGTCCAGCTTGGGCCGGTATATTGCCATCATGGCTATCGTGGCTTTGGGCGTCGGCTTTTTCTCCGGGCTGAAGGTCACAAGGGAGGCTATGGTCTCCACGGCCAGCGACTACCTGGCGGACAGTCAGTTTTTTGATTACCAGATCATGAGCACCCTGGGTTTTACGGAAAGCGACGTCAAAGCGCTGGCAGGCGAGGATCACGTGGCCGCGGCGGCAGGCTCCATCAGCGTGGACGCCCTGTACCGGGCTGACGGAGACGAGGTGGACCGGGTGGTCAAGCTCCATTCCGTCACGGACGGGGTCAACACCCTGGAACTGAAGAGCGGACGGCTGCCGGAGGCCGAGGACGAATGTGTGGTGGATTACCGCCTCTTTGAAGAGGACCCGGTGGGAAGGACCATCACCATTACCGACAACAACGACGAAGACACGCTGGATATGCTGAAATCCAGAGAATATACCATCACCGGCACGGTGGTATCCCCGTATTATCTCAACTTTGAGCGGGGCTCTACCGCCCTGGGAGACGGCAAGGTGGCAGGCTTCGCATACCTGGACAGCAGCGGCTTTGATACGGACTACTATACGGAGATCTTTTTGCGCCTGGACCAGAACTATCAGATCTACAGCGACGCCTATGACGACCTGATCGATGAGACCGAGGACGACATCAAAGCGGCGGCGGAGCTGCGGGCGGACAAACGCTACAAAAAGCTGGTAGAGGACGCGGAAAAGGAACTGGCCGACGGCCAGAAGGAATACGACGACAATTATGCCGAATACGAGGCGGAAAAGGCCGACGCTGAGGCACAGCTGGCCGACAGCTGGCAGCAGATTCAAAACGGCAGGGCGGAGATCGCCCAGAAAAAGAAGGATCTGGACGCCAACGAGAAGCAGCTGAACGCGTCTCTGCAGCAGGTAGAGGCCGGCATCGCCCAGGCAGCCCAAAAAAGGCAGGAGTTTGAGGCGGGGAAGGCGTACATGAGCGAGGAAGAGATCGCCCAGACGGAAGCCGCTTTGACCAAGACGGAAAAGGAACTGGCGGCGAGCAAGGCGCAGATCGAGAGCGGTCTGGCCCAGATCGAAGCGGGCCGCGCCGAGATCAGCAGGGCCGAGCAGGAACTGCCAGCCAGCATAGAGAAATATGAAGAGGCCAAGGCGGAGGTGGAAGCGGAGTTCGCCAAGGCAGAGAAGGAATTTAAAAAAGCGCGTAAGGAGCTGAAGGAGGCTCAGGAGGAGATTGACGATATCGAGACGCCGGACACCTATGTGCTGGACCGCTATACCAACGTGGGCTACGCCTGCTTTGAAAGCGACTCGGCCATCGTGGACAGCATCGCCAAAGTGTTTCCGATCTTCTTCTTCCTGATCGCGGCGCTGGTCTGCATGACCACCATGACCAGGATGGTAGACGAGCAGCGGACCCAGATCGGCGTCATGAAGGCCTTGGGCTACAGCAACGGCGCTATTGCCGGCAAATATCTGTTCTATTCGGGCAGCGCGGCGCTGATCGGCTGTGTCATCGGCTTCTTCTCCTGTTGCTACATATTCCCGCAGGTCATTTGGGTGGCCTACGGCATGATGTACGATTTCAGCGCGGACCTCTACTACATCGTCAACGTGCCGCTGGCTGTGATCTCGCTGATCGTATCTCTGCTCTGTTCCATGGGCGCTACTGTGGTCTCCTGTTACAGCGAGTTCCGGGAGGTTCCGGCCCAGCTGATCCGGCCGAAAGCGCCGAAGGACGGCAAACGGATCCTGCTGGAGCGGATTCCTGTGATCTGGAACCGGCTGGGATTCCTTTACAAGGTGTCCTTCCGAAACATCTTCCGCTACAAAAAGCGGTTCTTCATGATGGTGGTCGGCATCAGCGGCTGTACGGCTTTGCTGCTGACCGGCCTGGGACTTCGGGATTCGGTGAAAAACGTGGTCAACTATCAGTTTGACGAGATACAGGTCTACGACTACAGTGTCACCTTTGATAAGGACATGAACGAGGAACGGCAGGCTTCCTTCCTGGAAAAAGCCAAGGACTGCACGGAGGATGTGCTGTTCGTGCATCAGAGCTCCGTGGATCTGGTCGCCGGGAAAAACGTCAAGTCTGTGACCATGATCGCGTCCGACGGAGAAGGCTTTGATCGGTTCGTCAACCTGAAGGACGCTAAAGGCAGCAAGCTGGCTTACCCTGGAGAGGGAGAGGCGGTGCTCTGCCGGAAGCTGGCTGACGACTACGGCCTGGCAAAGGGGGACTCTCTGACTTTGCGGAGCGAGGACGGCAAAGAGATGAACCTGACCATCAGCGGGGTCTGCGAGAACTACGTCTATAACTACGTCTACGTGTCCGACGCGTCCTGCGCGAGCCAGTGGGGAGAAGCGCCGGAGATCAAAAGCGCTCTGGTCTACGCGGCGGGGGCGTCGGGAGATGATGCCTCCGCGTACAGTGAAGCCGTCTACGGATCGTCGGCCAAGGTTCTGGATATGAGCCATGTGGCGGCGGTATCGGTGAACCAGGACATGCGGAACCGGATCGACAATATGATGAAGAGCCTGGATTACGTTATCGCTCTGGTGATCATCTGCGCGGGCGCTTTGGCCTTCATCGTGCTGTACAATCTGACCAATATCAACATTACGGAGCGGATCAGGGAGATCGCGACCATAAAGGTCCTGGGCTTCTATCCGGGGGAAACGTCGTCCTACGTGTTCCGTGAGAATATTTTTCTGACGGCCATCAGCGCCCTGGTGGGACTGGGGCTGGGAAAGTGGCTTCACGCCTTCGTCATGGACAACATACAGGTGGATCTGCTTCACTTCGATGTGCGTATCGGCTGGCTCAGCTACGTGCTGGCCGTAGTGCTGACCTTCGTCTTCGCCTTTATCGTCAATCTGGCGATGTATTATAAGCTGGATCGGATCAGCATGACTGAGTCGCTGAAATCCATAGAATAGACAGAAACAGACAGGGCAGAAACAGCGATGGGGCGAAATAGCGAAACAGCAAAGCGGCGCCTTCGCTTCACTGCCCTGCTGCCGTTTGCTTTTCAAAGCGTCGCTGGTCGCGGCCGTCTGGCTGCGGCCTGATTGCTGTCTGATTGCGGTCGTCTGGCTGCGGCCTGGCTGCTGTCGTCTGGCTGCGGCTCGCTGCGGTCTGATTGCGGTCGTCTGGCTGCGGTCCGACTGCAGTTATCCGAAAACAGGTTTTTTTGATTTTTAGGTACAACTTATGGCTCTGTTTTCGACCAAAAACAACAAAAAATAAAAATCAGGTACAACTCGACTCCCAGCAGCAAAGGGAGTGTCCCCGTTGAAAAGGGAAAAGTTGTACCTTTTTTATCGTTTTTTGTTGTTTCAGATGAATTTTTTGTTTTTCAATGGCCTTTGCCGGTACAAATGACGGCAGTACGGCAAGGGCGCAAAGGGAGTAGTTGTACCTAAATTTCAAAAAAGTTGATTTTAAGATAACTCCGTATGGTCTTGTCAATCTCAGTTGACACTTTTTCCTAATTAACTTAATGACATTGGCATTATGCCCGCTTATTTTTTTTTGCGCAGCCTCTTGACAAAGCTGTGAAAACGTGATATTGTCTTAGGTGCATAAGACAATATCCGGTGCGAACGAAAAGCGGGCGCGCATAGGCGGAAAACCGCCTTGAGCCGCAGAATGCGCGGAATGTGCGGGACGCCCGGGACGTCGTGGAGGAGGAAAGGGGGCAACGGAAATGAAATGGGTTTTGGATGACAGCATGTCTATCTGGCCGCAGCTGAAGAAGCAGATGATGCGCGCGATCGTATCAGGCGAGTTTCCCGAAGGCAGCGTTTTTCCGACAGTCAGGCAGCTGGCGCAGGAGGCGGGCGTCAATCGGAACACCATGCAGCGAGCTATGGCGGAGCTGGAAAGCGAAGGGCTTTTGATCACCAATCGGACGGCGGGAAGAACGGTGACCGCCGACCAGCAGCTGATCGGACAGATGAAGAGAACTCTGGCTGAAGAGAATATCCAGAAGTATCTGGAAGAGATGAAGGCGCTGGGCTACCTGCCCGGCGAGGCGGCACAGATGTTAAATGAGAAAGTAAAGGAAGAAGGGATTACAGTATGAGTTATTTAATCGATTGCAAGGGACTGACCAAGATCTATACCGGCTGCAAAGCGCTGGACGGTGTAGACCTGCGGATCAGCAGGGGGAAGGTGGTGGGCCTTCTGGGACCTAACGGCAGCGGAAAGACGACGCTGATCAAGATCCTGAACGGCCTGCTGCAGCCGACTTACGGAGAAGCGCTGGTGGACGGCCACCGGCCGGGACCATATACAAAATCCATCATCAGCTATCTGCCGGACCGGACCTATTTTGCCGACTGGATGCGGGTGAAAGACGTTTTCGATCTGTTCGCAGATTTCTATTCAGATTTCGACCGGCCTAAGGCAGAGGACATGTGCAGGGCCTTGGGTATTGAACCGGGGACCAGGCTGAAGACCATGTCAAAGGGAACAAAGGAGAAGGTGCAGCTGATCCTGGTCATGAGCCGCCGCGCCCAACTGTATCTGCTGGATGAGCCTATTGCCGGCGTAGACCCGGCGGCGAGAGAGTACATCTTGGGGACCATCATCAACAACTACGGCGAGGACGCCGCGGTGGTGATCTCCACCCATTTGATCTCGGACATCGAGCGGATTTTAGACGAGGTCGTGTTCATACAGAACGGAAAGATCTTCCGGCATCAGAGCGTAGATGACATCAAGGAGCAGGAGGGCAAGTCCATCGACGAGGTCTTCCGCGATTCTTTCCGCATGACCCCGTACATGGGCTACGCGAATCCGGGAATGGACAGATTCGCGGCGAAGGGAGGCGAGTCTCATGACAGGTAAGCTGATAAAATATGAATTTCGTTCCATCACGAAGATGATGGCTATCGTATGGGTGGCGCTGCCCATCATGGCGCTGATTACAGGAATTTCCGGGAAAATAGGTTTCACAGACGCGGCACATGAGAATAAGTTTTTCTTTGCCGATATGATGGAAATCGTGTCCTCCTTCCTCTTCGGCGGCATCTTTATGGCGATGCTGGCCGTGACGGTGCTGATGATGCTGGTACCCATCGCCATCTTCGTTTTCAGCCA
>CALLDR010000058.1 GCA_937997955.1 uncultured Emergencia sp. | reverse complement strand
CCAGTGTCAGCGGCAGCAGCTCCAGGACGAGGGGCTCGGCCTCCACCAGACATCTTTTGATGTCGTCCGCATCGCCTCTGACGATGAGGGTTTCCAGGCTGCCCAGGCTCTCCCGGTGGACGATGTCGAGGCGTGACGCCAGCTGATCGGGAAAGCCGCCGCGGAAGGCCGCTTTGACCTTGCAGACGCTGTTCTTCAGATCGTCCAGGTCGCTTTCCGCCGCCATGACGCCGCCGCGGATCAGACCGATGTGGTCGCAGATACCCTCTAATTCCTGCAGGTTGTGAGACGCGATGAGGACGGTGGCCTGCCGCTCGGCCACTTCGTCCAGGAGCATCTGGCGTATCTGTCTGCGGACGACAGGGTCCAGGCCGTCCATGGGCTCGTCCATCAGAAGAAAATCCGGGTTTGACGCCAGAGCCAGGGCCAGAGCGGCCTGCTTCTTCATGCCTTTGGAAAAGCCGCGCAGGGGCTTTCTGATGTCCAGCTCCAGGCTGCCCGTGACGGCGGCGAAGGTCTCGCGATCCCAGCGGGAATAGAGCCTGCCGTAGTGTTTTTCCATGGAACAAAGGGTCTCTCCCGGGGCAAAGGCGGGGTGGTCGGAGATGACGGCGATTCTGGCTTTGATCTCCGGGTTCTCCCAGACCGGTGCGCCGTCAAAGGCGATCTGTCCGCTGTCAGGACGGTATACGCCGCAAAGCAGCTGGAGCAGGGTGGTTTTCCCCGCGCCGTTTCTGCCGATGAGGCCGTAGACCGAGCCCTGTTCTACGGTCAGATCCAGGCCGCGCAGGGCAGGGAAGCCGTCAAAGGCTTTTGTCAGTTTTTTTGCTTGTATCATGGTTGTCCTCCTCAAGAATCTCTAATACGATGGTTTTTGCTTCTTCCGGCGACAGGCCGGAGTGTTTCAGCGCGCTGTAGGCCTCGCGGATCTCCTGGCGCAGGGCGTCGATCCGCGCCGGGTCAGGCTGGATCTTCGCCTTTTCGGAGACAAAGGTGCCCAGACCGGACGCCGTGTAAACGAAGCCTGCCCGCTCCAGCTCGCGGTAGGCCTTCTGGACCGTGTTGGGGTTGACCGACAGCCGCTTGGACAGCTCACGGACCGAGGGCAGCTTGCTGCCTTCGGGGAGCGCCTCTGCCATGATCAGCTCCTCAAAGTTGTCCACGACCTGCTGATAGATGGACTTGCGGCTGGTTAAATCAAGCTGGAACATGAATACCTCCTTTCGATGCTGCTTTTTTGATGCGGCTGCTTTTGATCTTGCTGATTTTGATCTTGTTGCTTTTGACCCTGCTCCTTTTGATGATGAAGCCGCACCTTCTGTATTAAGTGTACTATATCGAATAGTACACTGTCAAGAGGCAATTTCCCGCCGACGTGATTTCGCTTCCGGGCGGTGTGATCTTTTGTTGGTTTGCCGTGTACAAACGGCGGCAAAAATGGTACAATAAATCCATGAAATACAAAGGAGATTTTTTCTATGAATTATGACAACAATAATGAGGAAAGAAAAGAGGAACAGAGGGAGCCGCAGCGCTACACCTACGATCCTGACGCGATATATAAGAAGAAGAAACCCGGAAAGCCGGGCCGCGGGCCGCAGGGATGGAAGAAAGGGCTGATTATCTTTTTGATCGTCGTCGTGGTGGTGGTCCTGGCAGGCGTGGGCTGCAACGCCGGCGCGAGCCATTTGATCCGCGAGTCCCTGGGCGTGACGTCTTCAGAGGACTACAATTTCAGCGGCGACTACATCGGTGTGCTGGAGGTTCACGGCACCATGAGCTCCGACAGCGACAGCAGCAGTACTTACAACCAGTCCTGGCTCCTGGCCAGGATCGACCAGATGAAGGACGACCCGCTGAACCAGGGCATGATCCTGTCTGTGGACACGCCGGGCGGGGCGGTGTATGCCATCGATGAGCTGTATCTGAAGATCAAAGAGTACGAGGAAGAGACCGGACGGCCTGTCTACACTTACATGGAATCCATGGCTGCCAGCGGCGGCTACTATATTTCCGCCGGAACGGACAGGATCTACGCCAACCGGAACTGCTGGACCGGCTCTATCGGCGTGACCATCGGGACCATCTACGACATTTCGGGCTTCCTGGAAAAGATGGGCGTGACGACGGTCACCATCAACTCCGGCGCCAACAAAGGCATGGGCAGCGCCACGGAGCCTTTGACAAAGGAACAAAAGGACATCTATCAAAGCCTGGTAGACGAGGCATATGAGCAGTTCATCGGCGTGGTCATGGAGGGCCGCGATATGTCTGAGGCCAAGGCGAAGAAGCTGGGCGACGGCCGGGTGTATACGGCGAAGCAGGCCAAGGAGAACGGCCTCATCGACGAGATCGGCACCTTGGACGACGTGGTCAGCGACATGAAGAAGGACTTCGAGCTGGGCGACTGCGACGTGCAGACCATCAGCTATCAGCCGACCACCTCTCTGCTCTCGATCCTGTCAGGGCTGGCAAAAGATGACGACGCCAGATCCCAGTACGACCAGCTGATGAAGCTGATGGAAGAGAACGGGACCTTTACGATCACCTATATGTCAGAGGTGAGGAAATAGGGAGCCGCAGAGAAGCCTGGCTGGCGCAGAGAAGCTGGCCCGCAGTGAAGCGGGCATAGCATAGTCTGAAAGGGCATAAACGACATAATAAAAATGGCATAATAGGCGTAATGATAGAACAAAAGGAGATTGCCCCAATGAAAGATTCATTGGGACAGTCTCCTTTTTTCAGGTTTTATACGTTTTACACGCTTTATAAACCGAGTTATTTGCAGCGCACTTTTTTTACACTGCTGAAGGAGCCATAGAAATACTCACCATAGCGGTATCTGTACGCGCGGACTTTAACATAGTAGGTTTTGCCTTTCTTCAGGCTTTTGATCGTTTTGTTCAGCGTTGCTTTGTTGCTGACTTTGACGGTTTTGTAGTTCTTGAAGGAAGAACTGGTGGAATACCGAATCTGATAGCCTGTGCAGTCCACCTGTTTCCAGGAAACCTTGATGCTGTGGTCTTTGCTGGAAGAAACGGATTTGATCGTTGCCTTGGACGGCTTGTAGTAGTCTTTGTATGTAAGGACGTTTACCTTACAGGTTGCTATGACGTTGCCGTATTTATTCTTGGCCGTGATCACCGCGGAGCCCTTTTTGCCGGCGTTCAGGTATCCGTCATAGACGCTGACCACCTTTGAGTTGGAGGATTCCCAGTAAACGTCGGTATCAGAAGCATTTGCGGGATAGACTTTTGCTGTGAGCTTCTTTGATGAGCCTTCCGCCATTTTGAGGGTGGTGTAATTCAATGTGATCTTCTCCACAGGCTGCAGCTCGAAGAAGGTGACGTCATAATCGGCTATAATGCTGCCGTTTTCTTTGATCTGCACGTGGAAAACGTCACCTGGCAAATACATTTCCACATCCTCCGGAAGAAAGATCACGCAGCCAGGCTGACCATAACGAGAATTCTCTACCAAAAACTTGCCGTCAGACGCGCTGCTGCTGAAGTTCCAGACTTTGTTGTCCCGCGTTCTTGTCAGTGTAACTGAGGTGCTGCCCGCGTTTACCGTCCGTCCGAAGGAAACGCTCCAGGCAACGTCTGGATTGAAAAATTCCAGAGGCATTTGCTGCGCAGGCCATGGAACGACGGTCGAAGACTGTTCGATCGAATGATCAAAAGCGTACATGACGCTGTAAGCGCCTGCCTTGCCGAACCCGGTGTACTGCATGGTCGGATTTAGACACCATCTTCTGTGTCCCTGATTGAAACCTGAACGGTTGCGTTCGTCAGAGATCCAGCCTTCTACGGCGGATTTGAAATTGCTCACGTTCCAGTAAAGGTTGCTGCTGCCGCAGCCTTTAAGGCCGAGCTGGTACAGGCCGTCGTCCATGCCAGATGGCTTCTTGGGACTGTGGCTCATTTCGTCGTTGGCGGCATTGACCAACGCGCCTGCCTGCGCCAACTGGGTATAGTAGGCGTCTAGTTTTACATCAGATGAGATGCCCGCGATGTAGCGCATGCCGTTGAGCATATCCAGCGCGCCGTTCAGCGTCTCATCGGAAAGGGCGCCTGCCACATAGCCAGGACCGGTGACGACAGGTTTCTGGGAGTATGTGACTTTAAAGTCGTGATCCGCGTAGATCTGTTGGAACCTCTCACGGATCTGCTCTTGCGTAGGGGTCTCCACGTTTACCCCTGTGGCAGCTGATACAGATCCAGTAATGGCTGTAAGTGCCAGACAGAGGGCGAGGAGCGTGGTAAGCGCGTATTTTAGTCTTCTGTTCTTTCTTTTCATATTGACGTTCTCCTTTGTATATGTAAATATATTTTATCGTCAAAAGATGATCTTTGCAATAATATAAATGATATTTACTTAATATTCTACGCATGATGGCCGAAATTTACATCACGTTTGCAGGGCGTCTTTGAACGGATCGAAAGAGTCAAGATCGCCAAGACCGATAAGACCGACAAGACCTCGGACAAGAGCATAAGCATATCGGCAGTTTATGAAGGTAAAGGCGAAAAGGCATGGACGATTCGCAGGGACGGTCTAAGGGTGGCCTGGGAGCGATCAGAGGGCAGATCAGAGGGCAGATCTGAGGAATAACTGTAAGAAAATGTTTCTTGCCAAAAACATGCGGGGGGGGGGGTATAATATTTACTGAGATAGTATCTTAAATTAAGAAAAAATGTAAA
>CALLDR010000057.1 GCA_937997955.1 uncultured Emergencia sp. | reverse complement strand
GCCACCTTATATGAGTTCTGGTATTTCTCAAAGGCGCAGTTCAAATAGCCTTTCTCACACTGTTCCATGTATTCCTCCAGAGGAACTCCTCGCTGGAGCATCTCCTCAAACTGGGAGTCCCAGGCCTGAGTAAACATACCGGCCCCCATTTCGCCCCGGGCCGCCGGATTTGTCCTGATCTCGCTTCCTATGAAGGACGCGACGTCTTTGATCTCGATGTTCCGCCCTATGCTCATGACCACAGAACGCTCCACGAAGTTCTTCAGCTCCCGGACGTTGCCCGGCCAGCAGTAGTTCATCATGGTCTGCCGGGTCAGGTCGGTGAAAGCCTTGTCCTTAGAATACTTCCTGCAGAACATGCTGAGGAAATACTCGGCCAGAGGCAGAATATCCGCCTTTCTCTCGCGGAGGGGCGGAAGATGGATGGGAACGACCGCCAGCCGGTAGTACAGGTCCGCCCGGAAGCGCTTCACCTCCACCAGCTTTTCCAGATCCTCGTTGGTGGCGGAAAGAACCCGGAAGTCCACCTTCTTGCTTACGGTGGAGCCGACTCGCTGGATGGTCTTCGTTTCAATGGCCCGCAGGATCTTGCCCTGCAGGTCGATAGGCATAGAATTGATCTCATCAAGGAACAGCGTGCTTCCGTCCGCCTCCTCAAAGAGTCCTTTTTTGCCCGCCGCCGAAGCCCCTGTAAAGGCTCCCTTCTCGTAGCCGAACAGCTCCGCTTCCAGCAGGTGCTCCGGAAGGGACGCGCAGTTGATGACCACCAGGTTCTTCTTGCTTCTCGAACTGGCCTGGTGCACATACTGGGCGACGACCTCTTTACCGGTTCCCGACTCTCCGGTAATCAAAATCGACGTGTCTACCGTGGCCACCGTAGACGCCACCTCGAGAATCCGCTTCATTTCCTCACTTTCCGCGATCATATGGTCCTCCCGCTCCGCGCCGTCGTGGCTGAGCAGCTGGAGGGAGGACAGGCTTGTGTTCTGGCTGGCGCGATAATAGATGTCGTTAAGCTTGTCCAGGGGCCGCACGGTGGCCAGGATCATGCTGACCTCGCCTTTGTCGTTGAAAATGGGCCGGGATATGACGATCTGACGGATGGGCTTTCTGCCGTATCCCTGGGTATCCTCGACGTCCTGAAACATGATCACCTGCTTCTTATCTTTATATACGATGTCAGAGATGCAGATGTCGATCTGTCCCGTGTCCAGGAAATCGTGTACATTGTAGCTGAGCAGCAGATCCTTCGGCATATTCAGCATCTTGGAATACGCGCTGTTCACAAAGATATAGTTTCCTTTGTCGTCCAGGACATAGATACCGTCTACCAGGTTGTCCATCATCGTCTCAAAAAACTGTGTGTCTTTCAACTGTTTCGCCTCCTCACCGAACACAAATTTACGTTCTGTTGAACACAGTATATCAGATATCCAAAAAGCTGTCACTAAAAAAATCGATCAAATTGGCACGCTTATTGCATTTGTATTTTGCAAACAGCAATTAACAGCAATCAGAAAAAAGGGAGGATGAAAAATTGAAAGTTGCAATATTAGGATGTGGCGCGATGGGAACAGTCCTCGGCGCATACATGACAGAGGGCGGATGTAACGTAGAGATGATCGACAGCTATAAGGCCCATGTGGACGCTCTCAACGAAAAAGGCGCCCATATCGTGGGCATGGTGGACAAGACGATCCCGGTAAAGGCCATTCTGCCTGAGCAGATGGAGGGCATTTATGACATCGTATTCCTGTTTACAAAGCAGACGGCCAACGACCAGGTTCTGCCGAACCTGCTTCCTCATCTGGGTGAGAACAGCACCGTCTGCACCCTGCAGAACGGCGTGCCTGAGCCTTTCGTAGCCGAGTACGTCGGAGAAAAGAGAACGGTAGGCGGAACGGTTCTCTGGGGTGCTACCTTTGTGGAGCCGGGCGTCTCCGAGCTGACCCAGGACCTTTCCAGAAACGACCACCTGTTTGAGATCGGCGAGATCAACGGAGAGATCACTGAGAGGATCAAGACTGTAGCCGCAACCCTGGGATATATGGGCCCTACCGCGGTAACCGACAAGCTCATGGATTCCAGATGGGGCAAGCTGATCAACAACGCCTGCATGAGCGGCATGTCCGCCGCCTGCGGCACCACCTTCGGCGGCGTCCTGGACAACGATGTTTCCAGAGCGTGCCTCAGCTACCTGGGCAGAGAGGTCAAGCAGTGCTGCGAGGCCGCCGGCTACAGGCTCCCTCTTTTGCTCCACGACCAGAAGCCGGATACCCTTGACCTGGCCGATCAGGAAATGTTCAACGAGGACCAGGAGATGTTCCTGACCATGTACTCTGACATGCGCACAGCAAAGGCCAGCATGCTGCAGGATCTGGAAAAAGAGAGAAAGACGGAGGTCAACATGATCAACGGTTATGTCTGCCAGACCGGCGACAAGTACGGCATCGACACGCCGTTCAACGACAAGGTCGTCGAGATCGTCACGGCCATCGAAAACAAAGAGCTGCCGCTGTCTATCGAAAACATCCGGCTCTTCGAGGAAATTCCTTTTGAATATAAGCTTTACAGAAAATAATTTCACATCTATATAAACCCATTGGGAAGAACATGGAAGGAGAAAGAAACATGAGTGATTTATCAAGAAAAAGAGTCATTACCGCCGCGATCTGCGGTTCCTGGCCGACTAAGGATATGAGCCCGTACGTTCCGTACAGCCCGGAGGATATCGCGGAGGAAGCCTACAAGGCGTGGAAGGCAGGCGCCGCCGTGGTCCACATCCACGTGCGCAACGCTGACGGAACACCGTCCACAGATCTGGAGCTGTACAAAAAGGCCGTCGGCCTGATCAGAGCCCACAAGGACTGCGATGTATGCATCAACATCACCTCCTCCGGAAGCGTGGACTTCGGCGACGAGGAGAGAATACAGCCGATCCGCGAGTTGCTGCCGGAGCTGGCCTCCTTTGATGCGGGAACCCTGAACTGGCAGAACCGCACGGTGTTCATGAACCCGCCTGCATTCCTGGAAAAGCTGGGTTACGCCCTGCAGGAGTGCAACGTAAAGCCGGAGATTGAAATCTTTGACGCCGGCATGATCTACAACACCATCTACTACATGAAAAAAGGCGTGCTGAAGGCTCCTTGCCACTATCAGATCGTATTGGGCTGCGCGGGCGGCATGACCAGCACTGTGGAAAACCTGGTCCATCTGAAGAGCATCATGCCGGAAGGCTCCACCTGGGCGGCCTGCGGCATCTCCTCCGGTCATCTTCCGATCATGATGGCGTCTGTCGCTATGGGCGGACATATCAGAGTCGGCCTGGAAGACAATCTCTACATGGACAAAGGCGTCCTGGCTGAGTCCAACGCCCAGCTGGTCGAGCGCGCGGTCAAGCTTCTGGAGCTCAACAACCTGGAACCTGCTACGCCTGATGAAGCGCGTGAAATCTTAGGTTTGACAAGGAAGGTATTCTAATGAACGGAATCACGATAAACGATCTCCGCGTCGGACAAAGCGCGGATTTCTCAAAGACTATTCTGGACAACGACATCTACACCTTCGCCGGCATTACGGGGGATTTCAATCCTGCCCATGTCAACGAAGAATACTCCAAAGGGTCTCAGTTCGGCGGCCGGATCTGCCACGGCATGCTGTCCGCCGGACTGATCTCCACGGTCATCGGCATGCAGCTGCCGGGACCCGGCACCGTTTACCTGGGGCAGAACCTGAAGTTTGTGGCTCCGGTCTATCCGGGTGACACCATCACCGCCACGGTATCGGTAAAATCCATCGACAAGACCAAAAACAGGATTGTACTGGATACCGTCTGCACCAATCAGAAGGGTGAAACTGTCCTTGTGGGAGAAGCGAAGGTCATGCCTCCCACATCTTCAGCAGCATAATTTTTCCTAAATCCTTTTACAGATAATCATATTACCTCAAGCAAAACACCAGCGCCTTGAACCGCTCTGGTGTTTTGTGCTTTTTTTTTTGGGGAATGGCCGATGGAGGCTGTAAGCCGGCGATGGCGGATGGAGATCGGGCAGGGGTTGGAAGCTGTCGATTGAGAATAATGAATAAAGATAGAAGCTGGCGGTCTTTTGCGCGCTGAGACCGCTAAGCCTGGGGCGGCGGCATCGTTAAAATCTTTGAGCCCGCCGAGAGCGTCGACATCGTCAGAAGCGTTGCAATCGAAGGAAGCGCCGACGTTGTTAAAACTCCTGAAACCGACGGAAGCGCTCGTCGTCAGAAGCGTTGCAACTGCCAGGGGAGCGTCAGACAGGCCGCATCCATAGGGAACGTTTCGACAGGTTTCCCCATT
>CALLDR010000056.1 GCA_937997955.1 uncultured Emergencia sp. | reverse complement strand
GCAAATCTTATGTTCGCGGCAGCGAAAGCTTCGCCGCGCAGGCGCGTCTCATAGACGGTGATCTTGCCGTGGTCGCGTTCGACAGCGATCCGGAACGGGCGATCCGCTTCTTGCAGATACGCCTTCGCCCAGATGCCGAAGGGAATGAACCCCGGATCGAGCGCGGGCATATTCTTAACAGAGTAATCGATTCCAAGATAGTTCATACTGCCTCCCTCCGGTTCATGCGCGCGCCTCGAGCTCGGTCATCATCTGGTCGAGCTGCATGAGGCAGCGCGGCAGATGGAACGGTCCTTTGAACGTGCTGCCCTTGGTGGAGGGCATGGTAGGAAGCCCGTCGCGGCGCAGATAGCCGTACCATTCGCCGTAGGCCGGATCGGAGAAATGCTTTTGGCAGTAATCGAGCGTTTTGAAGAACCAGTCGAGATCCCGCTCGTTTCCGGTGTCGCGGTAGAGCATCATGGAGGAAATAAGGATTTCATTGTGCGGCCACCAGAGCTTCATATCGTGCTCATACGCCTCGGGCGGCAGACCCTTGGCGTCGACGAAGTACAGAAGTCCGCCGTATTCCTCGTCCCAACCGGCGCGGATGGCGTTGTCGAAGATGGTCTGCGCCTTTTCGATGAGTTCAGGCTTGCCGAACTGCTTTTCGTACTCCAGCAGGAACCACACGCCCTCGATGTCGTGACCGGGATTGACAATACGACCGTCGGTGAAGTCAAAGCGCGGCGTGCCGTCCGGAGCGACATTTTCCAGTGTACATCCGAGATCAAACTTGACAAAATACTTGAAAATTTCCTCGACGCACTGCGTCGCGCGCGCGGCGTAAACATCCTTGCGCTCCGGGTCGCAGCGCATGAGGATGAGCGCGACGTTGAGATAGATCATCGGAATGCCGAAGGCGCGGCCGCTGCGCGTTTCGGGAATGGTTTTGGGTTCCATGCCGACCGGGTCTTCCATGCCGTGGTTGAGATCCCAATAGAGGTCTGCCATCTGCCGCGCGCGGGCAAGACGGCTTTCGTCGCCCGTGACGGCATAATATTCCGCGTTCGCCATCGCGCAGAACGCCTCGGAGAAGCAATACCGGCGCTGCCGCAGCGGCTGACCGTCCTTTGTAACGGTAAAATACATACGGTCGCCTGCGGCGTGATTAAAGCAGTGACGCTCCATAAAATCAAGGCAGCTGCGGCTGGCGTCGAGCCATTCCGGCTTCGTGCCGTAGACTGTGCACAGATGGGCAAAGATCCAGCCGCACCGCCCCTGCATCCAGACGCTCTTGTCCGTGGAATAGATTTTACCGGTTCGGTCAAGGCAGGTATAGACGCCGCCGAATTCCGGATCCATGCCGTTTTTCAGCCAAAAATTTACGCAGCGATCCAATTCCGCGCGTACCCAAGTATGCGCCTCGGCAAATTGCTGTTTTCTCATTTCATTCATGTATATGCACCTCCTGCTACAATTCAAAAACAGGTCTGTGATTTATGCCTTTACATATTTCTGGACAGCCGCTTCGATCATCTGCTTCGCACAGACGACGGTGTCCATGTCGGTTGCGATGAGATTCGGCAGCGGTGCGCGCACGGTACCGACGTCCATCCCCTCTCGGCGCAGAATCTCTTTCATGACGGCGTAGAGATTGCCGTGGCAGCTGCACATCTTATAAATGATGCGGCAGCATTCGTTTTGAATTTCGCGTGCCAGCTCCATGCGCCCGGCGTGATAGCATTCGTAAATTTTGAGATAGAGCTCAGGCATGACGGCGTAGGTGCCGCCGATACCGCCGGTCGCGCCGATGGCAAGACCAGAGATCAGCTGCTCGTCCGGACCGTTGAACACGACGAGCTCGCGCTCGGTCGCATCAAGCCACATCTGGATATCCTGCGTCGGCATAGACGAGTTTTTAACGCCGATGACGCGCAGATTTTTAGCCATTTCCTGCAAAAGCTGCGTGCTGAGCGCGACACCCGCAAGCTGTGGGATGTTATAGATGATAAAATCCGTGTTTGGCGCAGCCGCAGAGATCGTATTCCAATAGTCCGCGATGGCATACGGCGGCAGATGGAAATAGATCGGCGGGATGGCGGCGATTGCGTCAACGCCGAGGCTTTCGGCGTGCCGCGCCAGCTCGCAGCTGTCGGCGGTGTTGTTACAGGCGACGTGCGCGATGACGACGAGCTTGCCGCCAACAGCGTCCATAACGGCTTCGAGGATGGCCTTGCGTTCTTCTACACTTTGGTAGATGCATTCACCAGAGGAACCACCAACATAAAGACCTGTTACGCCTTTGGCAAGCAGGTACTTAGCCAACGACTTTGTTCGAGAAGTTGATACTCTGCCTGTATCATCATAGCAAGCGTAAAACGCAGGGAAGATGCCCTGATATCTTTTTAACTTTTCATCCATTGTGTATTCTCCTTTTAGGCGGTAGCGGGCTCTCATAATGAGAGCCCGCTGAACATTTAAATCGTCAGTTCGCAGTGAGTTCACTCATGGTAAATTCTTCATAGTACATATACCGCAAACCATCTGCCCACGAAGTGGTCGGCGATGCTTCATAGATCATTCCAATTCGTCCATCGCCAAGTTCAACTAGACTACTATAAGCAAAGAGTGCACTGGCCTCAGTAACCTGATAGACGTATTCCCAGTCGATAGAGTACTTCGTGCTCCCGTTGTCGTATTGACCATTTTCTTTGATCAAGCCGACATAGATACGCCCATCTGTTCTGGAGGTGTTATACGCCATTGACAGCAAAACTGCAGGATATGCTTGTCCATCTTTTTTCGAGACAACCGTTCCACTATATGAAAGTGCTGACAACTGGCTGTTCGTACCGGCCAGATTATCGCCAAGTCCCGATGTAACATCAATCCATGTTTCGCCGCCATCAAGACTTGTCGCGGTTTTAATCTTACCCCCGCTGCCGCTGGTATTTCGCATAAAAATCTGCAAATTGCCATTTGGAAGTTCTACAACAACAGATTCATGACCGACTGTTCCAGGAAGGCAGTCACCGTGTGCCCAAGTGTTTCCACCATCATCACTATAAATAACTTCCGTTCGTGCGCCACTTGTCAGCGTACCATTTCCTCCAGTAAGCTGATAGTAGATTGGAACAACCAGTCTGCCAGCATGATCACCATTCTGAATTTGAATGCCATGTCCAGGTCCAGTCAGATAGTACCGAGACTCTTCTCTCTTGACCATGCCAGAAATAATCTTGTCCGTATGCCACGTTTCTCCATCATCGTCTGAATAAACCTGCATGATATAACTGGTATTGTAAACTTGCAGTTCAGAGTCTTCATAGAAAATTTTCATCGGCACAGACTGCGAAGCTGCCTGTATGTCCGAGCTGCGCTGCGTAACATGCAAAAGCTGACCGTCCTTGTACAGTTCATAATTTTCACCGAGACTGTATTCTGAAAGCTCACCAAGCGACAAATTGCTATCATCAACTGTCGTTCCGTCGGAAGAATACTCCGTCGGTGTACCCAGCAAATGATAAACGTTATATCTGCCATCCGCGTTCTTCTCGCCATAAATATCAGCAGCGTAGTTAAAGCGACTGCGAACGGTGTTCATATTAACATTTCCAGACTTCACGTTTTGATCGGAGAGCAGGAAATATTTATGCCCCGCAATGGTGCAGAAGCCGTCACCGAATGGCATACTCCGAGCGACACCACCATGCGCTTGTCCATAAGCATCGATATTAAGTGATTGGAAACCGCCGCCGTTCCAAGCAAAGGCGTCTATCAACAGCAAAATTCTGTCTGTATACTCAGTATCTTCTACGATGACTCCATCAATAAAGGAGGCTGAGCCTTGTTTGTATCCGTATTCATCTGCATAGTCACTCATATGCAGACAATCTGGCGTAATCGCATCTTCCCAACCATCATTCGCTGTATAGCTGAGTGCCTGATGCTTGATTCTAAGTGCAGAGTCAATATTCTCTGCTGAATCGCCAGTGCTGCCATAGTTTGTATCGGAACCAGCAACTAAGGTTCCCTTTGAAGAGTACAGCAAATACGGAATTCTGAAGAATGTCGAGCTTGTAGCATCGCCCTCGTAAAAAACATTCCTGGACGTTGGCCTTGTCAGCTCAAGAAGCAGTTCGTCAGAAAGTGCCGACGTGAAGACATAGATATAATCAATTGTACCTGTGTATGGATAACTGCTGGAACTAATCAGCCGATCCATTTTCCCAATATAACCAGTCGTCAAGTTCGGAATATCGCCTAGCCATTGGTAATCATCACCTGTTTTGGCTGTCGTTCCGCCTTTTTGACCATTTGCAAATAACTTGTAACCTACGCCGCTTTCTGCCTTGAACGCAACGATATTGTCTTCATAACCGAACGTAGTGCAGTAAGCAGAATATTTAGGAGAATCAGAATTTCTAAATTCAAATCCAACACGGTTGCCCGATTGATACAAGTGGAAATGTGCATCGTTTTTGCTTGTATCGCTGACACTCAGAAGTGAACCAGGTCCATTTGTCGTGTTTTTGTACTTCACCAATATGGTAATGTTATCAGCGCTATTTAGAGTCTCAAGAACGTCATCACTAAGTTGGACTGCATCATCGTCACTCTGAATGTTCAAGTCATGCTTTGAGAATACCAAGGGATTACCAATAGGCCATTCTGCTCCGGAGATTGCCGCCGCTTCTTGCTGTGACATAAATTCTGGAAGAAACGCAACAAAAGAAATATCTCCTACAAAATTTGAATTATTACTCGAGTTTGCCAACGCGCCAGATGTACCACCAATATTCAAAAACTGAATATCATTAACCTCTGCATTATAATTGAACCACGAGGCGAAATTCGGAAACTGTGTAGTGGTACTCCCATCAAAGCTTGTTACAGATTTTGCTTGTGTATTTGTAAGGTCGCTAGCATCTACACTGTAAACAAAGGTATGCCAGCCAGACCCGGTAGTTGTTCCACGGAGATTTGCGACCATTCCACCTGGGAAATCAATTCGTTGCATTTTCATCCCCGAAACATTATTAACCATAACCGCGCCATATTTGTCCTTCTCTGTGGAGCTTCCCGCCGCAAATAGGACTTGATTTGTAGATGCCGTACTTCTATATCGAACAATAACTGTTCCTTGAGTGCTGGCTTTTAAGCGCGAAATATCCTGTTCTGTTCCCGAAACGATACGGCTTCCGTCAAATGAAGTATCGCCGTCAAAATTATAATAGAAGCCGGTTTTACTTGCTCTTGATAAGACTTCTATTATGCTGCTGCCATTTGTGCTGGAAGCGAATACCGAAAGCGGGAACATAGTCAAAAGGAGACACGATACAAGAAATGCGCTAAATAGACGTTTCAAAGTATGTTTCATTTGTTTGCCCTCTTTCTTTAATAACTCTGTACATATTTGTTTGATGAACAGAACTTGCTTATAATTTTTATAAAGAAAATGGAACTATCCTGTGATTTCAGAAACCTTAACTTTGCGGTCTTCACGAAGCGACTTTGTGGCCGCGTCTGCAGAAGCAATTGCTGCGCGTGCAGCTTCACCGGTCAGGAGCGGACGGAACTCGTCAGTAACCGGATCGCCATGCATAATGCCATTGAAGAACTTCATTTCATTCTTCATGATTCCGTGCAGCCACAGCGGCGGCTTTTTGCCCGGATGACCGTACTGGATTGCACCATCCATTTCTGTGCTGTGATAAATCTGAGTCCTCTGATCGTCTTCTTCCTGGGTCTCATGAACCAGATAATGCTCTTCTTCACCATCTGCAGTTTTAACCGTCATGCCGACATTGCACATATCAATTTTAATGTAGCCTTTTGTGCCCTGAATCAGCACATAATGCTCCGGATAGTGGAAGGCAGAGCCGTATTCCACGACAGCGTAGGTACCGTTTCCAAATTCCAGCAGGAGGAACAGCATATCGTCCTCGTCGCCAAACTGCTCGCCCTTATGCGCAACATTGCCGCCAGTCATGGTAACCTCTGTTGCCGGGCCCATCAGGAACTGAATGCAGTCCAGTTCGTGGATATGGTGATAAAGGTGACCACCGGATTTTGCGCGAATCTTCTTCCAGCTGATGGACGGCTGCGGCTCTTCCCAGCCGTTTCGTGCAGAGTGGCAATAGAGAACACGACCGATTTTCCCCTCTGCGATCAGCTGCTTTGTATGGCGTACCGCGCGGAAGAAGTTCATGACATGGCCTGCCATGAAGATCACACCGTTTTCTTTGCAGGCGCGTACCATTTCGTCGCAGTCCGCATAGCAAAGCGCGATCGGCTTTTCACAGAAGACGTGCTTCTTATGACGTGCTGCTGTCAAAACTGGCTCTTTGTGCAGATAGTTCGGCGAAGCTACCAGCACAGCGTCGACATCATCACGCGAGCAGAGCTTATCCAAATCCGTTTCGACATCGCAGCCAAGCTCTTTTGCCACAGTCTCAGCATTTTCGGGGTCATAAACTGCAACAATTTTTGCCCCCTCCTGCTCTTTCATAATGCGACCAAGTTCAGCACCGAAATATCCCGTACCGACAATTGCATATCCAATCGTTTTCATAACAATATCTCCTTTTATTTGATAGAGCCCTGTGCCAAACCGCCAGCAATGCGCTTCTGGATCAGCATGAAGAAAATTACAGAAGGAATTACGACAAGTGCGGATGCAGCCATCATAACGCCCCAGTCCAGCACCTCTTGACCCATGAGTGATTTCAGTCCAACCGCAACGGTCATTTTGTCGCGGCTGTTGATCAAAATGAGTGAGAACAGGAACTCATTCCATACGTTGATAAATGTATAAATTGCCACGGCAACTACACCGGGTGCGACAATCGGCAAGACAACACGACTAAATACTTGAAGCTTGTTCGCACCATCCATGTATGCGGCTTCTTCAATTTCAAGCGGGACTGTTTGGAAGAATCCAACCAAAAGCCAAATCGCATATGGGACAGAAATCGAAAGATACACAATAATCAGTCCAACGCGGCTGTTCATCAGCCCTGCTTTGCCCATAATGATCGAATATGGGATCGCAAGCAAGATGGGCGGGAACATATATGTCGTGATCAGGACCCTCGTCATAATCTTTCCAAATCTCGGGAAGAACCGAACAACACCATATGCACCAAGCGCAGAAATCAGAATAGCAATGATTGTTGTGCTTCCGGCAACAACAACACTGTTCATAATATTTGTGCCGAACTTTAGTTGCTCAAAAACAATTTTATAATACTCCAGCGAAAAGACCTGAGGGAAAATCGCAGTGGGATTCGCTGTCAGTTCGCCCTTGCTCTTTACAGAAGATACTAATATCCAAAACAGCGGAAACGCTGCCAAAAGCGCAAGAATTGTCAAATAGGTATAGGAGATCGTGTCGCCTAAGATACCGCGTCTAAAATGTTTACGCTTGTGCATCACTTCTCCTCCTCCCACTTGTTCAAAAGCCTAAAGTACTGCGCACACACAATCAGCAGGAAGAGCAGCAACAGTACGGTAACTGCTGAAGATCGTCCAAGCTGCTTCAATCCCCAACCAATGTTATATGCATAAATCGGAACGGTCAGTGTTTTATTTGCCGGGCCGCCGCCGGTGATCAAGTAAATAATATCGAAGCTATTGAAAATCCAAATCGTGCGAAGCACGACCAACAAACCCACAACAGTACGAATATGCGGAACTGTAATGTGCCAGAAAGACTGGAATGTATTTGCACCATCAATTTGAGCTGCTTCATACTGATCTTTTGGTACGGTTTGCAGCGCTGACAGGATGTTGACCATGATCAGCGGCGAGCCGAACCAGATATTGATGAACACCAGCGTTGCAAACGCCAGATTTCCAGTCAAAAATTCCGGCGCGGTTGAGCATAGTCCGAGCTTGATCAGAAGATTCGGCAAAAAACCGTAAACGCCGTTCAAAATCCACTTCCAGGAAAACGCCAAAACGATTGATGGAATCGCCCAGGGAATAATCAGGATTGTACGATAAATACTAGAGCCTTTTTTGATTCGGTTCAACGCCAATGCGCCGGTAAAACCGACTATTAACTGCCCCAGCAGAGAGAAAAAGGTCCATTTCAGGTCGTTCCAAAAGGCCGTCCAGAAATCCGGATCAGTCAACGTTTTAATATAATTATCAAGACCGAGGAATCGATAAGTAGGCTTAATGAGATTTTTGTTTGTCAGACTATAGAAGATACTGGAAGTAACGGGATATAGCAGGAGTAAAATAACCACGGTGAGCGCGGGAAGAATAAACAGCCAACTGCTTGCTTTTGATGATAGCGTGCGCCTTCTTTTCACAATTTTGCAGACCTCCTTTGCTGCGCTAGAGATAAAGGAGGCGGGGGAAGCCCCCGCCTCCTGGGTCACCCCAATAAAATCTTATTCTGCTGCTTCAAACAACTCATTTAGCTGTTTGTTGGCGGCTGCCGCAGCGTCTTCAACAGATGTGCCGTTCAGGACGATGTCCTGGAACATATTCTCGACGACACGCTGGTTTGCAAGGATGCCAGCCTCGACGCAGGGGCCATATTCCATGCCAATATAAGTGCCGTGGCTCAGAGCATCGCTAATCACACGCATTTCGGCTTCATACTTCTGAATCGTCGGATCCGAAAGGAACGTTGGATCATTTGTGATTTCCTTCAGAGCAGGAAGCATGCCAACCGGAACAGAGTGCAGGAACGGGACATAAGTTTCCGGCTCATAGAAAGACTCGATGAATGCCTTGCAGATTTCAGGATGCTTAGAGTTCTTCCAAACAACCATCGGCATATTATTGACGATGTACTGCGGCTGCTCGCCTTCGTTGCGGGTGGGAATCGGTGCGCAGCTGATGGAATCCATCAGATCGGGGCGGTTTGCCTCAACGCCACTGATATGGAAACCGGAGTTGAAGTCAAATGCGTTTTTGCCCTGATAATAAAGCGTCGCCTGATCGAGCGTGTTGTAGTTGATCGAGTCTGCCGGAGAATTTGTCTTATACATATCCGTCCAGAACTTGATGCCTTCAACAATATCCGGATCGGTCAGGTTTGCCTTGCGGTCTTCTGTCAGAAGGGACTTGCCGCAGCTGCCAGCCCAGACATCCAAGAAGCACGTTGCATACATATCGTTCGTGCCCATCGGAACAGAGCAGCCGTAAACTTCGCCGTTCTCGCCCTGCGTGATCGCCGTCGCTGCCGCATTGAACTCGTCCCAAGTCGTGGGAACATCAAGATTGTACTTTTCCAGCAGATCCTTGCGGTACCACATCACAAATGCATGAGAGTAGATCGGTACTGCATAGCAGCTGCCATCATAGGTCATTTCCTGAATCGGAGATTCATAGAAACGGTCGCGGCCAATTTCGTCGATCATATCATCCAGCGGAATGATCGCGTCGGCGTTGATCATTTCGACAACCTGACCGGCCTGCGCGGTACTCATGTCGGGGACGTTGCCCGAGGCGAGGCCGGTCGTCCACTTGGTGTAGAAGTCTGCCCAGGAGTAGGTTTCAATGTTGATCTTAACCTTGGGGTGTTTTTCCATGAATGAATCGGCTGCCGCCTGAATCCGCTCAAGTCTGGGACCCTGCGTGAACGAGTGCCAGAACGTGATCTCACCCTCCAGCTCATCCGCTGTTTCAACAGGCTCTGCCGGTGCGGCATCTTCTTTGTCAGTGGTCTGCGGAGCGTCCTGGGTTGTTTCAGTTGGAGGGGTTGTCGTATCATCTGCTGAGCTACAACCAGCCAAGCAACTGAGAAGCATCAGTGCTGCCAAAAGAAGCGCTAAGTATTTTTTCATAATTTTTCCCTTTCTGCTCAATGTTTTTTTGGTGGTATTGCTATGGCTTCATTATAGAAAATTATTTTCATTTTGTGTAGAGGATGAAATGACCAATCATAGCATTATTCGCTCATAATTTGGGTGATTCTTTCCCTGCACGAACCGCCTGTCCGCGTGAGATCCGGCGGTATTGATGCGGTGAAACTCCAAATACTTGCCGGAAGGTGCGGGAAAAATAGTTTGCGTCGCTGAATCCGACCCGATATCCAATTTCTGCAACTTCCCGATTGCTTGTCAATAACATTCTTGCAGCGGACGTCATGCGTAATTCTCGAATATAATCGCTTGGTGATTTCCCGGTATGCGCTTTAAATAGTCTTCGGAATGATGTTTGACTGACTTGCGCCATTTCGCTGAGAGATTGTATTGTAAATTGCTCATTAAGGTGCGGTGTTAAGTAGTCTACAACAATTTGAATCCGGGGATCGCGATTGATATTCTGTGTCTTAGCATTTCTTCTGCGAATCGCCTCGAGGCTATGCACATCTGGCAATTCACGATCATGTGAACTGCCGTCTCCTTCACATTCTGCATTGGCGCATTGTGTTAAATAGGCAATGATCAATTCTAGATTTCCTCGAATCCGAAACAGTCTGCTCGGATTTTGACTCGTTGCGCTTTGATAGATTTCTTGAAAATACGTCAAAACATTTTCCTGTACATTTTTCGTAACAGTTGGGATATGAAAATATTCACCGAGAAAATCGCTGTCGTTTAATCGCGCAGTAACACAGAAACGAATAGAATAAAACTCAACATTATCGCTCAGCGCCCAGCACGACATAACCGCTCCTTCCGGTATGTAAACGATCTCATTTTTGTGTACTGCGATCTCCTCTGAGTTGATTTTAAATACAGCTTCGCCTCTGGTAATAAAGCGGAGCAAACAATAGGGGATATAATCTTCCGGGAAAAACCATCCAGAGTGAAAGGTATACTTATCAACATATAAGAAGTTGAATCGCATTGCTGAATACAATGATTGTGGAATTGTTGTCTGCATCGTTATTCCTCCAAACTTGTCAATAACATCTTATTTATGGTTGAAAAATGCTAGTAATGATGTATGTATTACTTTAAAGTTTCCTAAAAATCTGCTAGGATGAATAAAAAAGTATTTAGGAGGTCTACCTCGTGGATTTACAGACGGTCATGTTGCAGGAAGCGCGTAAGGCTTATCCCAGCCACGAAGAAGTTGATCAGTGGGCAGAGCAACTCTTAAGGCAGTCAGAGACTGTTGCGATTCATGCAGAATTTGTGGATTATTGTCCAATCACTGTTCCTTTTGGGAATTCCCCCAACACGTTGGTAAATAAATATGTCAAATTTACGGCAAGTGACAATCGCCAAACATTTTATGGCTATTGGCAGCCCGCAATCCGAACTCCAGCCCCCTTACTAATCAATCTTCCGGGTTACGGTTCGTCTATTAGTATGCATCCGCAACTGGCCGATCAGGGATTTCATATTTTACATATCTCTCCGTTAGGATATGCTGAACCAAATCAAATCCATCCTGAAATGCAACTCCCAGATGGGAACTGGCCGGTTCTTGACCGTACCGCCCGGGGACTTAAGGGTGGATATGCAGATTGGCTCTCGGATTGCCTTTTAGCAATTCGATGGGCATTACAGCAGCCGGGTGTGCTTCCACAGATGTCCCTATTCGGAACAAGTCAAGGTGGCGGCGGCTCCCTGTTGCTTGCCTCAATTCTCGGCGGAAAAGTCAGATGTGTTTGTGCCGATCTTCCCTTTTTAACCGATTTCCCGGCTACTGAATTAGAAGGGCCGGCATACAGTATTCTAAAACCAGCCTATGAAGAAACCGACCACACACTGTTTTGGAATCAACTTGGTTATGTTGATACTCTTTCTCACGCACACCGTATCAATGTTCCAGTCATGCTTTCCGCTGGTGGTTTGGATAACACTTGCCCGCCAAAAACGATAGAGCATCTTTTCTCTGAACTTGATTGTACAAAGCAATACACGTTTTCAAAGAATGTGGTACACACACATTCTCGCGAAAGTATGGTTCTCTTTTCTGCGTGGCTGCATTTATATGCCTGAAGCACTTATTGATGGCGGTTCGCTAATGCCCGCATAATTTTTTCTTTGTTCTGTTCAGATATTTCTGGGTTTTTATTGCAATACTCATGATACAGAATATCCAGAACATAAAACTGTGCAATCTTTGCGGCAACCGAGCCTTGCTGCAGAGGTGATTCGTTTGAACCGCACTGCAGCACAATATCCGATTTTTCTGCCCCAGGAGATTTGCAAAATCTTGTCAGCATAATAATTGTTGCACCATTCTGCTTTGCTTGAGATAAAATATCCTCCATTTCAGTCGTTGATCCAGAATAAGAAATGAAGAATAATACATCCTTAGCTGTCATGGTTGCTGCTGCTGAAACCTGTAAATGAGAATCATATATGCTAAAGAACTTGGAACTCACGGAAGAAAACAGATGTGCTGTTTCCTCTGCCATTAGCATAGAACCACCTTGACCCATGCAGTAGACTATTTCTGCCTGACTGAGCGCCTCTACTGCGCGGATCACGTGCTCTTTTTTCAGCAATTCAGCAGTTTGTTTCAGTGCGGAAGAGTATTCACTGTATAATATTCCACTTATATTTTGGTGTTTCGTGGGTGTTGTTGTCGTGGTTTCAGATGTCGGTCTATCTGAAAAAGGCTCATAGCTCGGGTTGCTCAATTTTACAAGCTCAATTTTTAATGCGGTATATCCACGTGAGTGGAAACGCTTGCAAAAACGAGTAATTGTAGCTTCGCCAACATGACAGACTTCCGCAAGTTCGCTAATTGACATCATTTGCACTTCGTCTGTATGTTCCAAAATATATTCGGCAATTCTCTTTTCAGAAATTGTAAGCTCATAGTAGATGCTACTCATTTCGCTCAAAATATTCATATGCTTACTCCATTTCGTTGTTATATTGCCTTAAAACAACCTTTCCTGCTCAAGGACAATTTCCATATCTATATGCTACACTACATAGATAAGTAATTTCAATTATCATATTAAATGAAAATTGTTTTCAGTTTTTATTAAAATAAACGAGGTCTTACTTTATGATTTATGATACACTTACAAACAGTCATCTATATTATGGCATCAGTGCGCGATTGCAAAAGGCACTTGATTTTCTTGTAAACTCAGATTTTTCGACGATACCCGATGGCCGTTATGAAATTGATGGCAATGATGTTTTTGCAAATATCTCACACGGAATGACCGTGCAAAATACACCAAATGCAGAAGCTCATAACACATACCTTGACATTCAATATCTTATTGAAGGGCACGAATTGATCGGGGTTGCAAAGCGAGAAACTTTAACGGAAGTTGAGGCACATCCCGAGCGTGACATCTGGTTTTACACTGGAAAATATGAGTATTTGTCTTTGGGCGATAATCGCTTTATTATTCTATGGCCACATGATGCCCATGCGCCCAATCACGCTGTCGACGGCATCCCCGTTGCGACAAGAAAGTGCGTAGTAAAAGTACGAGTTTAATATAGTGTACAAGTGCGCACCTAACTGCGTTATTTTCCCCTTTCCATAAAAGGAAACACCGCAAGATGAATCTTATGTATCATCTTGCGGTGTTCCTGTTATGAAACTAAGTTAATGAGTGTTTCAAACAAATAGCTGTAAAAAAGCACACTGTTCCCCCATATAAGTGTGGTCCAAAGACTTTTTATCCGCATTATTGAAGAACAGCTTACCTCATACTTTCATTTGCTGAATTGCTTTTGCGGCAAGTTGTAAAGAACTCGGCCATCGAGATTCCAAGCACCCTGCAAATTTGCTCAATGGTATCTACAGAAAGCTGGCTGCCTCTGCAGCGAGAGACGCGAAGCGTCGTGTAGGGGATGTTTCCGCTTTGACATAGCTGATATAATGTCATGTTTCTCTCATGTAATAATTCATCCAATCGTGCGTGCGTATTCAATGCTCTTTCACTCCTATCAAAAAAAGCAGGGTAAACTTTTGATGATAGTATCATATCACAAACGTTGTCCAATAAACAGGACTTATAAGACTCGCCCCACAATTCGGAACTCCAATTCCGGAGAAGCTGGCTTCGGTGCATATGCCTTGTTGTAAGACACCATAACCGGCTGCATCCGCCGCACGCCGTCACTGCCAAGGTAGGCTTCTGGATCGTCCGGTTCCTGTTCGGCGTATGCCTTAATGTAGCCTTGCCCATCGTAGATCATGACACCAACTTCGCCGGTACGGAGTGTCTCACACTGCTGCACCCAGACGATCTGGCCGTCATGATAGACAGGCTCCATGCTGTCGCCAGACACCCGAACGCCAAATTCCGCACCATCTGGGATGCTGCTCTCCGGAAAGCTGACCATTTCGAAGTTTCCCTCGTCCAGAAATGCGCCTGTACCAGCGGATACCGGCAGGTCGCTGACCGGCATATCCAGATAGCGGATCTCCAGCACCGGCGGTACTTCCCGATACTTCCCGGATGCAATCAGATCCTCCCGATACTCTTTCACTTTTCGACGCCCCTCTGCGTTCAGCAGGGGGCGTTTTGTATTGCTCACAAAATAATCAAAGCCATCCTCCAGATGCAGCGCAGCACAGACGGCCAGAAGCTGATACGCACTTGGAATCGATATGCCCTTTTCCCACTTGTTCACCGCAACGCGCCCAATGTCCACGCCATATCCCATCAAGATCTGACTGAGCTGCTCCAAGCTCAATTTCATGCTTTTTCGCGCAGCACGAATCTGGTTGCCAATATAATTGCACTCACGGTCTTTTGCCGCATTGTAGTCCAGCAGATTTGCCTGATACGCAGCCAAGTGTTTCATTCCTGTTGTCATGATGTATTCCTCCAATTTGGGATGTTCTCATTATAGCCGTCGCAGGTATTCTTGTCAATGAAATGTTCTTATGTGTTTACAAATGCGTCATTGACGGTTCTTTATAGCGTCTATATAATAAAACCATCGTCAATCCCATAACCTCTGGAACACGCGCCTCCACTCCTTGGGCGTGTCTGTCGAAGCCTCTCCAGACAG
>CALLDR010000055.1 GCA_937997955.1 uncultured Emergencia sp. | reverse complement strand
AGGGGAACAGCATGAAAGAATCAAAATATAATATCGCAGTAGAGCATAATGGGCAATGCCTATTATTTAACAGTCGCACTATTGCCACAGCGGCTTTGGACGATTCTGCACTAGACATATTGGAAAGAGTACGTTATGGTGCGGAGATAGAAGAAAGTGAGCTTGTGAATGAAATGAAGCGAGTTGGTTTCCTGGTTGATGATTCTATTGATGAATTGCAACAATTGGAGATGAACTATAACTTAAGCAAATACAGTAAAAATGGTTTGGGGCTAGTGATTGCGCCGACTATGGCCTGCAATTTCGCCTGTCCATACTGTTATGAAGGTTCTCAGAAGGGTGTGATGTCAGCGGATCTGCAGGAAAAGATTATATCTATGGCAGAAGCATTTGCAAAGGACAAGCAAAGTATTAATATCGGCTGGTTTGGTGGGGAACCTCTTCTTGCAAAGAAGATCATCTACAGCATGTCAAAACGTCTAATAGAGATTTGCGAAAGAGAGCATGTGGAGTATGAGGCGCGGATTGTTACCAATGGATATTTGTTGGATGAGGAAACTATTCTGGAACTGAAGAAATGTAAGATTACCTTTGCACAGATTACTTTAGACGGATTACCTGAATCACATAATAAAAAGCGCAAGCTGAGAAATGGCAACGACGAGCCGACTTTTGACCGAATTATAGAGAATACGCTTCTGGCGAAAGAAAATGGAATTGATGTTGCAATTCGTGTCAATGTGGACAAGACGACTCAACATGAACTAGAACCACTTTTGGATCTGATGATGGAAAAAGGACTGGGCACGGAGTTGTATCTAGGTCACGTGCAGGCTAATACAGACAGCAGTAAAGAATTTGCCGAGAATTGTTTAAGTTCTGAAGACTTTGCGGAAGTATATGTGAATTATGAAAAGCTACTGTTTGCAAGAAGGTTGCCAACGGAGTATCCGGTACCTGATCGTATGAATTGCGGCGCTGACTATCTTTATTCCTATGTCGTTGATGCTGATGGATATCTATACAAGTGTTGGAATGATATTGGCATCAAGACAGAAAGTGTTGGGAATGTATCTAATTTAGAGGATTTTAGCAAGATAACCCAGAATCCGAATTCAAATTACTGCAAGTATATGACATGGACCCCATTTGCTTTTAAAAAGTGTCGGGAATGTAAAATCCTCCCGATTTGTTTGGGAGGTTGTCAGTACAATGGTAGATCCATAGGTGAACCAGTCTGTGAAAACTGGAAATATGAGTTAGAGGAGTACATCAAGCTGAAATGTGACGCAGCGCAATAAAAGGTAATAATACATCTGTATTATACAAAAAAATTATAGAAAGGAGATATCGCCATGAGAATGATCGTAGAGCCGGCTGTAATTGATGGAAAGATGGCTACTTGTCCGTCCAATCAACCGAACTGCAGACATAAGTGCAGAGTTTACAGCATTTAAGTAATTGCATGGCAGCAAGCAGTGTATGAATTTAATTGTATTTGTACACTGCTTGCGCTTTATACTGAAAAGAGAGTACTGTATTATGAAATTACGTGGCAGCGGAACTTTTGGACAGGCGCTAAAACGCACCCATCAAATTGCAAAAGAATACGATAAACCTATGCGGTGGTATGTAGTGTTGCTTGCAGTTTATGCGGCAGCAACACTTCTATTGCCATTAGTTACCGTATATGTAATTGATACCTTAGTGGAGGCGGAAGATTTATCGCAGTTTCTTTTGCTGGCGCTGCTGTTCTTTATCCTTAATATTGCAAAAGCGGTGTTGCGTGCATGTATCAACATTTACACTGGCAAGAGAGAGTTTCAATATGGCAAAAAATTGGAACAGCTTATTATGGATTGCTTTTTTGAAAAAAAAGGTGAGTTCTATATCAAGAACAAAACCGGTGATATGATGGAAGTGATCATAGACGACAGTATGATGGTATCAACTTTTACCTATCAGGTATATATTACCATTGTAGATGTGGTCAATTCGCTGGCTATTCTAATTGTCTTGGCTTACCTGCAGTGGGATTTGGTGTTGATTTTATTGGCATTTCTACCGATCATTTTGCTGATTCAAAATAATTTAGAATGGAAATTAGATGACTACTATACTGACCTGCGTGATGGTATGGCTAACGAAAACGCTTTGACAGAAGAATTTGTATCAAATGCGGCGCTTATCGCTGCTCACGGGATTAAAGGGAAGTGCAAACGAAAATACGGGCAGATGCTGAAGGCACTGTCTTCGACTTATAAGAAGATTGTAACTTTATCCCATGTCAGCTATGGTTCACTGGAGGGGTTCATTATCCTCTCTATTTCAGTGGCCATGGCATATGAGGGATATAAAATATTTAATGGGACGGGAACGATTGGGGTTTTGGTAGCCTTCGTACAGTATTCGGATTTCTTAATTGAGCCGGGAAGACTTATCGCGTCTCTCCGTGTCCAGGGGAATAAGCTCATGCCGTCTCTGCGCAGAGTTGATAAAGTATTTCACTCTCGAGATTCATATAATGGGAAAGAAAAACCAACGTTTGAAAGCTTTGATATTGAATTTCATGATATGAGCTTTTTCTATCCTACAGGAAAACAGATTTTTGATCGGATTCAAATCGAATTTGAGTCAGGAAAAACACATGTCATCATTGGAGCAAGCGGTCAGGGAAAAACTACGATGATCCATTTGATAACGGGGCTTTGGGAGGCTACTGAGGGGACCATTGCTATCGGAGGTCATGATATAGCAGATACAGATCTTGACTATCTAAGAAAGCATATCTCTTTGGTTTCACAGGATAATCTTTTCTTTAATGAAACGATAAGAGATAATTTACAAGAAGAAGAAAGCCAATATACTGATTCGGAAATTTTTGATGCGTTAAAAAAAGCAGGTATGTATCATGAAGTTATGGAAATGCCTCATGGTTTGGATACAGAGTTGGGTGACAGAGGATATATTCTGTCGGGTGGGCAGCGTCAGCGACTGGCGATAGCCAGGGCGCTGCTGAAGGATGCACCAATCGTGATCTTCGATGAGCCAACTTCCGCGCTGGATGAAGAGACAGAACGCCTTATCTTTGATACAATTAAATCATTACAAAACAAAACGATTCTTGTTATTACACATAGAAAAACACTAATGGACATAGGACATTATATGTATCAGATTAGCAACCAAACTATTCGACGTATATGATAGGACAAATGAGAACAATGAACACGAGAATAAAAAAACGATGCGAGCCGGACAAGTTCTTATCAGAACAGTTCAAAATTCATACAGAAATATATTCTTTGCCGATTAAAGAACAGTATATGATGCTTTCATCTGGGGTCAATCACCTTCCGGTTCCAGAAATCTTGATGGAAGCTATGCAGAAGGAGTTGGCAGAGGGATTTCTTTATCAGCAATATACGGCTTTGGATGGAGTTCAGGTCGTGAAAAATGCCGTCAGACTTTATGAAAATTTTTTGTATTCCAGAGGAGATATGTTCCTCAAGGCAGATGTTAACATCTGTATGACAATTGGAGCAAGTCAGGCCGCAGAAATTGCCGTATCCTATTTTCATTCACTTGGAAAAAAGAAAATGCTATTAGTTGGATTAACCTATCCTTTATATGTATCACTAGGGAAAGCCTACGGTTATCAGATGGATGAAAGCAGGTCAACTCTTCCGAATTGTGATATGCCTACAGTAGAGGAACTGATCAAGGATATAGAGAGAATCGAACCTGATGTCGTTGTATTTACTTATCCCTGTAATCCATCCGGAGAACAATATACATGTGAGGAGTTAGACAGAATCGTGCAGATATTATGCGATAAGAAAATTCATTGTATTTTTGACTGCGTATGCAATGTCGTATTTTCCGAAAAAGAGGTTTTTGTTCCAGAACCGTATATTTTGAAATATCAAATGCTGGAAAATATCGCCGTCGTCAATTCTTTTTCTAAAACTGAAAGTCTCCCTGGTTTCCGGCTGGGATATTTAGCGGGTGATTATGATTTGATGCAATTTGCTTGGGTAAAGCAACAAGGGGTTATGAATCCTCCTAACTATCCTGTGGTTGCTGTATGGATCATTATGCTTTTTCGTTGTTTATATCTCAGTGAGCAATATGGACAAGATGAAAAAGAACGTCACAGAATTGTAAGGAGCTTCAGACATATATTCTTTACATCAACAGTACTTTGTCCGCAGGGCATGAGGAATTACGTGAGGGAGTTTTGTGATCATCGCGTCCTTAATGAATATGAAAGATTTAAGAGAGAAATGCTTGCGCAGGAAAAACTGTTTGCTGTTAATAAGGAATACGTAAGCCAGAAGCTAAAGCCTTTTTTAATTGGAGAAACTCGTTTAGATACCGGATTTAACTATCTGATAAAATTATTACCATGTAGGTACATCGGCGAACTTGATTTTTGCGCAGAGCTTCTTAGGAAAACGGGTATTGCAGTATTCACCGAATCAGGATTTGCGTTGACGGAGCCTGAGGAAAATGATTATTGGGTGCGTATATCCTTGGCAGCTCCCAAGAAGCTTTTTCAGGAAACAATAGATAGGTTTTATCTTTTCTTGGAAGAACTTGAGAGTAGATCTACATGCAAGTAGCACGGAACATTAAAGTATGACGAGAATTATTTGCCAAAGTAAGCTCTGTTTTTTTGCGGAATTTAGTTTGGCAAATAACACAAATTACAGAGATCAACAAAATTAATAATACGGTGTAACAAAATGCTTATATTTACGTATTAGTTATAAGTGCAACCATAACTCATATTAATTCAAAAATATGATTGCAACAGGAATGCACATCATAATGCAGGACGAGGGTGATTCTATAAGGATATGAAAAGAGTTTTTCAAAAGGATACGGTATAGGAACACACTAAATCGATGTATATGCATTCTTATTGGTGTCAATAAGTTTTGTAAAAGTGTTCTGGTAGATCGCTTATTAAACGAAACAAAACGGAGTTTAAAGAAAGGAGAGACTACTATGTTTAAAGTTTATCGCAGAGGATTGATTTTGTTACTTATTAGTTCATTGATTCTAACTGTCGCACCTGTCTATGGTACAGATGGTACAATCGAAGAATGTAAGAAAAGTTCAGATTTAGTACCTGTCCTTTATTCTGGGGGCGACTTGGTAGGGACCTTGGCTGCAGTTGGTGACAAGGACAGTGAGGGCTATATTTTCAGGGGCTCTTACAATTATGAATACGGAATGGTTGCGTCTGTAACAGCGTTTGCTGCAGTATTGGTAAGCAGAGGAGCGAGTGTGCTAGAAGCAGCGGAAATTGCAAATGCCGGCTTCGGCTTTGGGTCTGCATTTTTCTATTCTAAAAATGACCAATGGACAAAGACTGATTCACAGTATATCTATGTGAAAACTATAGTAAAAGTCTATGAAAGATTATCAGGAAATAACTATAAACTCGGTTCCTATACTCGTAAACAAAAAAGAGCACTGAATGGTACTGTTTGGATTGATATCGAAGATGAAACTATTTAAAAGCAATGAAAAATACACGTTATCTGAAAGCAAAGGTAAGCAGAGCATTAGAGAAAATCTGTTAACTATGTTGTCTGTATACCTTTGGACTCTTACTATATACATTGTTTACCTACAACGTCCTGATGAGTCTATGCCGATGCTTTTACCAGCAGCCTATTTTTTCCAGAGGCACAATATGTGGCTTGCATCCATGTCCACAGTTTCGGCATATTTAATCTATATAGCAGTCAAGGATGCTGTTAACGATGTTAGAGCCAATTGCAGAATAAAGGACGAGGTTATATACTCAGGTATATTCTTTTCCTCAACCTATTGCAGCTTGTTTTATGAGTTCAAATGTGTGCCTGTCGGAATAGGGCTGTGCTTTACTTACATACTGTTGCGTTGTTTGAGACTTAGGGCTCAGAGAAAATAAGAAAAGATTATAGAAAGCAGTATTAAACCAGGAAAAGCAATAGGGGAAGAGATACAATTATTTATTGCCGACCACATCAGGCTAAGTGGATCAAGACCATCAGCGTGAAAGCAGATAAAATAAAGAAAATACACCCATTGAAGCCTAGGCTATGAAGCTGGCACCAAGGGGTGTATTTTTTAATGTAAAAAAGGAGGGCCGTAACAAGAAACAATAAAAACTGTAAAAGTATACAGCGAGTTTATTTGATGCTTGATATTAACCAAAGATCAATAACTCTCTTGTGTGAAGAATATGTGATTTTTTGATGCCTTTAGAAAAGAGAGACGAAAACGGCTTATTGTGTAGGGCTGAACTTTTTAAAGTGAAAGCGCAGATGCGGCGATGTACACGATTTGGAAACCAGACATTGCTGAGTACCCATGATGTAACTTCTTTATTAATTTTTGTTCACTTTAATAAAGGAGGATTGTATTGTTATGGATACAGTTTTGGAATATCAATTCATCAACGGGGAAAAAGTAGAAATACTGGTTGACGAAGTATATGCTGTCATTATCCTTGCTGATCGGGCCTGCGAAAAGAGAAATGATCGCCGGCATCGTGATCATAAGGCTCCGCTGGATGCTTTTACCTTTGAAGACCGCAGGTATTTTGGTGATGAAAACACGCCAGAAACCATTTTGATCGAAAAAGAAAACTGCGAGAATCTGATCGGTAAATTGGATAAGCTGTCAGATATACAAAAGAGGCGACTCCTCATGTATCTGGATGGCATGACCTGCGAGGAAATTGCAAATGTAGAACACGTATCTATCAGCGCCGTTGCAGAATCATTAAGACATGCAAAAGAAAAGCTGAAAATCCTTCTGTAATTTCAAAATCTGAAGGCCTGCCTTGAACCTAGAAAACAGAATACATTTTGCCGGATACATTATCAGTATTATCGCCACAAGCGTAAGCATATCAGCCGATGCGCCGAGACCTCTTGTTGGAGCAGCGAGAAACATTGAGCTGAGAAAATCAGTTGGCAACTGATTTTGCCAAGACAGATACTGTGATCATGATACTCCTGCTCAGCCACAGTCCGAGCGCAGAGCGCCGCAGGCAATGGGGGCAGCCTATTTGCAGATAGGGGGTGGAAATCCCGTGGAGCTATGAGCCGATAGCCGTCCGGTAAAATTGATTAAATCTCTCATGAAGCGAATTACAATCCCGTAGAATAGGTAATGGGAGGTGAGAATTTCATGAAAATGAGTAAATGTACCGTATCCTATGTTGTGAAAACAGAGCATATGGAAAATATCAGAGCAATCCTGTTGACAAAACTAGTTGCTTTGATAGAGGAGGATATTGCGTCAAGTCTGCGAAGAGAGGAAATCGCATGTTTGCAGGCACGAGAAAACTGAAGTATTTTGGTGATAGCGAATACGGAGGTGAACGCAATGAAACAGACATATTCTAATGAAAGATCTAAGGTGGCAATCTACTGTAGACTATCCGATGAGGATCATAACAAGATAAATCCAGCGGAGGATAGCCGAAGCATCCAGACGCAGAAAGCGATGCTGCGGGACTATGCGTATCAGCGGGGGTGGGAAGTTTACGACATCTATTCAGATGATGATTTTTCTGGAGCAGACGCGAATCGGCCGGAATATAATCGATTGCTAGATGATGCCAGTCAGAGAAAATTTAACATCGTTCTGTGTAAGCACCAGTCCAGGTTTACCAGGGATATGGTACATGTAGAACGGTATATTAATGATAAGTTTCTGGAGTGGGGCATTCGGTTTGTTAGTTTGCTTGATGGAGCAGATACTGAAGCTAAGGGGAACAAAAAAAGCAGACAGATAAATGGGCTTTTCAATGAGTGGTATTTGGAAGATTTATCAGCAAACATGAGGAATGCATATATTACTCGGAAAAAGCAAGGAAAGTATCTTGCAAGCAGTGCAATATATGGATATAAAAAGGATCCAAAAGATAGATGCCACTTGATAATTGATGAGCCGGCAGCGGAAATTGTAAGACGGATTTTTGAAATGCGGATAAAGGGGATGAGCCTTAACTGCATTGCCAAAGTCTTAAATGACGAAGGCGTTTTGACTCCTACGAGATATAAAAGAGAAGTTCTGGGTGAAAACTTTATGGGAACCGAGAATTTACGAAGGAGCGGGCGTTATCGGGGGAAAACTTTATGGAGAAACAGCACGATAAATTGGATTCTCAAAAATGAGACATATACAGGTGGGCTATATCAGAATCGGAGAAGTACAGTTAGCTATAAGAATCCAACCTCTATTAAATTGCCGCGAGAGCAATGGATTATTTGTGAAAACACCCACGATCCTATTGTCAGCAAGGAAGAGTTTAAGCTTGCAACAGCTGTAAAAAACAGTTACCCAAAGGTTAGAATAAATGGAGAAGGGCATCTTTTTACCGGGAAATTAATGTGTGGAAATTGCGGCGGTTCGATCTGCTTTAATTCCACCGTCGGTCAAAAACATTATTATCGTTGCAGTATGAGAACGAACTATGGCGGTGATGCTTGCTCTGGTGTTTCGGTAGAAGAGAGTATGCTGATAAATGCCGTATTAAAAGAGTTGAAACAGATTTTCTCAGAATGGATTAAAGAGAAAGACATTGATTATCTGGTAGAGCATGTAGATTTGAAAAACGATGATTCGAGAGCTGCGTTGGAGACAGATTTACATAATAAGAAGGTAGATTTGGCGAAGATAGCAGATGTCAGGATTAAGCTGTATCAAGATATGAATGATGGAATTATAACAAAAGAAGACTTCAAGGAACTGTGGGAAAATTACAGAGAACGACAGAATCAACTTCAAAAGGAAGCAGAAGTGATAGAAAATAAGATTCTTTTAGAAGAAGAAAAAGAGCAGTTAAAGAGGAAGAAACAGGAGCAGCTAGCGAGCCTGGTCCGCGAAAAAGCGGATTTTTATCTGCAATGTGAAACCCTTACTCGTGACATGGTAGATACTTTTCTAGATTATATTGAAGTTTATAACGGCGAAGAATGGGGAAAAAAGGAATTGAAGATACATTGGAATTTCTGATCTGATGAGGATTAGTGGCCGTTGAGAGCAGAACAAATTTGTGGAAAGTTGCAGACGAACTGGCCGGGCTGGGTGATGATGCTGCGGACGTCTCCGCCCTGGCTCACCCGCGAGAATTCCCCATAGTCGATGGTCGCCCGGTTCATGATGACGGTGGCTACCGCCTGCATACCGTCGGTGCCTTCGCCGCCGGCTTCGCATTGGATCAGCCGGGCGAAGAGCTCTCTTGTGTCCATGGGCATGGTTATCACCTCGGTTTCAAATTCAAAGTTTGGATCGATGTTTGCGTAAGGAAGCTTCAATAAAATGCCTCAATTAGGAAGCTTCAATTAGAAAGTTTCAATTATAGAATATGCAGCGGCGGCAAAATGTGATATACTTTTCATAGAACTTAGAACTCAGTCAGAAAGGGGAGAGATGATGTATTTTCTCAGCAGTATCTTTATCATTTTACTTATACCGGTGATTCTGTTGTTTTCCATCGCCCTGCCGATCCTCATCGGCGTGTGCGTATATCGGGACGCCAGCAAAAGGGTGGACTGCAGTCCGTTGCTTTGGGCCCTGGTCGCCGCTCTGGTGCCCAGCTTCATCGGCCTGGTGATCTATCTGATCATCCGCAGGGACTACCCGATCAAAGGGGGCGAGGGCAGCGCGGCCTATTATCAGGAAAGCTATGATGGCGCAGTTCAAAGGACCGGGCTTCCGACCTGGGCCAAGGCGCTGATCATCATCGTCGCGGTCATCGTCGTCATCTGCCTGGTGGTGCTGGCCATCTCAGCTGTGTACGGGTTTTTCCAATACGGCGGCAGCTACTCCACGGGTCACAGCTACTACAATGGATTTTAAGCGACAGTAGAAAAACAGACAGAAGGATAGGTGAAAAATTCCGCCCTATTTGTCCTGGGACTGCAGGAGGTAGCGCGGAATTTTTGATTGGGGGCCTGTCACCGGCCGGAAAGTCGGACGTTTTGATACAGCTGGACGGACACCCTTTGATAAAAAAATGAACCTTTCGAGGGCCGAAAACGTAGGACTTAATGAGAGGGGGTGCTGACCGGATGGACAAGTACATAGAGGCTTACGGGCGCAGGCTGTTTGGGTTGTGCATGCATCTGACGGGGCGCCGGGATGAGGCGGAGGACCTGTATCAGGAGACGTGGCTGCGGGCGCTGGACCGGTTTTCGCAGTATGACCCGTCGCGGGAGTTCGGACCGTGGATCTCGCGGATCTGTGTCAACGTGTACCGGGACCTGTACAGGCGGCGGAAGCGAAGCCCGTTCTATGATTTTTTCGGCAGCACGCAGGAGAAGGACGCGGCGCTGGAGGGCTGCGCGGAGGTGAAGCGGGACTACAGTGAGCTGTCGGAGGCGGTGGCGGCGCTGGACGAAAAGCTGCGGATCACGGTGATCCTCTACTATTTTAACGGTCTGGATCAAAGGGAGACTGCCGCGGCGCTGGGTATCCCGGTGGGGACGGTGAAGTCCCGGCTGAATGCGGCGCGCGGAAAACTGAGGGAGATGATGAAAGATGAAGAATAGCCTGGATTTTGAGCGGTGGCAGCCGCCGGCGGTGACGGAGGAGATGCTGCTGGCGGAGAGGCAGCGCAGGAAGCGGCGGCGCAGGCTGGTCTGGATATACGGCGTGACGCTGCTGTATCTGGCCGCGGCGTTAGTCTGCGCGGGCTGTCTCAGTGTGATATCGGTCAGGGCTGCCGCTGCGGCTTTCGCGGTGATCTGCGTGATCGTGTCCGCCGGTGTTCTGGCCGTGTCGGTGATCGTATCAAAGAGGAGGGATTTGATTTATGAGTATGAGCGTGCTTAGTCTGGTGGTATTGAGCGTTCTGCTGCTGGCCATCGTGGTGGTCGCAGCGCTGGTGTACCTGCTGCGAAGCGGGCGGGGGAGAAACTGCGGCGTCTGCGGCTATCCGCTGCGGCGGGAATGGAAGGTGTGCCCTATGTGCGGAGCCGATGGGGCTCGATGCGAGGCGGGGCCGGTCATCGGCGATCAAAGGAAGGCTCGGAGCAGGATGAAGGGTTTTCTGGGGCTGACGGCTGTGATATGCGTGCCGGTGGTCCTGTGCGTGCTCATGGGGCTTGTGATGATGCCGGGGATCAACAATCATCCTACCAGCGGCATTTTTTCAGTGGGTCTGACCCGGGAGGATCTGGGAACGGAGGCAGAGGCGTTTCTGGAGGCTTTTGAAGCGTCAGATGACGGCGGATTTGCCCGTTCGGAGTACGGCAGCGACAGTTCTTTCAAGGTCTGCATGTGGGTTCAGACGGAGAAGGGGGAAGAGTGGAACGAACATATGGATTACTACCTATTATATATCAACCGCGACGATCTGGAATACGTCAGCACTGATGACGGCGTAGGCACGTATGGTTTCGCGCTTCGGTCGGCGCAGAAGGAACAGGAGGAGCAGGGAGTTCAGGGAAAACAGGAAGAGACGTCCGGGAACGATGGAGAAAAGGAAATTGATAGCGGAAATGAAAAATTTTCCAAGGGCGGATTTGTCATAATCGGTGAGCAGGGCTATGTTGGACGCAACGGGAGAACGCTGACCATTGACGGCGTCACCTACGATGTGGAGGTTCGGGACGCTAAGGAGCTGCCTTTTGACCTGAAGGCTCTGGTGAAGAAAGAGTACTCATAGGCCGGTTAGCCCATGCGGGACGATCCGATTCATCTGATCCATTCGGCCTATCTGCCTCATTCGATCCAGCGCGGCGGAAGAGCCAGACAGCGCAGCTTTTCAAAACTTCGCTGGCTGCGATCTGACTGCGATCTGGCCGCGATTCGACTGCGGTTTGACTTCGGCCTGACTGCGGTCTGGCTGCGGTTTGACTTCGACCAACCGCGGTTATCCGAAAACAGGTTTTTTTGATTTTTAGGTACAACTTATGGCTCTGTTTTCGACCAAAATCAAGAAAAAATAAAAATCAGGTACAACTCGACTCCAGGCAGCAAAGGGAGTGTCCCTGTTGAAAAGGGAAAAGTTGTACCTTTTTTATCGTTTTTGGTTGTTTCAGATGATTTTTTTCTTTGTCACGGCCTTTGCCGGGTCAAATGGCGGCAGTACGATAAGGGAGCAAAGGGAGTAGTTGTACCTAAATTTCAAAAAAGTTGATTTTAAGAT
>CALLDR010000054.1 GCA_937997955.1 uncultured Emergencia sp. | reverse complement strand
TAACGCCTGCTATGCTGTTCGTTGCGGCAGCGGTACTGATTGGAACTATTTTCGTGCTGCACAAGCTGTCTGTGAAGAAGTATGGGCATGTGAAGACCATCGACGGTGTGGACGCGTAAGCTGATGCTGAAGAATACTTTCATTGAAGCTTCGCTGAAAGATATTGAACTTTATTGAACTATTGAACTGAATTTTGAATCGAAACTTGTGAAATCTGAATCGAAATTTCGTTGGGCTAAGAATTCATTGAGTTAAGAGTTCACTGAATTGAGACTTTGTTGAGTTGAGATTTCGATGAGTTGAGATTTCGTTGAAAAGAATGAGAAACTTTTGATCAAAGGAGAATGGAAAATGAGCAAAGAGATTATCAATTTAGATGAATGCCTGGCGGCAGGTGTGCCTCTTCCTGATATTCAGGCCATCGACGGAGAGAGATGGTTTCCAGAGGAAACCACGATCGAGCAGGATATGACCAAATATTGGGGCGGCGACTGGGGCTGCAGCTCTGAGGTCAACCGGCTGAGAGCCGTTTTGATGCATCGCCCGGGCGCGGAGCTGGACAACTTTGATTACAGAGAAGTCCGCTTCAGGGCGCCGGTAGATCCGGAAAAGTGCAGACAGCAGCACGATCTTCTGGCCGACTACTACCGCAGCCACGGCGTGGAGGTATACTACGTAGAGGACCAGAGAACAGACAGACCTAACGCCATCTTTGAGCGGGATCACCTGTTCATGACGCCGGAAGGCGCTATCATCACCCGTCTGGCCATGCCGGCCCGCCGCGGCGAGGAGCGCTATACGGCGAAGCGTGTTGCGGAGCTGGGCGTTCCTATCGTAAAGACCATCGCGGGCGACGGCATCTTTGAGGGAGCCAACGCGGCGTGGGTGGACAGACATACAGTCATCTTGTCCCTGTCCAGCCGGGCCAACCGGTCCGGTTACGACCAGATGGAAGCGGAGCTGAGACGGCAGGGTGTTACGGAGATCATTCCGATGCAGATCCCTTACGGACACGCTCACGTGGACGGGCTGCTCAACTTCGCCAGCAACGACACCGTGGTGCTCCACGCGTGCCAGGTGCCTTACATGGTCTGCGACGCGCTGAAGAAGAAGGGCTACCGCATCATCGAGACCCCGTCCCTGACGGAGACAAAGTACTGCTATGCTACCAACTTTGTCGCCATCGAGCCTGGCCACGTGGTCATGAGCGTAGGCGCGCCGAGAACTGTAGAACTGATGGAAAAAGCAGGCATCACCGTAGACGTGCTGGATCTGTCCGAGCTGAACAAAGGCAGAGGCTCCGTGCACTGCATGACCGCCTTCCTGAAGAGAGACCCACAATAAGTTTTCATAATAAAATAAAATCCTAAATCCAAAGGGAACCCGCATGGCGAGATGCTGTGCGGGTTCCGGTCTTATCTGCGCAGTTTTGCCCGCTGTACTGCCCCTTGGCGCTTTTTAGGTGACAAAAACGGGGGCAGCGATGACCCCTTATGGCGGGACGCCCTGACTGGCTGTCCGGAAATCCGCGAGGGTCTGGGTAAGAATTATTTGGTATGGTGACAACTCAGCACGAATGTGATATAATAATTTTACCCTGACTGCTAATGGTAATGGAAGGGGAGACCTGATGCTGGCCGTTCCAGGAGAGCGGGCAAAGAGAAGGTCGATTGGATGGACGTCAGTCATACGATATATCCAGGAACTTTATAGAAAGGAAAGAGAAAAAGATGAAAAAACTAATGGCGTTAGTATTATCTGTTGCGATGGTGCTTTGCAGCGTACCGGCGGCGATCTTTGCAGCCGACACTGATACGAGCACAGGCACTGGTACTGGTACAACTGCCGGTACGACAACGGATACACAGAAGAAGGATCTTTCAAAAGCTGTAGTAGAGCTTGCAGAAACATCTTATACGTATACCGGCGATGAGATCAAGCCGGAGATCAAAAGCGTAAAAATTGGCGATGAGGTCGTTCCTGCGACGGGCTACGACGTGACCTATGCCAATAACATCAATGTACCAGGCGCGGCGACTGATCCTCAGCCGCAGGTCGTTCTGACCGGAAAGGGAGACTATGCGGGGACTGCTGCCGCGTCCTTCACCATCGGAGTAAAGGCCTTTACTTCTGAGGACAAGCCGGTCATCGACATTCCAACTCAGAACGTAGGCGTTACGACCCTCGCCAACGTAACCGTTACATGGAATGGAAAAGCCCTGACCGAAGGCAAGGACTTTGATGTAACCGCCGGCGACAACAGCAGCGCTGGAACCCACGCCGCGACAGTTGCATTCAAGGGAAATTTCTCCGGAAGCTTCTCCGTAAACTACAACGTAGTGAACAAGGATCTGTCACAGGCAGCCCTGTACTTAGACGAACTCAACGCGTCCTATACCTTTGACGGAACCGCAAAGGAGCCAGGCATCAAACTTGAACTGGCAAACAAGACGCTGGTGGAAGGCACAGACTATGTGGTAAAATATGAAAACAACGTAAACGCGGGCACCGCGACGATCAGGGCCATCGGCGCAGGCTCCTATGCCGGTGAAAAGACCATCACCTTCACCATCGCGAAGGCTGATCTGAAGAACGCGGAAGTTATCTTCGATCCAGACGCGTATACGGCAACCGGTTCCGCGATTACACCGACCTTTACTGTAAAGGTGGGCGATTACATCGTACCTTCCGCTGACTATGCCGTTTCCCTGTCAAACAATGTTGCTATCGGAGAGGCGACGCTGACTCTGACGGCAGCGGCAACAGGCTCCGGCAACCTGACCGGCACCAAGACCGCGAAATTCAACATCGTCGGCAAGGCCGCCGCTGATCTGGATGTAACTGTGGACACCCCAGTCGTAAACTACGACGGATTAGCAAAGACGCCTTCCGTAACCGTGAAGGACGGCACTGTGACGCTGGTAAAGGATACCGATTACACTGTTTCCTACGAGGACAACACCTATGCGGGCACTGCCAAGGTCATCGTAACCGGCAAGGGCAAGTATGCCGGAACCAAGACCGCGACGTTCACCATCAAAGGCAAGGACAGCACGATCACCACTGATCAGACTGCTTATACCAAGTACGTACCGACCAGCAAGCCGTTCAATCTCAACGCGAAGAGCGACAGCGACGCTACCGGATTTACCTACACCTCCAGCAACGAGGACGTGATCAAGGTTTCCGCAAGCGGAGAAGTGACCATCGTAGATGCCGGAAAGGCTACCATCACCATCGCAACGGTGGGTACCAAGGCCTATGACCCTGCGACAAAGGTTGTAACCGTGACGGTGAAGCCGCTGAAGCCGACCTTTACCCTGTCCAGCCCTGCGAAGAAGCAGGTCAAGGTACTGATCAACAAAGAGCCGGGCGCTACCAAGTACATCGTAGAGTACGGCAGAAACGGCAAGTACTACACTAAGACGATCAAGCATCTCGATAATGAATTTACGAGAACTTACACTACTTTGGCGAACCGGACTTCCGGCAAGACTTACTACATCAGAGTTAAGGCCGTCAAAGTCATGGACGACGGAACCGTTGTAGAAGGCAACTGGTCCGCGAGAAAGAAGATCAAATCTAAATAGTGAAGAGGGTCTGATTTCATGGAATTAAAAGAGGCTGTCCTGCTGGGCAGCCTTTTCCTTCACAAAACGCTCATTTGCTTTAGACCACAGCTTCACGATACGATGGTAAGATATAAGAAAACGTGACGAAATAAGGAGATGAAATATATGAAGAAAAGAAAACTGGTGATACTGGCGCTGTGCATGGCTTTGGCTTTCTCTCTTGCCGCCTGCGGCGGGGATACGGAGGACAGCTCCGGATCTGAGAGCGCGGTCAGAACCAGCGACACGATGCAGGCCAACAGCGAGGCTTTTCCGGCCACGGAGGAGAACGAAAACTTCACGGAGCTGGCGCAGAACGTTAAAGCCGCGTGGGATGAGAAATATCAGTACGGAGCGCTGTCCGTCGGCGGCAAAGGGGATCTGATGGAAAACGCGTTTTTGACCTGGCAGGTGAACGATTATAAGACGGTAGACGAGATCAATGGAACCTCTGCCGGAGACGGCAAGAAGTTCGTAGTCGCAAACGTTACTATGACCAATACGACCGATGAGGCCTTCTCTTCTGGCAATTATGAATTCAGAGGCATCGTCGGACCAGAGGAAGACGACGACCTGGACATGATGGACGCATTTTATGATGAGATGCTGGCGGACGAATTTGATCTGGATGCCGGAAAATCTATTACAGGGGATCTGGTCATCAAAGTGGACGAAGATGTAACGGAAATCATCATCGACTTCGAATCCTTCTATGGAGATGAGCATGTGGATGGCGCCAACTGGGTCGTTCTGCCGCTGTAGAGCCTGCGGGGATCCTGTTAAAAATTTATTTAGTCCAAATCGCCGAAAAGGTTGTAATTCACCCTTGCAAAAGGGCGCAAAATAGTATAAAATAATTGGAAACACAGGGGCGGCCCATATGCGAAAAAGCCGCCCGTTTTCGTAAGTAATTTGATTTAAAATATTATTTTAGGAAAGGAGAAGCCCACATGGCCCACTATTTTGACGAACCATCAAGAACCTTTAACGAGTACTTATTAGTACCAGGCTACTCATCAAAAGAATGCAGAGTTGAGAATGTCAGCCTGAAGACCCCGATTGTAAAATTTAAGAAAGGTGAAGAACCTTCACTGTCCGCAAATATTCCACTGGTATCCGCGATCATGCAGGCCGTTTCTGATGACAAAATGGCAGTTGCACTTGCAAGAGAGGGTGGAATTTCTTTTATCTTTGGATCTCAGACCATCGAAAAGCAGGCAGAAATGGTCAGAAAGGTCAAGTCCTACAAGGCCGGCTTTGTAAAGAGCGACACTAACCTGAGACCTGACCAGACCCTGGAAGATGTGCTGGAGCTGAAAGCACGCACAGGCCACTCCACCATCGCCATTACGGAGGACGGTACCGCGGAGGGCAAGATCGTCGGCCTGGTCACCAGCAGAGACTATCGTGTCAGCAGAATGTCCACCGATACCAGGATCAGCGAGTTTATGACGCCTTTTGAAAAGCTGATCTACGCGAAAGACGGCTGCTCCCTCAGCGAGGCCAACGATATCCTGTGGGACAACAAGCTCAACGCTCTCCCGGTCATCGACGAGAACCAGCGGCTGACCCACTTTGTCTTCCGAAAGGACTACGACACACACAAGTCCAACCCCAACGAGCTGCTGGACGATCACAAGAGATACGTGGTCGGCGCAGGCGTCAACACCCGCGACTACGAGGAGAGAATCCCGGCTTTGATCGAAGCAGGAGCCGACGTGCTCTGCCTGGATTCATCTGAAGGGTACTCCGAATGGCAGCAGGACACCATCAAATGGGTCAGAGAGAGATACGGAGATACTGTAAAGATCGGCGCGGGCAACGTAGTCGACAGAGACGGCTTCAACTTCCTGGCGGACGCAGGCGCGGATTTTGTCAAGATCGGCATCGGCGGCGGCTCCATCTGCATTACCAGAGAACAAAAGGGCATCGGCCGCGGACAGGCTACCGCGACCATTGAGGTTGCCGCGGCAAGAGACGAATACTTTGAAAGGACCGGCATCTACGTGCCGATCTGCTCCGACGGCGGCATCGTATACGACCATCATATGACTTTGGCGCTGGCCATGGGCGCAGACTTCATCATGCTGGGCAGATACTTTGCCAGATTCGATGAATCCCCGACAAACAAGCTGAACATCAACGGCAACTACGTGAAGGAATACTGGGGCGAGGGTTCCAACCGCGCCCGCAACTGGCAGCGTTACGACCTGGGCGGCGATCCGCGCATGAAGTTTGAAGAGGGTGTGGATTCCTACGTGCCATACGCAGGTTCCCTTCACGATAATGTGAACCTGTCCCTGACCAAGGTCAAGTCGACCATGTGCAACTGCGGCGCGCTGTCCATCAAAGAGCTGCAGAAAAAGGCCAAGCTGACCCTGGTATCCGCCACTTCCATCGTCGAAGGCGGCGCCCACGATGTAATTCTGAGAGACAGCTCACAGAACGCGATCAGATAAAATTTCTGATCAAATCCTGATTTTGATTTTCGGCTGGGCAAAATGACGGCAAAGTCCGGTTTTGCTCGACCGCGATGACTGCGGCGGCAGCGCTTTTGCAGCATCATTTGGAGAGAAGGAGCTAGTATGAATAAAGAACTGATTATCGTTCTGGATTTCGGCGGTCAGTACAACCAGCTGATAGCCCGCCGTGTCCGGGAAGCGGGGGTCTACTGCGAAGTACACCCTTATACAATGCCTCTTGACGAACTCAAGGCGAAAAATCCCAAGGGCATCATTTTGACGGGCGGACCTAACAGCGTTTACGACATGTCTTCGCCGCATTATGACAAAGCTCTGTTTTCCGCTGGAATTCCGATTCTGGGCATCTGCTACGGCGCCCAGCTGCTGGCGTGGAGCCTTGGCGGCACTGTGGAGACCGCGCCGGTCAGCGAATACGGCAAGACGGAGATATCCATCGGCAATAAAGATGGTATTTTAAAAGATGTGGACGACACTACGATCATGTGGATGAGCCATACCGACTATATCTCAGAGGCGCCGGCAGGCTTTACTGTAACGGCCAGCACGCCGGTCTGCCCGGTAGCGGCCATGGAAAACGCGGAGGACAAGCTTTACGCCGTTCAGTTCCATCCGGAGGTGACCCATTCCGTGCAGGGGACCGAGGTGCTTTCCGCGTTTGTCTACGGCCCGTGCGGCTGCAGCGGAGATTGGAAGATGGATTCCTTTGTTGAGACCACGATCAAAGACATTCGTGCCAAGGTCGGCGGCGGCAAAGCGCTGTGCGCCCTGTCCGGCGGCGTAGACTCTTCCGTCGCGGCAGTCTTAATGTCAAAGGCCATCGGCAAGCAGCTGACCTGCGTCTTCGTAGATCACGGACTGCTGCGTAAAAACGAAAGTGAAGAGGTCGAAGCGGTGTTCGGACCGGACGGCGCGTATGACCTGAATTTTATCCGTGTGGACGCCCGCCAGCGGTTCTACGATAAGCTGAAAGGCGTTACCGAGCCGGAAGCGAAGAGAAAGATCATCGGCGAGGAGTTCATCCGCGTCTTCGAGGAAGAGGCCAAGAAGATCGGCGCTGTGGACTATCTGGTGCAGGGGACCATTTATCCCGATGTAATCGAATCGGGATTAGGCGATTCCGCAGTGATCAAAAGCCACCACAACGTGGGCGGCCTGCCTGACTACGTGGATTTCAAGGAGATCATTGAGCCGCTGCGCATGCTGTTCAAGGACGAAGTGCGCCGTGCCGGCCTGGAGCTGGGTATTCCGGAATATCTGGTATACCGCCAGCCGTTCCCTGGCCCTGGCCTGGGTATCCGCATCATCGGCGAGGTTACCGAGGAGAAGGTAAAGATGGTGCAGGACGCGGACTATATCTATCGTGAGGAGATCGCGAAGGCCGGTCTGGACCGGGAGATCAATCAGTATTTCGCGGCGCTGACCAATATGCGTTCCGTCGGCGTCATGGGCGATTTCAGAACCTATGATTATGCTGTAGCCCTGCGGGCGGTCACTACCAGCGACTTTATGACCGCCGAATCGGCAAAGCTGCCTTGGGAGCTGATCGAGACCGTGACGACCAGAATCGTAAACGAAGTCGAACACGTCAACCGGGTCCTGTACGACTGTACAGGAAAACCACCTGGAACGATAGAGTTCGAGTGATCCTGCGCAGAGCTCTGGATCGATCATATAATTTTTTCTTTGAGGGAAGATTTGAAAGAACTCCCCGTCGGCCTGTCAAGAGCGGCACAGACGTTTCGCCTGCCCCCCCTTGACCGGTTGGCGGGGATTCGCGTTTTTTTGATAATGTGTGGAAAAAGCTGTGGGAATTTCTTTTGGATAACAGTCAAAATGAAATTATCACGGTAAATTCTTCTCCATACGCCGTCCCGGTCTATCACAAATTGGGTTTTGCGGATACGGATACAGAGCAATTGACGGACGGCATCAGGTACACGCCTATGAAATTTGAGAAATAGTTTCTTGCCTGCAGAGGCAGGAATTGCAAGCCAATTGCGGGTCAGATTCATGTAAAATTTGGAAGGCTTTAAAATTTAAAGAAAAGTGGGTGTTTTTTGTCGATTTTGAAAGAAAAATGGTCAAATAACTGCGTGACAAATGCTGTAAAGTGGTATAGAATTAAACATGTATAATAAATTAACAGACTGCTTCCGCCGAAGCGGCCTTGCCTTCCGCGGCTTTTGCGGCCATTGAAGCTTCCGCAGCCGGAGGGCGGTGTTATAAACAGGAGAAAAGGAGAAAAATTTATGACAGAGGTTAAAAACCAGATCGTATTGGACTGGGTAAAAGAGATGGCGGAATTGACCAAACCAGACGAGGTCGTCTGGATCGACGGCAGCAAGGAGCAGCTTGAGGAGATCAAAAAGATATCTCTCGCCACCGGCGAAATGATCGAGCTGAATCAGGAAAAGCTTCCTGGCTGCCTGTATTACCGCACGAATCCGAAGGATGTAGCCAGAGATGAGAAGAGAACGGTGATCTGCACCCGCAGAAAGGAAGATGCAGGTCCGACCAATAACTGGGTAGATCCGCAGGAAATGTACGAAAGAATGGGTAAGCTCTTTGACGGCTCCATGAAGGGAAGGACCATGTACGCGATTCCGTTTTCCATGGGTGTGCCGGGCACAGAATTTGCCAAGATCGGTATCGAGCTGACTGACTCTATCTATGTGGTTTTGAGCATGGCGATCATGACCCATGTCGGCGCGGAAGTCATTGAAAGACTCAACGCGGGCGAAGAGTTCACAAGATGCCTCCACTCAAAAGCGCAGATCAATGAGCAGGAGAAGTACATCGCTCACTTCCCTGAGGATAACACCATTTGGTCTATTAACTCCGCGTACGGCGGAAATGTATTGCTGGGCAAAAAGTGCCTGGCGCTGCGGATCGGTTCCTACCTGGGCAAGCAGGAAGGATGGATGGCAGAGCATATGCTGATCCTGAAGATTGAGAATCCGCAGGGAGAAGTCAAATATGTCTGCGGCGCGTTCCCAAGCGCCTGCGGAAAGACCAATCTGGCGATGCTGACGCCGCCTGATTACTTCAAAGAAAAGGGATACAAGATCTCCACCATCGGAGACGACATATCCTGGCTGCGCATCGGCCAGGACGGCAGACTTTATGCTGTCAACCCGGAAAACGGCTTCTTTGGCGTAGCTCCGGGAACCAATGAGAAATCAAATCCGAACGCGCTTCGGACTACACATAAAGGAACCATCTTTACCAACGTAGCCAGAAACCTGGACGACAATACGGTATGGTGGGAAAAGCTGGACAAAAATCCGCCGGAAAACGGAGAGGACTGGCAGGGCAATCCTTGGAACGGAAAGACCTCCGAGGAAAAGGGCGCTCATCCGAATTCAAGATTTACAGCGCCGGCAGAGAACTGCCCGACCATCGCAGATGAATTTTTCACCGGCGAAGGCGTTCCAATCTCCGCTATCATCTTTGGCGGCAGAAGAGCAAAGGCGGAACCGCTGGTTTATCAGGCAAAGAACTGGGATCACGGCGTGTTCATCGGCTCGGCCATGGCGTCTGAAACTACGGCCGCTGCCAATGGGCAGGTAGGCGTGGTGAGACACGACCCGATGGCGATGCTGCCGTTCTGCGGTTACAACATGGCAGAGTACTTCCAGCACTGGATCGACATGGGCAAGAAGATGACCAATCCGCCGCAGATCTTCCACGTTAACTGGTTCAGAACGGACGAGAACGATGAGTTCATGTGGCCGGGCTTCGGAGAAAACCTCCGTGTCATCTTGTGGATGCTCAACCGCTGTGAAGGCAGCGTAGGCGCTGTGGAAACGCCGTTGGGCTTCGAGCCGAAGACGGAAGACATCGATGTTCACGGTCTGGATATTTCCCAGGAAACCCTGGAGAAGCTGCTTCGCGTAGATAAGAACGCGTGGATGGGTGAAATCGACGGCATTCAGGAATTCTACGACAAATTCGAGTGGCTGCCGAAGGAGATCACCGACAGATTTGACCAGCTGAAAAAAGAGATTAAAGAGATGTAACTTAATATTATACGAAACAGGGAGCAGCGCGGAATTAGCTGCTCCCTGTTTCGGTTTAGGGGCATTACCTATAGAATTCATGCAGTTTGATGTGATTTTTTAAATATATTGACGGTTTTTAGTGTTAAATTTAACGAGAAAAATGTTGATTTTAACATGAAAGTGTGGTATGCTATGAAATAACTTTGATGAGGTGATCGGATGTATAGGAAAGTTGAAGAATTCCTAAAAGACTGGAAGAAAAGTAAATATCGAAAACCTCTTATCCTGCAAGGTGCGAGGCAGGTTGGAAAGACTTACACGGTTTTAGAGTTTGGGCGCACAAATTATGAAAATGTGGCTTATTTCAACTTTGAGACGGACCCCCGGCTGAATGAGACGTTCAAAGAAAACCTTAGTCCTGCGTATTTAATTCCTGTTTTATCGCATATTGCAAAGCAGACGATTCTAAAGGAGAAAACGCTGGTCATCTTTGATGAAGTACAGCTATGCGAGAGAGCGTTGGCAAGCTTGAAATATTTTTGCGAGTTTGCACCTGAATATCATATTATTGTAGCAGGAAGTTTACTTGGTGTTGCGGTGAACCGGGAAAAATTTTCCTTTCCTGTCGGGAAAGTAGATATAAAAACTCTGCACCCCATGGATATGGAGGAATTCATGTTAGCGCTTGGAGAAACGGCGCTTGTAGAGCAGATTAGGGCGTCATTTACAACAGACCGGCCGCTGCCTTTGGCATTACATGATAAAGCCATGAAGCTCTATAGGCAATATCTTGTTGTTGGCGGCATGCCGGAATGTGTAAGGCAATTTATGGAAGTAGGCGATTACACCCTTGTCCGTCATACTCAGGATACCATACTCATGAGTTATTTAAACGACATGAGTAAATACAATCATTTAAACGAGATCAAAAAAACCAGGCTTGCTTATAACAATATTACGGTGCAGCTTTCAAAAAAGAATACCCGATTCCAGTATAAGTTGATAAAAAAGGGAGGAAGAGCTGCTGAATTCGAAAATGCCATTGAATGGCTGTGCCTTTCAGGTATCGTATCACAGGTTTACCGGGCAGAGCAGATTAAGAAACCCCTTGAAAACTATCGTGATATCGACGCGTTTAAAATCTATGTATCGGATCTGGGCCTTCTATGCGCGAAGAAAGAGCTGACGCCAAGTGATATTCTCTACATGGGCGAAGAGCTGAATGACTTTAAAGGCGGAATGACTGAGAATTATGTTAATGTGCAGCTTACCTTAAACGGTTACACGACCTACTACTGGGAATCGCCGCGCGGTGCGGAAATTGATTTTGTCATTCAACGCGAGGGACAACTGATTCCTATTGAAGTTAAGTCGGCGGATAATACGAAAGCAAAAAGTTTGAATGTTTACATGCAGACCTTTCATCCGGCGTATGCCATTAAGCTTTCTGCTAAAAATTTTGGATTTGAGGACGGGAAAAAGACCGTTCCGCTCTACGCTGCATTTTGTATTTAGTCCTTTTTACCGCCCCTGCCGGGTCAGGACCATGAGCCCCTTATCCGTCAGTGACAGGCCGTATTTACCGTGACGGGAGGAGACCAGGCCCTGCTCCGTAAGCTGCGGAATCAGGGTGCGCAGGCGGTATTCGGATATCTGACAGCCGTTGTCTCTGAGGAACCAGTAAAGGCGGTTCCGGCTGGCGATTTCATTTCTTTGATTCAGTTCGTGGATTGCAGACAGAAGAATGGCAGAAAGCCGGTTGCTCTCGACCAGTTCCTCCGTCTTGGCCTTCAGCCTGTTTTCCGTTTCCTCGTGGGAAAGGGCTGTAAAGGGCAGGGCGTCTTCAGGAATCTCGTCTTCTCCTGCCAGGCAGACCGTGACGGCGGCGAGGGCCTCCAGCGGGAGGCATCTGCGCAGCTGCTCCTGCAGCGCTGCTTTTGTTTCGCGGCTTTGGCATATGAAGGCCAGGCCGCGTTTTTCTTCCATCTGCATCGTGGTGAACTCCTCTTTTATCTACGTATTTCTTATTTTAAGTATACCATGAAAGGGTCCGCGTTACAATTTTTAAATTTTTTACCCCTTCAAAATTTAAATTTTAAATCCAGCCGCCGGAAAAAATTTTGTTTTTTACAAAAGGCGGCAGAGCCATTGAAATCATTTTTTCCCGCCGATAAAATGGAGAAAACAACAGAGAAATCAACCGCAAAGAGAAATCAACAGCAAAGAGATCGAAAGAGATCGAAAGAAATCGAGACAGAGAAAAGACAGCAAAGAAAATAATCAACAAAGAATAACCAGCAACGTGAAACCAATCAAAAAGTAAGGCGGGAGCATACATGACAGAAAAGAAAGAAGTAACCATGGCGGAGCAGAGGATCCGCCAGCTGTTGGACTACGGCAGTTTTATGGAGATCGGAGAGGCCGTTACGGCCAGACTGACCGATTTTTACACGCCGGGAACGCAGGATAAGCCGTCGGACGGCGTCATCACCGGATACGGTACCATAGACGGCCAGCTGGTCTACGTGTTCAGCCAGGATGTTGCGGTCCTGGGCGGGACCTACGGCGAAATGCACGGTCAGAAGATCAATAGGCTCTATCAGATGGCCATGAAGACCAAAGCGCCGATCATCGGCTTTTTGGACTGCCACGGTTTCCGCATAGAAGAAGGTCTGGACAGTCTGGACAAATTCGCCAGGCTGTACGCGCTGCAGGCTCAGGCATCTGGCCTGATTCCGCAGATCATGGCGGTAGTAGGCAGATGCGGCGGCGGCATGTCTATTGCGGCCAATATGGCGGATTTCGTCTTTGTGGAAAAAGAAAACGGTAGACTGTTCCTCAATCCGGGCAACGCCATCGACCGCAGCTTTGACGAGATCGTGGATCAGGCCGACTTTACCGACGCCAGAATGAGCTGCGACGAGATTCTGGAGTCCATCAGAACCTTGATCCATACGCTGCTTCCGGCCAACACGAGCCGAAGACCGCGGCAAAAGCCCTGCAGCGACGATCTGAACCGTCTCTGTCCTGGGATTGCCGAAAAGACCGGTGACGGCAGAGCCATTCTCCAGGATATTTCCGACGACGGATTTTTCTTTGAAACCAGAAGAGACAGCGGAGCCGATATGGTGACCGGCTTCATCATGCTGGACGGCATCGTGGTAGGCGCCGTCGCCAATCAAAAGACGAGAAACGGCCTGCGCCGGATCAGCGCCGAGGGCTTTGACAAGGCGGCGGCTTTCATCGAGATCTGCGACAAATTCTCCTTCCCGATTCTGACCCTGACCGACACAGAGGGCTTTGATACGTCAGAAGAACAGGAGATCTATCTGCCGAAGGCGGCGGGGCGGATGATAAAGGCTCTGACGCGGGCCTCCATGCCGAAGGTCAACCTGATAACAGGCGAGATCTACGGAAGCGCCTACAGCATCATGAACAGCAAAGGGCTGGGGGCTGACCTGGTCTTCATGTGGGACACCGCCAACGTGAACCTGATCAATCCGAGACAGGCCGTGGAGATTCTCTACCCCCACGCGGATTCCGCCCTGATAGAGCAGAGGGCGGCAGACTATGAGAAGAGCCACAGCAGCGCCAGAGCGTTGGCACGGCACGACTACGTGGATAAGGTGATCCGGCCGGAAGAGACCAGAAAGTATATCGCGGGGGCATTTGAGACCTTTGCGAATCTGTATTAGACAGCGGGGTGGACTGACATGACAATCGGTGAAATCTTTTCAAAGGCCGCGGTCAACACTTTGCTGGGTATGGGCATCGTGTTCACGGTGCTGATCCTGATCAGCGGAATCATCTATTTGTTTAAATACATTCCTACAGGAGAAGGGGCGGCTGCAGCTGCGAAAACGCCTGCGGCCGCTGAACCTCCTTCTGAAGAAACAGGAGAGAGCCTGCAGGACGATCTGCAGCTGGCCGCTGTAATCATGGCGGCCATCATGGCGTCAAAGGGCGTGGACCCGGCTTCGGCGGAAGCGGAGGAGTGTCCGTATATCGTGCGGACGATCAAGCGGCGGAAAGGATAAGGAAAAGGATAAGAACATGGAAACCTACATCATCAGAGTCAACGGTATAGAGTACGAAGTGGAAGTGGAAAAGAAGGAAAGCGGCCAGCCGGAGGCGGATACGTCAAAGGCGTCCGATCCATCAAAAGCGTCCAATCCATCAAAGGCGTCATCAAAGCTGCCGGCGAGGAACTCGCAGCCCCAGCAGCAGGCTCCGGCATCAAAACAGGCAGCAAAGGCATCTGCCTCCGGCGGAACGCCTGTGGCCTGCGGGGCGGCAGGAAAGGTCTGGAAGGTCGTCGCGGCCGAAGGCGCGGAGCTGAAGAAGGGAGACACCCTTGTGATCTTGGAAGCCATGAAGATGGAAATTCCGGTGGTCATGCCTTCAGACGGCAGAGTAGCGGCTATCCAGGTATCTGAGGGAGACAGCGTGGAAGCCGGCCAGACTGTGGCGACGATCGCATAGAGGACATTATGGAATACATCATCAACACACTGGAAAATCTAGCGCAGCAGACGGCTTTTGCCAGCCTGTCCATCGGAAACCTGGTCATGGTGGGGGTTGCCTGTATCTTTCTGTATCTGGCCATCGCCAAACAGTATGAACCGCTGCTGCTTCTGCCGATTTCCTTCGGCATGCTGCTGGTAAATATCTACCCGCCGATCATGGAAGAGGGAGGGCTGCTCCATTACTTCTTCATGCTGGATGAATGGACTATCCTCCCATCTCTGATCTTTCTGGGCGTAGGAGCGTTGACGGACTTCGGGCCGCTCATCGCCAATCCAAAGAGCTTTCTCCTGGGTGCGGCGGCACAATTCGGAATCTTTGGCGCGTATATCATGGCGATGCTCATGGACTTTAACGACATGGCGGCAGCGGCCATCGCCATCATCGGCGGCGCTGACGGCCCGACATCTATATTCCTGGCCATGATGCTCCATCAGACGGAGATCATGGGTCCCATCGCGGTGGCGGCCTACTCCTATATGGCGCTGGTGCCCATCATTCAGAGACCGATCATGAGGGCCCTTACCACAAAGGAAGAGCGATCGATCAAAATGGAGCAGCTTCGCCCGGTATCAAAGCGCGAGCGCATCCTGTTCCCTGTGGTCGTGACCATCGTAGTCTGCGGGCTGCTGCCTTCCACTACGCCCCTTGTAGGCATGCTGATGCTGGGGAATCTGTTCAGAGAAAGCGGCGTGGTCCGCCAGCTGACGGAGACCGCCTCCAACGCGCTGATGTACATCGTGGTCATCTTGCTGGGAACCTCTGTGGGAGCGACCACCAGCGCGGAAGCCTTTCTCAACTGGGATACCATCAAAATCGTCATCTTGGGCTTTCTGGCTTTCTGCTTCGGCACGGCGGCCGGGGTTTTGTTCGGAAAGCTGATGTGCAGGCTGTCCGGCGGAAAGATCAACCCGCTCATCGGTTCAGCCGGTGTATCGGCAGTTCCAATGGCGGCCAGAGTGTCACAGAAGGTGGGCGCGGAGGAGGACCCGACCAACTTCCTGCTGATGCACGCCATGGGTCCGAATGTGGCAGGCGTCATCGGAACAGCTGTGGCGGCAGGCGTATTTATGGCCATCTTCGGCGTGTAACCGGCATATAGACGAGGAGAATATAAAGCTATGAGTGAGAAGAAGTTGAAGATTACAGAAACCGTACTGCGGGACGCCCATCAGTCGCTGATCGCGACCCGCATGCGGACAGAAGATATGATTCCGATCCTGGAGAAGATGGACCAGGTCGGATACCACTCTATTGAATGCTGGGGCGGAGCCACCTTTGATGCCTGCCTCCGCTTTCTGGACGAAGACCCGTGGGACAGACTGCGGACTCTGCGCGCCAGAATCAAAAATACCAGACTGCAGATGCTCCTGAGGGGACAGAACCTGCTGGGCTACCGTCACTACGCCGACGACGTGGTGGAATACTTCGTACAGAAGTCCGTAGCGGGCGGCATCGATATTCTGCGCATCTTTGACGCGTTCAACGACCTGCGCAACCTGGAGACGGCGGTCAGAGCCGCGAAAAAAGAAGGCGCGGATGTACAGCTGGCCATGGCGTACACCATCGGCGAGGCCTATACGCTGGACTACTGGACAAAGCTGGCCGCGGACATGGAAAGCATGGGCGCGGACTCCATCTGCGTCAAAGACATGGCGGGCATTCTGGTTCCGGAAGCTGCGTCGCGGCTGATCACGGCCCTGAAAGACACGGTGAAGATCCCTCTGCAGCTGCACAGCCACTGCACCAGCGGCGTCGCGCCGATCACCTATGTGAAGGGCGTGGAAGCGGGCTGCGACGTCATAGACACGGCCATGTCGCCTTTTGCCATGGGTACCAGCCAGCCGGCCACCGAGGTCATGGTGGAGACCTTCGCCGGAACACCTTTTGATACAGGCCTGGACCAGACCCTGCTGGCAGAGATCGCGGACTATTTCAGGCCGCAGAGAGACCGGGCCATCGCCACAGGCCTCATGGACCCAAAGGTTCTGGGCGTCGACGTAAAGACGCTGCTGTACCAGGTGCCCGGCGGCATGCTGTCCAACCTGGTATCCCAGCTGAAGGATCAAAACGCCTCTGACCGGTTCTACGAAGTGTTGGCGGAGATCCCGAGGGTGAGAAAAGACCTGGGCGAACCGCCTCTGGTGACGCCGTCCTCCCAGATCGTAGGGACCCAGGCGGTGCTCAACGTGCTCATGGGCGAGCGGTACAAGGTCATGAGCCAGGAGACGAAGGCCATTCTCCACGGGGATTACGGCAGGACCGTAAAGCCCTTTGATCCCCAGGTACAGCGGCTTGCCATCGGAGGAGACACCCCGGTTACCTGCCGTCCGGCGGACCTGCTCGAGCCGGAGCTGGACGCCCTGCGGGAAGAAGTGAAGGTTTTCAGCCAGAAAGATGAAGACGTGCTGTCCTACGCCCTGTTCCCGAAGGTGGCGATGGACTTCTTCAGAAACAGAGACGCGAAAGCCAATAAGATAGATCCGGGCGTATACGATCTTGCCAACAAAGCGTACCCGGTATAAGAGAAAAGGAGATATATATTATGATCATCGCACAACAGAACGGAAGAACGACCATCGGCGCGCCGGACAAGCTTTTCGGCGTATCCTCAAAGGCAAAGGAGAGGATCGCGGAGATCGGCAGGGAAAATGTCATAGACTCTACCATCGGCGTGCTGCTGGACGACGGCGGAAAACTGGTCGTCCTGGAGTCGGTCATGGACTGCATCCGCGGCCTGGCTCCGGAGGATTACGCGGCGTACGCGCCGATTACCGGACTGCCGGCCTATCAGGAGGCAGTGAAGGAAGCCGTATTCTTAGGCGAAATACCGGCAGGCGTTTTCGTAGAAAGCTGTTATACGCCGGGCGGCACAGGGGCGATTCGAAACGCCGTTTCCGCCTATACCGTGCCTGGAGACAAGATCCTGACCAGTGCCTGGCACTGGAATCCATATAATCTGATCGCTTCCGAGCTGGGCAGATCGGTGGCGACCTACCAGCTGTTCGATGAGGAGGACAAGTTCAATGCCCCTGGCTTTGAGGCCGCTTTGACGGAGATCCTGGCCGGTCAAGATGAGACTTTGATCATCGTCAATACGCCGGCTCACAATCCCACCGGCTACACCTTCACTGAGGAGGACTGGGACGCCCTCTTGACCATCGTAAAGAAGTTCCCGGAAAAGAAGATCGCCCTTTTGGTGGATATCGCTTATCTTGATTTTGCCGGCGATCCGAAGGAATATAGATTTTTCCTGCCGAAGCTGGCGGGGCTGCCGGAAAACATTCTGCCGCTGATCGCATTCAGCGCGTCAAAGGGCTATACCATGTACGGCATGCGCTGCGGCGCCCTGCTCTGCATGGCTTCCAGCGCTGAGATCGCAAAGGAGTTCAAGGACGTCATGAGCGTGGAGTGCCGCGCTTCCTGGTCCAACGGAAACCGGGCGGCTATGACGGTGCTGGCAAACATCTTTGCCGATCAGGGACTGCGGGATAAGGTGGACGCGGAGCGCACCCGCTGGATGGAGGTTCTGGCCGAAAGAGGCAGGGCATTCATGGAGGCCGCCGGTGAGGCCGGTCTGACGGCCTGCCCGTACGATTCCGGATTCTTCATTACCATTCCCTGCGACCATGCGGAAGAAGCGGGAAAACGGCTGCAGGATTTCAATATCTTCGCGATCCCTATGGGCCGCGGTATCCGCGTTTCCGCGGCTTCTAACACGACGGAGGAATGCAGACAGATGCCTGCGAAGATCAAGCAGGCCATCGACGAGACTCGATAATTTCTTTCTTACATAAACGGTCCTATAATCTGTGTGAAAGGAGGGCTGCTGTCCCAAAGTAGAGGGCGGCAGGCCTCCTTTTGCGGTGCGCCCGCGAGGGGCTCGTATGGGGCCCGCGCTGATTCTCGCAGGATTTGCCCGGGTTCATGCGGGGCCTGCGCGGAGCGGAACACGGGGCCGCAGGAATTTTTTGCTGGGGAGAAAGGCGGAAAAAACGCTGACAAATCGGTTTTTTTGTAGTATACTGATAGGGAATTTGAAGAATGGGGGCACCATGAGAAACTTAGACGAAATCGATGTAAAGATATTGAACATGCTGAAAAAGAACGCGCGCACGCCTCTGAAGGAACTGTCAGCGGAGGTGTTTCTGACGACGCCTGCCGTATCTTCCCGCATGGAGAAACTGGAAAGGGAAGGCTATATCAAAGGATATCACGCCGCGCTGAACATGGAAAAGCTGGGTTACGGCATCAAAGCGTTCATCATGATCACCGTAGAGCCGGAGGACAGCAAGCGGTTCTGCGAATTTATCAGAGAGCAGAAGTGCGTTTTGGAATGTGACCATATTACGGGGCCTTATTCTATGATCATGCAGGTCGTATTCCCGTCTACTACGCTGCTGGACGAGTTTCTGGGGAAGCTGCAGGTCTTTGGAAAGACAGAAACCCAGGTTGTCTTCTCCAATATCGTGGAGCGGCGGTAGCTTTTGATGAGACAATCATCTGAATGAGACAATCATCTGATGGAACAGCATTTTAACGGATAAAAAACTGCGCACCAGCGATGGATTCATGGCGGTGCGCAGTTTTTGAGTGCAATTTAAAGGCGCTCTATAACTCCTCAATTTCTTTTGCTGTAGAAATATTCCCTTATGTCATGATCTATGATTCAAAAAACATGTCAACTGCTAAAAAAACAGAGCATACACCTTGTACACTCTGCTTCTTTCGTTCTTGTGGGTCAGGACGCCTAGCAGTGTCTTGACTTAATGATATTGTTAAACGTTGTCTCTCCTTCTTTCTCTCCCACCACTACAGCTTCTCAATGCTGTCCAGATCCATGATGAACACCGTAACGCCGCCGGCGTTTTTCTTTACCGCCATAGGAGGCAGCATGGCCATTTGCTCACAGCCCGGGGCGGACAGGTTTTGATAGGTGGTCTGCTCCCGGAGGCCGGCGCTTTCCCTCAGTATTTCCAGGACCTGATCGCACTTGGAGCAATCCGTTCCGATCATGACTGTCACGTTTTTCCTGCGGAAGAAACCGCCGGAGGAGTTGAGCACGGTGACGAAAAAACCGTTTTCGGTCAGCGCGCTGATGGCGTCCTCGTAATCGTCGCCGCTGAGCACGGCGAGAATCAATTTCTGCTTTTCTTTGTTTTCCATTCCAGTAACCCTTTCTACCATTTATTATATACTTTCTCCGCGAATCCCATAAAGTCGCGGATTTCGATCACAGTTCCGTCGTCCAGCACGGCTTTTCCGCTGAATCTGCCGAAGACCTGATGCTGGTTGGAGCGGATCAGCCAGGCGTTGGTATCCGCGTGACGGTCTATGACCGGCAGAAAATCCATGTCGAACCGGCCGTCGTTTGATGTAAATTTCCACGGCGACAGATAGTCCTCAATCATGTCGGCGGTGTCTACGACGATGCCGCTTTCCGTGCAGCAGCCGCCCCGGGATTGAAACTTCTTCGGCTTCATCGGAATGTGGAATTGAACCTGATCCAGCTTGTGGACCTTGTGGTTGTAGAACAGCACGTTTTCCGTGGCCGCCGAGGTATCGCCGAAGCCGTAACCGATGTTGAATCCGAAAGGCACGCCGCCGGCCAGTCCGGACCCGCTGCCCCAGTACCAGGTGTTCCTGTAGGTCCATACGCCTCTGCCCCAGTCCAGCACCGCGAAGGAGTCAGAAGGATCAAAGGTGTATTCGCGGCCATCAAAGGAGACCGCGCCGCTGGCGGCCATGCAGTTGATCTTCTGGTTAAAGTAAAAGTGATCCGGTTTCTCCGCGAAAGGGGTAGCGATGACCATGGATTCTCCCTGAGGATCTGCCAGATCGATGCGGCCTTCGATGGGTTTGCCGCCGCAGAAATCCTTCATGGCAAATTCCAGGCGGCGGGTTTTGCCGTCGTTCTGAAAGGAAATGTGGTGGCTCTTGCCGCTGTGAGATACATTGCCTTTTGACGATGAACTTGGAAAACCAACCTTTCCGAAGGTAAACCAGCTCATGGGGCTTGTCGTATGCTCCCAGGGCTTGTCGAAGTCCAGCAGCGTGACGCTGTCCAGCCCCATGTAGGAATTATCCGCGATGGTCAGCGCGACGCCGTAATGATCGCAGCCGATGTAATAATAGTCCCATTCTTTGATCCGCCAGCCGGGGGCTTTGATGGCGCCGCGGTCGTAGACAGGCAGCAGCCGGCGGGCAAATCCGGGTTCCCGCAGATGACCCTTCTCGTCGAGAAGCGGGGCGGGCTGTGTGATCTCATGCTGCATGGAAAGACCTCCTTCGTGTTCTATCCCTATTTTACCACAAAAAAACTGTTTGACTATGATTTTTTAGCGGAAAGTAGTATAATGGGAAAAGAATCCGCCGCGCGGAACAGGCCGGCGGTGCATTAGGAGGGGAAGATGAAACTGATACGATCCTATTTGACGAAGCATCCCTGCTTTACGGCGGGAGAGAAGATAAGGGTAAAGGGCCTTATGCTGCATTCCGTCGGCTGTCCACGGCAGGACGCGGTGTCCTTTGTCAGGGAATGGAATGATGAAAATTACGACCGGGCCTGTGTCCACGCATTTATAGACGGGACGGACGGCAGCGTATGGCAGACGCTGCCATGGAATCACCGAGGCTGGCATTGTGGCAGTCCCGGCAACGGCGACTATATCGGTGTCGAAATGTGCGAATCGGCAAACCTGCAGTATGACAGCGATTTTACATTCACCTGCCCGGATCAGGAGACAGCCAGAGCCGTGGCCAGACGCACCTGGGACGCGGCTGTGGAACTGTTCGCTTATCTGTGCAGACGGTTTGACCTGGATCCGCTGGAAGACGGCGTGATCATCAGCCACTGGGAAGGCTTTCAGAGGGGCGTCGCCACGGATCATCAGGACCCGGAGCACTTCTGGGGCGGACTGGGCCTGGACACAGAACTGGGCTTCACCATGGACCGCTTTCGCCAGTCTGTGGCCGAAGCGCTGACCGGGGCAAAGCCGCTTTATATCGGCTGCCACCTGTCGTCTACAGGCGGTTTTGAGGCTATGGGCAAGGCCGCGCTTTCCATCAAAGCAAATACCTTTGCCTTTTTTACAAGGAATCCCCGGGGTGGAAAGGCGAAGGATATCGACCCGGACGACGCGCGAAAGCTGCGGGATATTTTGAGGGAACACCGCTTTGGTCCTCTGGTGGCCCATGCGCCGTACACCTTGAATCCATGTTCCGCCACGGCCAAGACCAGAGAGTTCGCCCACATGGCTATGGCCGGCGATATGGACAGAATGGAGTATTTGCCGGGGAATTATTATAATTTCCATCCGGGCAGCCACGTAGGCCAGGGCAGCGAAAAAGGGATTGAAATGATCGCGGCTCTGCTCAACGAGGTCATACGACCTCAGCAGTCCACCACGATTTTGCTTGAAACCATGGTGGGAAAGGGCACTGAGATCGGCGGCAGATTTGAAGAGCTGGCCGAGATCATCAGCCGCGTCGACCGTGATGATAAGATCGGCGTCTGTCTGGACACATGCCATATCAGCGACGGCGGCTACGATGTCATCAACGATCTGGACGGCGTGCTGGATGAGTTTGACCGGGTGATCGGCCTGGGCAGGCTGAAGGCGCTGCACATCAATGACAGCAAAAATCCTGTGGGAGCGCGGAAAGACCGCCACGCCTGCATTGGGGAAGGGTGCATCGGCCTGGATCCTATTCTAGATGTGATCAACCATCCGAAGCTGATGGGGCTGCCGTGTATTTTAGAGACGCCGCAGGAGAATTTAACAGGCTATGGGCGGGAGATCGCCCTGCTGAGAGGAGTGCATTATGATGAGTAAAGAAATAAAGGATATACTGGTGGTCAATCCGGGATCGACGTCCACGAAGATCGCGGTCTTTGCGGGAGATGGGGAGACGCTGCGCTTTGAGACGAATATCGTTCACGACGAGGGGAAAATCTTGGAGTTTCCCAACGTGGCGTCCCAGAGGAATTACAGGAAGGAAATGATTCTGGCTTATCTGTTTGGGCAGAATTACGATCTGTCGGGTCTGTCGGCTGTGGTGGGCCGGGGCGGCATGGTCTATGAGCTTTCCGGAGGCGGCTACCAAGTCAGCGAAAATCTCTGCGCCCGCATGGCGAGCCCTGAGATTCCGCAGCACGCGTCCAGTCTGGGCGCGCTGCTGGCCTTTGCTTTGGCGGCGCCGCTGGGTATCCCATCGTATATATACGATTCGACTATGGGGTGCGATCTGCTGGACATCGCCAAGGTAACCGGCATCGCCGAGATCGAGAAATACGGCGCGACCCATCTGCTCAATTCCCGCGCTCAGGTGATCCGCTACGCGGCGTCCGTCGGCAGAGATTACAGAGATATGCAGTTCATCGTCTGCCACATGGGCGGCGGCATCACCGCAAACGCGTGGCGGGACGGCAAAGTCATCGATACGGCCGCCTACGATGACGGCCCCATGGCTCCGGAACGCTCCGGCGGCGTGCCTCTGCTGCTGTTCAAAAAGCTCTGCTTTGACGGCAGGCATACGGAAGAGGACATGGAGAAGCTGATCAGCGGACGCGGCGGGCTGTATTCCTACCTGGGAACCAAGGACTGCCGGGAAGTGGAGCGGATGATTGAAGAGGGCGACAGCTATGCCCGTATGATCTATGAAGCCATGGCCCTGCAGATCGCGAAATCCATCGCGGGACTGTCCTGTACGCTGCGGGGACAGGTGGACGTGATCATCTTGACCGGCGGCATCGCTCATTCTAAAATGCTGACGGATATGATCGCGGGCTATTGCGGCCACATCGGAAAGGTGGCGGTTATGGCAGGTGAGAGCGAGATGGAAGCTCTGGCTGCCGGAGCCGTGCGGATGCTGAAAGGCGAAGAAGAGGCGAAGGTGTATTAGACATTAGACGCGGGCTGCGCGCGGCTTTGTGATCGGGAGCTTTGCGGCCAGGCGGGTTCACCGCCGGGCGCGCCACTTTTTATCGTATTTTTGACGGATACGGCGGGCAACATGGATTGCCCGCCACTTTTTGATAAAATTACTGCTTGTTACGGCAGGCACTGCTTGGTGCCTGCCGCTTGTATTGCATGGATAAAAATCTCACAGCTTGCTGCTGTCCAGCTGGTCGAAGCCTGCCAGCAGCGGCTTCAGCAGCCTGCGGATCTCATCAGTGCCGCCAGCTGTATCCGATTCGATGTTCAGCGGCATAATAGGATCGTGGAGGGACTTGCGCAGCAGCAGCCAGCCCTGCAGCGTCGGCGTGCGGAAATCGATGCGGACACCCTCGTAGTTAGGCTCTGCCAGGGCCGCACCCTTTAGCTGTCCGCTTCCGGCTAAGACCCGCAGATATTCCAGAACCTCGTCGCCGTACGCGCCGAAGTCAGGCGCCAGGATCGGAAAGCGAAGCTCTATGGATTCAGCCGGCTCCTCAAGTCTCGCGACGACGGAGGAAATCGGCTTGCCCTCTTTAAACAGCTTTGCCGCCCGGATAACGACCTTTGTCGCCAGATAAGCGCCGTCGTCCAGGAAGTAGTTTTCCTTATAAGCCGCATGGCCGCTGGTCTCAATGGCCAGCTGGCTGTCAGTGCCCGCGGCATTGAGCTCTATGGACTTGTTGATGACGTTGCGGTAGCCGCGCTTGTAGCGCAGGTGGCGCAGCCCCAGCCTGTCTTCCAGAAAGGCCGTCAATTGGTTGCTGGTGATGCTGTCGGTGACCACGGTGGTGCCTGGAAACTGATTCGCGATCAAAGCCGCCGCCATGGCTACGATGCCGTTGCGGTTGATCTCGCGGCCGTTTTCATCTACAGCAGAGGACCGGTCCACGTCCGTGTCGAAGATCAGCCCCAGATCGCTGCCCCGGCTCTTTACCTGGCCGCAGATGGCTTCCATGGCTTTCTTGTCTTCCGGATTCGGCGCGTGATTTGGGAAATTGCCGTCAGGCGCGAGAAACTGGCTGGAAGACACGTCCGCGCCAAGGGGCGCCAGCACTTTGTCAGCGTAGAAGCCGCCGGAGCCGTTGCCCGCATCCACCGTGATCTTCATGCCGGAAAGCGGCGTTTCTCCCATGGCCGCGCCCTCGATGATCAGAGAGCGCAGATGGGCGGCGTATGTATCGAGAAGAGGAATTTCCTCCACTTCTCCCGGCGCGGACGGCCGGATGGAATTGAGTATCGAGTCGGATTCCGCAAAGGTGATGATGTCGGTGATGTCTCCTTTGTCCAGGCCGCCGTCTCTGCTGAAAAACTTCATGCCGTTCCGGTTCCAGGGCAGGTGGCTGGCCGTGATCATGACCGCGCCATCGCACTGGTATTCCTCAAAGATGGTAGACATGAACATTGCAGGGGTGGAAGCCAGTCCGGCGTTGAGCAGGCCGCAGCCGTAAGGCCGCAGGGCCTGACAAAAGGCATCTGTCAGGGCTTCCCCCGAAAGCCGCGGGTCTCTGCCGATTGAAACCGTCAGGGCGGAAGGCTCTTTGCCAGACTTCTGAGAAAGCCAGAACAAAAATCCTCTGGCCAGCCTTCCGGCGGCTTCGCCGTCCAGGTTAACCGTCTCTCCCGGTACGCCGTCCAGAGCGACGCCTCTGATGTCGCTGCCGTTTTGCAGCTTGCTGTAATCATATTTTGACATAGTCGTAATCTCCTCTAAAAAAACATATCTTTATTATATTTTATCAAAGAGAAGAAAGCAAGGCATATCATGAACCAGTAGCCGGTGAACTGAGGGCAGATCTGCCCCAGCAGGTTGCCCGGCAAAGCTGAATAGTCCCACACCTCCCAGCCGAGCCACAGGTTGACCACGCTGCCTACGGCAAATTCGTAGGCCGTAACGATCAGCGCTCCCACCAAAGCCGCTGTAAATACGTGCATCTGCATCAGGTAGGGCAGAAGCACATAGAAGGTGGTGACGATGGCGCCGCCGGTCAGCACCATGGACCAATGGGTGTATCCGCGATAGAGCAATTCCGCCAGGCCGTAGAATAGTCCGCCTAAAACAAATACAATTAGCTCCATGGGTTTAATATCTGAGAAACGGGGAATTTTATTCGCAAAAGGGTGAAATGGAAAATTTTTTGTGATACAATGAGGAAAGAAAGAGGGCAGAACCATGAGGACAGACAAGGACCAAAAAAAGCAGAAGAAAGGCGGAATACTCTACAAAGTGATCATCGCGGTTTTGATCGTTGTGATCGGGTTCAGCGCCTGGCAGATCGGAAAGATCCTGTGGGAATACCATGTGGGGACGTCCGCCTATGAGGAGATTCAGCAGATTGCCGGCGTGCTCCAGGAGGCGCGGGGCCAAATCGACTTTGACGCGCTGAAAGAGAAAAACAAAGATGTGAAAGCGTGGCTGACTTCCGCGGGCACCCCCATCAACTATCCGGTGGTGCAGGGAGAGGACAACCAGTATTACCTGTACCGCATGTTCAACGGGGAGTACAACGGGAAAGGCTCTTTGTTTATCGACTATCGCTGCGAAAATCCCTTTGAGGATTTCAACACGATCATATACGGTCACAGGATGAAAGACGGAAGCATGTTCCATGAGCTGATCGAATACAGGGACAAAGCGTATTTTGAGGAGCACAGCTCCATGGAGCTGGCCACGCCGGACAAGGAATATGAGCTGCAGATCTTCGCGGTCGTCACCATTCCGGCGGACAGCCCGCTGTACCGCTTCAACTTTTCCGGGGACAGCGAAAAGCAGGCATATCTGGATCAGGTGCTGGAGGCCAGCGAGGTGGACATGGACGTCAGCGTTTCCACGGAGGACAGGATCGTCATGCTGAGTACCTGTACCTATGAATACGACGACGCCAGGCTGGTGGTATACGGCAAGCTGAAGGAGCTGTAAAGCAAAAAGAAGAGATCAGGGCATATTTAGGAGGCAGGCTATGAGTATTTTGATCAAAGGAGGATTTGTGGCAGATCCGGCAAATGAGGTCGCGTCGCGGCTGAATTTAGTTCTGGAAGCCGGAAAGGTGGCGGACGTGACCAGCGAGACGCCGGACTGTGAGGTTTCCCTCAGCGCGGAGGGCCGGTGCGTGGTTCCGGGATTTATCGATATTCACATGCATGAGGAAGGTTTTGAAGAGGACGGACGAACCCTAAAGAAGACGTTGGGGCGAGCCATGGCCCAGATGGGAGTAACCACCGCCATCGGCGGAAACTGCGGAGAAAACGCCATGGATCCGTTGATTTACCTGGATCAGGTGGAGAAGCAGGGAAGTCCGGTCCATATGGGACTGCTGGCCGGACATAGATTTTTTCGGGAGAAGGCAGGCTGCAGAGATAAATACAGCAAGGCGTCAGAGGCAGAGCTGGAAGTCATGAAGGCCATGATAGAGAAGCGGCTGGACGCGGGCTGCGCGGGAGTCTCCTTTGGTATCCGCTATGTGCCCGGCATTGATGAGAGGGAGCTGCTGGAGATCGGCGCCCTCTGCCAGAAGGATCATAAGCTGCTCAGCGCCCATGTGAGAGACGACGCGGCCTTCGTGTTCGACGCGGTAAAAGAACTGACCGGCCTTGGAGAGGCGCTGCAAGTTCCGGTACAGGTTTCCCATATCGGCAGTATGGGAGGCTTTGGACAGATGGAGGAGGTTCTGCAGATGATCGATCAGCGCAGGGCCAGGGGACAGGACGTAACGGCGGATTGCTATCCTTACTACGCTTTCAGCACCGGCATCGGAGAGACGACCTATGACGACGGTTTTTTGGAGAGATACCATATGGATTATTCCGGCATTGAGATCTGTGAAGGCAGGTACAAAGGCCGCCGGTGCGATGAAGCGATCTTCCGGGAGCTGCGGCAGAACGCTCCGGAGACCCTCACCGTCTGCCACGTGATGAAGCCGGAGGACGTGGATCTGGCTGTGCTCCATCCCGGACTGATGATAGCCAGCGACGGACTGATGGACGACGGCCAGGGACATCCCAGAGCGGCGGGGACCTTCCCCAGGGTTTTCGCCCGGTATGTCAGAACGGGAAAGCTCTCCCTCTATGACGCCGTCGCGAAGATGACGGCGCTTCCAGCGCGAAAGCTGGGCTTGAAGGACAAAGGCCAGCTGGGGAAAGGAGCGGACGCGGATCTTGTCATCTTTGATCCGGCGCGCATCGAGGATCGGGCGACCTTTGACGCGCCCCTGGAAAGACCAGAAGGCATCGACTATGTGCTGATCGATGGTCAGACAGCCGTGGATCACGGCGAAATCGTCAACGACAGCCTGGGAAGGGCTGTGCGGTTTTTACCGTAGAGGCGGGCTCACCCTGCTGGCCATTATCAACGATCAAGCGGTGTTATCTTAAAAACAGCTTTTTTAATTTTTAGGTACAACTACTCCCTTTGCGCCCTTACCGTATTGCCGTCATTTGTCCCGGCAAAGGCTGAGGAAAAGCAAGAAATTCATCTGAAACAGCAAAAAACGATAAAATAGGTACAACTTTTCTCGCTTCAAAGGGGATACTCCCTTTGCTGCCTGGATTCGAGTTGTACCTAAATTTTGTTTTTTGTTGTTTTTGGTCGAAAACAGAGCCGTAAGTTGTACCTGAATTTCAAAAAAACCTGTTTTCAGATAACCGCAGTCAGAACGCGGTCAGCGAAGTTTTGAAAAGGCAGGCGGCTGCACAGTCAATGCCGGGTCGTAGCTTAATGACATCGTGTAAAGCCTCTCCTGTTTTTTTGCCGCGGTTTATTGGGCTATTTTTTTACGATTTTGTATATGACGCCGCCTGCGATGCCGCCGATCACGGCCGGAATGACCCATGCAAGTCCGATGGAAGCTAGTGGAATACTGCTCATGAGGCTGTCCAGACCTGGAGTTGCCAGGGAGATCAGGCCGTTGGCTCTGGCCGCCGCGAATCCGTCATACAGGCCGAAGGCCGTAGCGACGAAAACAGTACCTTTCCAGACGCCGTTGTTCGGGATCCACTTTGTCAGGCAGCCCAGCAGAGTCAGGGAGATTGCCATCGGATACAGGAAGATGAACAGCGGACCGGATATGGTGATCACGTTGTTGACGCCGAGAGAGGCGGCAAAGAACATGACCAGCGTCAGGATCAGGGCGATCAGCTTGTATGGAACCCTGCCCTTGACCCAGTTGTCGATCCAGTCAGAAGCGACCGCGATCATGCCGGTAGCAGTGGTGAAGCAGGCAAAGATGATGGCCAGGGCCAGCACGACGATGCCGCCGTAGCCCGCGACTCTTGTTACCAGGCCGACCAGCAGCGCGGTGTTGTCGATATCAGAGGCGAACAGTCCGGTTCCCGTAGATCCCAGGAGACACAGGCCGCCATACACCACGAACAGAATGATAAAGGATACGACGATGGTGTTGAACAGCATCTTCTTGCGCTCTTTTTCTTCCGTGTAACCGTGGCTCTGGATAGCGGCCAGAACGATGCCTGTGCAGACCAGTCCGGTGCCCACATCGCCTGTGTTGTAGGATTGGAGCAAAGCGTAGGAGAACGGATTGTCAACAAAGCCGCCGGCTGGTTTGCCCAGTGGGTTGAAGATGGCCAGCAGCAATACCACCAGCAGGGTGATCAAAAGCACCGGCGTAACATAGGTTCCGATCCTGTCGATGACCTTTGACTTGTTGTTTGCGAAGTAGTAGGCCAAAGCGAAGAATACGATCAGAAACGCCCATTTGCTCCAGGCCGGAAGGCTCGGAAGAATGCCGAGAAGGCCGATTTCGTAGGCGACGCCGCCGCATCTTGGAATGGTTCCCAGACATACGATAGGAATGCTGACGATGATGTAAAGGTGATGCCACCATTTTGTAACGGGCTTTGTGATATCGTAGATGTCGGTACCCATGTTGCCGATGGCCCAGACTGCCATCATCGGCAGAAGAATGCCCGCCAGGGTCATGCCGATCAGTCCCGCGGCCACGTGCTCACCTGTCGCCAGACCGATCATCGGCGGAAAGATCAGATTGCCGGCGCCGAAGAAGATGGCGAACTGGGCGAATCCGATTACCAAACTGTCTTTTAATACTTTGTTCTTCATGATTTATCTCCTTGCGTAAACGCGAGTTCCGTCGATCCAGGTTTCTTCCACATAGACCTGGTCGATGCGCTGTGGATCAATGGTTAAAATGTCTTCGTTCAAAACCGCGAAGCATGCCCTATAGCCCTCTCTTAATTGTCCGATTTTCTCAAAGCCCGCGACTTCCGCGCCCTCTCTGGTGTACAGCTGGATCGCCGTTTCGATGTCGATGCTGTGGGCCGCGCTGCAGTCGGTGCCATCGTAGGCGGTTCGTGTTACCGCGCCTTTGATGTTAGGAAATGGATCGGAAGGCACCGCCCATGACGTGGCAGGCGCGTCGGTGGACAGAGCGACCTTTACGCCACTTTCCAGCAAATGATCGATAGGATAGGTCTCCTTCATCCAGTCCTCTCCCAGATTCAGCAGATAGCTTTCAATCTCTGAATAGAGGAAAATCGGCTGGGTCGCGAAAGCGATTTTCTTCTCGGCGGCCTTTTTGATGGAATCCTCTGACGGTTCCGTGATGTGCTCCATGCGAAGATGCGGCACGCTGCTGTTCATCCAGTTTTCCTCGTCGTATACGCGGTCTATGATTCTCTGGATAGCGCGGGCGCCCATGGCGTGCACCGACAGCTGACAGTGATGCTCTTTGCAGAATTCGATGGCGCTGTCCAGCTCTTCGTCGCTGCACACGGAGATGCCGTAATCATCTTTTGTTCCTTTGTACGGCCGGCTCATCCACGCGGTATGGCCGGAAACGCTGCCGTCTGCCAGCAGCTTGAGGCCGTTGATCTGGATCTGGTTGGATCTGTCCGCCCGGGCCTCGTTCCAGGTGAAATCGCCTTTTTCGGAAACCAGATCCCACATGTAGTAGATGCCTACGGTCTGTTTGAGGCCTTTCGCGGCGGCTTCCGTGTAGTAGTCGTAGTAGTCAGTAGCGTCGACACAGCCCATATCGGTGATGGCGACGATGCCCTGGGAGAGAAGGATCTCGCCCAGATCGACCAGCTTGGCAACCTCGGCTTCTCTGGAATCCTTCGGCAGGATTTCCGCGACCAGGTTTCTTGCGTTCTCGCGCAGGATGCCGGTCGGCTCGCCGTTTTCATCTCTGTCGATCTGTCCGCCCGGCGGATCCGGCGTGTCCTTGGTAATGCCGGCCAGCTCCAAAGCCTTGCTGTTTACCGCGCGCATGTGGGCGCAGGTGCGGAGCAGTGAAATCGGCACGTCAGCCGCGCCTTTGTCCAGATCATAGCGGTTTGGCGCGCGGTGCTCTTTCAGCTTGCCTTCGTCATAGCCCCAGCCCTCGATCCATGCTCTGCCGTCTAAATTCGATCTCTCCTCACGAATCGCCTCGATGAGCTCTTCGATAGAATTGATCTTCGGAGGCAGACAGGAGATCTTCTTATAGCAGTCTGCCAAAATGGTAGGGTGCATATGGCAGTCCACGAAGCCCGGGATTACCCGCTTTCCCTTCAGGTCTGTGACGGGACCGTCTGTCTCCGGCAGGTCTTCCTGTCTGCCGATCCATGAGATAACGCCGTCTTCCGTGATAAATGCGTCTGCGTAAAGCTTTTCACGGTTAGATGTGAAAACTTTACCGTTGATAAATACGTGATGTTTCCCCATAGTGTAAGTCTCCTTTCGCAATCCATAAATAGCAACATGCGTGCCAAATCGCAAAGAAGACAAAAAACGCCTGAATTTCAACAATTTCAGACGTTCCTCTTATTTCGCGCAAAGGGCTGACAGGAGAAAAAATTTTGATTTATTTAAAATATTTTTATCGGATCAAAAAGTTTTTCTCCAGCTGTTCTTTGATCTTCAGTTTTTTGATGCGGTAATTCAGCTTCTGCGGAGACATGGAAAGGCGGGCCGCCACGTCGGTCAGGCGGGTTTCTTCCCGCATGACGGACAGAATGATCTGGCGCTCGTAGTCCTCCAGCAGCTGATCCAGATCCAGGATTTCGCCGCTTTTAAATGAAATGGCGGGAGAAAGCTGCGCTCCCTGCATGGCCGCCTGCGGCTGATCCGCGGTTCGGCTTGTGCCGGACTGTTCCTGCGCTTTTCTCAGCAAGCCTTTGACGCTGTCCAGGCTGATCTTTTCGCCCCGCTCCAGATTGAACGCGCTTTCAATGGTGTTGCGCAGTTCTCTGACGTTGCCCGGCCAGCTCCAGCTTCGGAATACCTGCTCGGCCAGGGGGCTGAGGCTCTGGATCTGGCGGTCCATCTTCCCATTATACTCGTGGATAAAGTGATCTGTCAGCAGAGGAATGTCCTCCGGCCTTTGCCGAAGGGGCGGGATTTCGATGTACACTACGCCGATCCGATAGAAAAGATCTTCCCGTATGCGTTTTTCCGCCAGAAGCCGCTCCACAGGCTCGTTGGTGGCGCATACCAGCCTGACGTCAAAGTGATAGTCTTTATCCCCGCCGATCCGGCGGCTCTTTTGTTCTTCGATGACCTTTAACAGCTTTGCCTGCATGGCCATATCCATGGAGTTGATCTCGTCCAGAAAGAGGGTGCCGCCGTCCGCCATCTCAAAGAGGCCCTCCCGGGTTTCCGCTCCTGTAAATCCGCCCTTTTCCGTCCCGAAAAAGATGCTTTCCAGCAGGTTCGCGGGGATCGCGGCGCAGTTCTGTGAAATAAATTTTCCGGCCCGGCGCTTGCCTTCGGAGTGGAGGGATTCGGCGACCAGCTCCTTGCCGGTGCCGGTCTCGCCGTAGATCATCACCGGAGAATCACTTTTGCCTACTTCCAGGATCATAGCTTTGATCCGCTCCATCTGTGGGCTCTGGGTGACGATATCGTCCAGGCAGTACAGCTGCTCCTTCAGATATTCCCCGGTCTTCAGATCCTGCAGGGAGATCAGCTTGATCACGTTGGCGGCAGCCTGCACGATATTGTTCTCGACGATGGGATAGGTTTCTCCCGAAAAGGTGATCCGGTAATGCTTCCAGGTCAGGGATTGAGGCGGATCGACGGTTGCTTTGCCTGTGCGCAGTGTCCGAAAGATCGTGCTGTTTTCCTCGGTCAGCTCTTCGTAAAAACTGAGGAGAGGTTTTCCGACCACGGCTTTGGTCCATCCGGGCAGTATGCTGTTGGTCATCCGGCCGCACCAGATGCTGTATTCTACGATGCCGTTCTTATTGATGATGATGACTCCGTCACAGCTGGTGTCATCGTACTGCACCACCTGGTTGAGCTTTTCTAAGAAATTGTTCATTGTAATCCTCCCGCGCCGTGTTCAGAAAGGTAGCTTTTGCGATACTTACTTTCCTTGATTATACCGGATTCTTTTCACAGTGACAAGGGTTCTTTCCACTTTGACGGGGGCTTCGGCCGGCTGCTGTCCCCCCTTGCCGCGTCCGGCAGATCGATATTGAACCAGCCGAATCGCGGAACTGAGCAGAGCTGATGAGCGGAGCCGAAGGGGGGAGCTGAAGAGATGACAGGGACCGCGGAATCGAAGCGGAAGGAACTAATTATTGGTTTAAATAGAAATAAATGTGAAAAATCGACCAGTTTCCCGAAAAAACGACCAGTTTTCCGAAATTCGTTGCAAAGTGAAACTTTATGTGTTAAGGTCAAATTGACCTGTGGATATACAGAATCATCGAGGACATCGTATAGATCGGGATCTTTTATTGTCATCACATATATTTTCATGGTACAATGTAAACAGATTGACCAACACTCTGTTTAGAAGGAAATCAGGATTTAGAGAGATTCTATGAGAATATGTATTTGTGATGACAAAAGGGAAGAGATCGACGCGCTGGAAGCGATCTGCAGAGAATATTTGAACCGGAAAGGGATCTCTGCGGAGGTGGTCTGCACCCAGGAACCGGAAATTCCACTGGAAGAAGACTTTGACCTTCTGTTTCTGGACGTGGAGATGCCGAAGATGCGGGGCACGGAGGTAAAGAACCGCCTGATGGGGCGGGAGCGTCCGTATATCATCTTCGTGACCAGTTATCCGGAGACGATGCGGGAGGCGTTCGGTACCAATGTGCTGGGCTTTCTGGATAAGCCTGTAAATCCGGCCCTCTTTGAGGTACAGACAGATCTGGCCATGAACCTTCTGGGCGAAGGGCGGATGATCGACCTGGGCGGGGGAAGCTGGCAGTCCAGCAAGGACATCGTCATGTTTTTTACCGAAGAACGGTATACCAAAGCGCTGCTTGCCGACGGCCGCCTGAGCGAGCTGTCCGGCAAAAGTCTTTCCGCCTGGGAAGAGGAGCTGTCCGACCAGTTCTTTTTGCGGACGGATACGTCCCATCTGGTCAACTGCAAATTCATTAAGGACGTGAACGAAAACACTGTCGTCCTGTCAGACGGGCAGCGGCTTAAGGTGAGCAGGCGGAGAAAGAAAGAGATTCTTGAGAGGATCAGCGAGTACGTCCGCAGGTATGGCAGATTTGCTTAGAATGTGGCTGACAGATAGGAGGTAACTATGGTAGGCATGCCTGGTGTGGTCACTTTGACCCTGGAAACATTGAATCTGCTCCTGTTGTTCGCGGGAGTGCTGGGCTATCACCCAAGAGAGAACAAAGGGTGTCTGGCGGCGGGTATCGCTGTCCTGCTGTTTCGCGGCGTGACGGTGCTGGCCCTGCAGGAGGCCTTTATCTTTCATCGGTATCTGGCGATGCTGGTTCCAGCAGCGGCCATGCCCTGTTTCTTCAAAGGCCGTCCGTCGGTGTCTCTGGTCATCGGCATTACTATGGTACAGATCGTCTCCATGATGGATACGCTGAATATCGGCATCTGGACCCTGGCTGTCAAAGGGGAAGTGATGAAGGTGGATCTGGTCTGGACCTATTATCTGGGCGCGCTGGGATGTCTGGCAGTGCTGGGTCTTCTTTCTGTGGCTGTGCGAAAAAAGCGGAGGGAGATCCACGAGATGACGGAAAATATCAGTCTGTGGGTCTTTATTCCTTTTTTGGTATGCTTGTATATGTTGTGCTATATCAGCCCATCTTATGGCGGTGATCCATCAGGACCTTTGCCGGAAATCATTCAGGGAAGAAACCAGGTACGAGATGGATTTGTATCCTTCATCATCATCGGCTTTCTCGTTGTTTCATGCGCTTTGATCAGCCAGCACCGGCAGATGAAGCGGCTGCTGCTCCTCAATGAGCGGTGCATCAGAGAGCAGGCAGAGCAGTATCGCAGGCAGGGAGAAGAGGATATGGAGCTTCGCCGCTTTCGCCACGATTACAACGCCCATATCACGGCCTTGCAGGCATTGGCGGAAGAAGACGATCCACAGCGGCTTCAGGACTATGTGCGCGATATGTCAGAACTAAAAGCGATCAGGAGTAGTTACAATACCAACAATCTGATCAGCGACGCGATCCTCAATCGGTATGGACGCCTCTGCGAGAAGGAAGAGATCAGGATGCGGGGAACCGGGAAGTTTCCCGACCAGATATCCGTTACCGATACAGATCTCTGCGTCATTCTGTCCAACGCCATGAAGAACGCCTACGAAGCGGCGGTTCAGTGTGCGCGGGGTGAAATCACCTTTGAGGTCAAAAGCGCAGGGAGCTTCATCAATTTGGTCATAAGGAATTCGGCCAAGGATCGGCCGGAATTGGGGGAGGATTATTTGACCACCACGAAAAAGGATAAGAAGAACCACGGCATCGGAACCAGGAACATGGTGGAAACTGCCCGCAAAAACGGCGGAGACGTGACGTGGGACTGGGATGAGCGAGGATACGTGACCACCAACATCATCCTCCGGGGAAGTCCTCGTGCTTAAAATAGAGAGAGATTCAGATACGCGCCAGGCATTTGCCTGGCTGTTTTGTTTCCATAATCTGGGTATTTTTGACCAGTTTCCCGAAAAAACGACCAGTTTTCCGAAAGTATTTGCTTTCTCCTTGGCGGTTCATTATACTAAAGCTGTAAACAGAAGTGAATAAATAATAGGATTTATTTTAAAAGGAGAATATGATGAAAAGACAACTGGTATCTATTTTATTAGGAACAACATTAATCGCTTCTGCGGCCATGATGCCGGTCTTAGCCGATACGGCAGAGAGGCAGGAGACCATAGAGAACGCGGAACAACTGAAGGCGGCCATCGCTCTGGCCATGGAAGACGGGCAGTTTTCGGAAGCCGAGGAGGCTGACATCGCGGCAGCGGCGACGGAAGAAGCTGTAGCGGATTTGATGGCGGAGAAACTGGATCTGGCGGTGAATGTGCTGAACCATAGCGGCACAGAGCAGAGCATGCGGAGCTTCCCTGATGGGACGGAATACGGAATTCAGACCTATGATCTGGGAGATGGATGTCAGATGACTGTCGAGCTGAGAGATCAGGCGGAGGGATTATCGGCCGGCATGGCTGCGCCTTTGGCCGTCACAGGGGAATGGAAGGCGTACGGTAACCGGTACTTTACTGCCATGACTACGGTGACGGTAGCGGGGTATAACGTGAAATTGGGTTTAGAAAATCATTATATTTTATCGAGCAAGGGTATTGATGAGGACTATGGAAATGCGATATATGATAAAAAAGAAACGCCTTGCTTAATCTCACCAGGAGAAAAAGTAATTGAAGACGGCGTGGCGAGGACACCCGGCGCATCCGATGTGAACATGTACTGTAATTTCACCTGCAAAGCAGGTGCCGTTACAAGCAAATACAAGCTGGACACTACGGTGCAGTATCTGGCTCACGATACCAGCGGAAAGAGAATTAAAGTCGGTCACACATGGAAGCTGACGAAGCTTTCATAAGTGATAAATGAAAGGGGATAAGGATTAAGACAGGGAAAGGGGGATCTGCCTATGAGGGTATAAGAAAAAGAGTTTTTCAGAAATAGTACAGTGATTTGGGAACACAAGTAAATATTTTTAGAAAAACTCTTAGGACTATTATGAACTAAATTGATTGGAGAATCAAGTGGATTTTTAGAAAGGAAAGTTAGTATGAAAACGTTGAAAAAGAGAACGTCCGTTATTGCTGTCGTACTAATGCTTGTTATGGCGTTGTCAGCGACAAGTGCATTCGCAGCAGTGGGCTCATATGCGGGATATACGTATAAAGCTAAAGATTTGTATTCAACGTCGGCTTTAACAAAAACTGGAACCGGACAGGCTTGCTTTAATGTAACTCAATATGGTGATGACACTACTTCTGCAGGATCGTGTGATTTTTGGCTGGAGTTTGAGAATGGATTAAACATTACCGAGAAAGTGAACGTTGGGAAGAAAGTAGGGAAAACCACATTACATTATGATGGAACACCGTCCTACTATAAAGGAACAAAAAGCTTTCTTTGTATTAGTACATCGCTGTCTACGTTGAGCCGACAGTATGTCAAAGGAAAGTGGTCTCCGGATAATGTAACGCTTTAACTTATAGGGCTGTCGTATAATGGAAAATAACCGTTAGGCGGCAGCCTTATTTTAAAAATACTAATCTAGACTAACAGGTGACGGAAATAAGAGTGTTGTTTTTTGGTACTAAAGTCCGTTATTAAACACTGTTAAAAACGATGAAATCGTTGGAAAGGGGGTTAATGTGAGATATTTTAATTGGCAGCTTAAGAAAACGCTTTTTTCTGCTGAATCTATTCTTGCTTTTACATTCACACTGTGCTGCTATATTTTTTCAGGCATGTTCATTATAGGATTTGATAATGACTTTATGTCGGACTTTGTAAGAATAGTGAGTAACAGCCTTCCAGTTCTGATTTTCCCAATGCTGGCGTGTGTTCCTGTTGCAGTAAGTTATATAACAGAATATAAAAGCGGATATCTGAACCTAGTACTATGCAAAGTGCCATTGAAGCGATATATTGCGGGAAAGCTATTGACTAATGCATTCGTCGGGGGTCTCGTGATCAGTCTGCCAGCTATCCTATATCTATTCAGAATCTTGGCGAAAAAAGGGAGTGCAGTAGGGCCGCATGAGCAGGCATCATGGTCAATTGAATTTTATCCGGATTTATACGAGAATTTCCCGCTTTTATACTCGGGAATTCTAATTGGCTGTATCTTTTTATGTGGCGCAAGTTTTGCTACGTTGGGGTTGGGTATTGGAGCGATTTTGAAGAAAAAATATCTCGTAGTTCTTGTTCCTGAGGTTTATTATGTGGGTGTTGCAGCTTTGGTGCAAAACATGAATCTATGCAGATACTTAGATCCGATGACCTTATATGTGCTGAATAGTCCAGTTCCATTAAGATTGAGTATTCGATTATTTTATGTGATTACGATTCTTGCGGTTGGCGTAGTACTATTTATTTTGGGAGTACGAAAAAATGTGGAATAGTCTTTTTCATATAAATACTTTACGTCGTAAGATAAGAAAAAAAGGAATCGTTCTTATCGCACTGCTGAATATTTGCTATTTATCATCTTTTCTGATAGTGGATTGCACTGTAATGGGAGGAAGGTCGTCTGTAAACTTTACAGGATATCTTATCTGTGTACTCAGTGAACAGCACTTTCTTACTTTTGCAGTGCTTTTGTCAGTCGTCTTTGGCGTCCATGAGATGCATGAAGTACGTTTGCCCGAAGCATTGGCTTATAAATCGCGGAATGTGTGGACGAAAAATATGTTGCTCGGTAGCATTACTTATAGCCTGTTATATGTTCTGTTCTTGCTATGCATGATGTTGCTGCTGGCATTCGCTTCAGGTATTGACTTTAGCGATTTGCGAACACCGTGTGAAGGAATGGACTGGTTGATCCCGCATATACTCTACGGAAGCGAAGAAGTAGATATATTGAAACTGGCAATTGTTAATGTGGGAAATGTGTCGTTCTATTGTATTACCATAGCAGTTTTTTACGGATTCATACGCAGTATATCGGGGCATCGGGTAATTGCTATTTTGGGCGAAGTGGCAGGGGGCATTATCATATTAGTGACAGTGAAATCGGTGATGCGGTGGAGCTATCCGCTGACCCCATTGGGGAATGTAATACTAAGCATGAGTAATGACAGATGGAACGATCATGTTAACTGGCCGTATTGGCTTATTGTAAATGCCGTTATTGTTTCAGGTACGTTTTATGTGAACAGAAAACAGGAATTTTGTCATGATTTGTAATTTCAAAATGATAGGAAGGGTGACATTGTGGCACTGCAAAAAAAGAGCAAGGATTATCGTAATTATTTCGTTGACAATCTTTTTATTGCTTTATGGATGTGCATGGAGAAATGATGAACTGTCAGAACTGTTTACGTCTTATTTAGGCGGGTTCAGACAATCGGCGCAGCTAGCGCTGTTATGGCTGGCAGTTCATTTACCCGTGGAAGGGCTTGTTTATGGCTGGATCATGAATCAGGCGAATCGGTTGTATTACGCGAAATTGTTGAAATATGAAAGCAAAATGAGCTATTTCCTGTTTATGATTATAGCGGCGTTGGTGCAATTAATTTTGTATTATGGAATTGGATATGGAACATTGACCGTTCTATATCATGAAGAGAATATCCGGCTAATCCTGTGGCAATTAAGCCTGACCAGTTTGGAATCGTTGAACATTGTGCTGGTAGCTGCAGCCTTCAGTTTGTTTTACCCCAAACTTGAGAATATCGCCTTTCCTGCTGTAATTGCAGCTGAGCTTGGAAACTGTCTGTTATGCGGAAGTAACGAAAGGCTGCGATTTTTACCTTTTACTTACGGAAAGCTGGTGCTGCAAAAAGATTTTTTTGATAACGGAATTGCGTTAGCCATTTCCCTTTTGATGCTGGGAGTTTTATTGGCATTTGTGGGAATCCTGTGGCTGAGAAAAGACGAGAGGAGTAGAGGGTCTTGAACTTGATAGAAATGATAAATGTAAGCAAGCGTTTTAAGCAACAAACTGTTTTCGCGGACGTCCGGCTGTCTCTGGAAGAAGGATATACCTACGGTATCGTCGGGCGGAATGGCAGCGGCAAAAGCGTGCTGCTGAAGCTGATCTGCGGTCTGATGCTGCCTACAGAGGGATCTGTCACAGTCGGCGGAAAGCTCCTGAAAGACGGCGCTTTTGCGGAAGATGTGGGGATTCTGCTGGATAATACAGGATTTTTGCCGAGGCTTTCCGCCTTTGATAATCTGAAATCCATCGCTGTTATCCGCAACGTGATTTCTGATGCGCGAATACGGGAATGCATCAGTCAGGTGGGACTGGATGCGGACAGCAAGAAGCCGGTGGGAAAATATTCTCTCGGCATGAAACAGCGGCTGGGCATCGCGCAGGCTATTATGGAACGCCCGAAGCTGCTTTTGCTGGACGAGCCTATGAACGCGCTTGACGAAGGCGGCGTGAAAGATATGCGGGCGCTGTTGAAAGCGTATCAAAAAGATGAAAACGCGACGATTTTGATCGCCAGCCATAACCGCGAAGATATAGAGGAACTGTGCGACCAGGTCTATGTGATACGAAACCATACGGTTTGCAGGCAAGGCGGGGATTCCTTTGATGCGCTGACCTAACTGAGCGGGCATCAAAACTGGGGGGGAAAATAGGCGGGGTTCTATTTAATCGCTGATCCTTTCAGTAAGCGGCCGGTTTTCCTTTTGGGTAATTTTGTTTTCTGTAGAAAACGCTTTAGCGAATCGGGAAAACAAAACCGCCGGCAGATGGACAAATCATAGAGTAAAGCTGGTCCGAGGCCCGATGATTGACCATAATACAGCCTCCGACAGCAGGTTTTGTGAAAAAAATGAGCAAAAATACGCGACGCGGCTGCCGCTTTTTAGATTTTGTTTTCTATTTTCAGATTTGGTTTTCCGTAGAAAACGTTTTGGCAGATTTAGAAAACGCTCAGCCATGCACAGTAGCGCCCAACTACGTTCAGCTCCGCTCAACCACGCCATCTACGTCCCGCGCTACGTGGAGCCGGTCGGCGCATGGAGTACGGCAGAGTAGAGCGATTCGGAGGGAGAAGAAAAGGACAGTAACCAGTAAATGATCCGTACTTTGGCGGAGGCTTATGTGGATAGAGGGCCGGCCGCGTCCCTGTGCGGTTGTTTGAAGCGAGGTGGTAAAGCATGAAAAACATATTCATCGGGATTGTTGTCATTTGGATACTATTCACAATGGTCATGTGCGGAATGGTGAAAAGCAAATATGTCGAAGAGAGGCGAGCACAATACGAAATTGCTTGCAGTAAACTCAAAAAACTGACGATTTTCAGCGTGGCGATACTGCTTCTTTTCTCTCTGGCGATTGTGCTGTGGGTTCCTAATTTTGTAGTCTTTTTAATTCTTATATTTGCGTCTTTGACGACAATATCTGCAGTTTCTGTCATATCAGAGATAGAACATGCGATGAAGAAACTATCGTGACGTTAGCATTAACATTCATAAAATACAAACAATTTTGCCGCGGATAACATTACAACAAGAGGTTTTGGGGGCAGATCGTATGGTGAATTTTTGATCGCTATGGGCTGCGTGGCGGTTGTTATCATCGGCCTGCTTTTCAGATAACGGCTTATCGCCCTTACAGAAAGGAGATCGCTATGAAACATAGAATGTACGTTTTAACAATTGTTATCCTGATCTGTGCACTTTTTTCGGCGTGCGGCGTTTTGATGGAAAGGGCGGATACTGAAAATCCAGCGGCGGAAGAAACCGCAGAGGTATGTTCAAAAGAAATTACCCAACCGGAAAAACTGTCGGAAGCAAAGAAGTACGATATCGCGGGTATTTCCTTTGACGCGGTGAAAGAGGTTGAATCGGAAGCGATTGCGGAGGTCCTTGACAGCGGTACCGTTCTTGTCATTTATGATGTAAATGATGAAAAGTTGGAGCAGATCGCGGACAAGCTGCGTTTAGAGTATACAGAAACTGAAAAAACGCAGATGCAGACTACCATTGGCGCTTGTTTGAGAAAACAGGAAAATGGCGACTATCTGCTCAGTGAGGTCGTTGCCGAGATCGCGAAACCGAGAGTTGAAAAGAAAGTACTCATGCCAGATGAAGAGGAAGTGAAAAAATCACTGGACTGGCTTGCAAAAAACGCGAAAATAGATTTGGCTGAACAATATCATGAAATCAAGGAAGAGGATATGAGGTTTGCCGCCTTGGCCGATTCTGTGTATGCTGATTCAAGTGAGTCAGAAAATCGACAGATTGGAAAGTTCTTTGCGGATCAAAGCGTTTTCTACTATCTGTACACAACGTCGAATCCAGAAAACGGACACACGATGTACCTAGGTAACCAGGATTCAAGCAAATATCAATTAGCGACGATCCATATTTGTATGGTTGGATGGAATGTCAAAACTGATGGAAATCGGACGATTGATTCTTTTGCCGCGGATTTTACTGTAGCGGCAAAGAACGATGTGAAGGTAAAAGAATTTCACGGCAAGCTGAGAACACCAGCGGAATCCCGATACAATGTTTTATGGGCGTCACACTTAGATTCGGCGCGGTCAGTTACGGTGACTATGGCGGGTGCTGGCGGGGGCAGCGCCTATTCTTACGCATATAGGACTGGAGGGATAGACATTGTAAATCATGTCGCTTCATCGCCATACTCCAACTGGTGGGAGGCAAAGCCAACACCATTGGTCAAGAACGCGTCTTATACAATTTCGCCGGCTATGACCGTTGCCGTATCCAATGGCAAAATTACTGAGGCACAGGCAAAAGCGGCCTTTTCTTATCTGTATCTGCGCAGATCACTGACTGCAGGCTGGGTTGCGGATCAGGATAAGGTGGTAACCATAAAGTTCAAAAATCATAAGTCTGAAGTGATAAACTAAAACTGGACAGCGAATGCCCTGGCTTGCTTTTCATGCGCAGGCCCTGGTAGAAGTAATTTCGCCCGTTGCAACGGCGGGTATTTAGGCGTATAATATATCTGTCGGGATTTCCACGGGAAATTCACGAGAAGACAACGATCTATATACAGCGATTACAACGATGTAAAGACAGTAATTCGAGCAATTTACAAGAAAAGGAAGGAACGCAGCCATGTATTACGAAATGACTATTGCAGGACTGAAGCGCCAGCTGCCGCTTTGCAAGATCACGGACGATCTTTATATTGGAGCTTTTGTCATGTTCAGCGACGTGGAGATCACCAAGGCCAGCGCTGAGCAGCTGCTTGCCAAAGCGCCGGAGTTCGACGTTATCATCACGGCAGAATCAAAAGGTATCCCGCTTGCCTACGAGATGGCAAGACAGGCAGGGATCAACGATTATATCGTAGCCAGAAAAGGAGCCAAGCTCTACATGCAGAACGTAGTTACCACAGAGGTGGACTCCATTACTACAGATCATATTCAGACCCTGTGCCTGGGGCAGACAGAGATCGATAAGATGAAGGGAAAGCGGGTCCTCATCGTTGATGACGTGATCAGCACCGGAGAATCCCTCAAGTCCCTGGAGGTTCTGGTGAACCAGGTCGGCGGAAACATCGTCGGCAGGATGGCCGTTCTGGCAGAAGGCGGAGCCGCGGACAGAGATGATATCATCTTCCTGGAGAAGCTGCCGGTGTTCAACGCTGACGGCACGGTGAAATAGCCATCAAAACAGCTTTCAGAGCAGCTTTTAAAATAGCTTTTAAATAGCCGCCATAGTAGATAAGAAGGTAAAACGGCCGCAGTCAGATTTCGACTTTGCGGCCGTTTTTGTCTGTCTGCGTCAGCAGCGTGAATATCAGAATGTTGTCCACGCTGTTAACTTCGCGAAGATAGCTTATTCCCGCAGCATATACAGGCAGACGGCAAGCGAAATATCTGTATGGGATTCCTGATCGCTCATTTCTTCGCTGTAAAGAAATTGCTTGTTTTTGCTGAGTCGGTACCGCACGGTGTTGTGATATCAGCTGCAAGGGCTATGCGATTGGCTGGTTCACGGAAACCGATCGCAGTGGCAGAGAAGAAAATGGGTACCCGTGGAAAAAACACTGGCACTTACCCGGGAATCTATGGTAGAATAATATGGTAAAAGTAAGATTGTGTCCAAATGCAGGAACGACGGACAGGCTTGCTTTTTTGTTTTTTTGAGAACGGATTAAACGCCGTTCTTTTTCTTTTGATGACAAGGAGGAAATCAAGATGGCGACATGCAACAACCAAATCAAACCAGTGCGCACCTATCAGGATACGGTTTTCCGGAAGCTGTTTTCCACAAAAGAAAAGCTGATCGAGTTGTACAATGCTTTAGAGGGAGAGTCCTTCGGACCGGAAACCAAAGTGGAACTTACAACCTTGGAAGATGTTCTTTACATCGATCGAAAAAATGATCTTAGCTTTCTCATCGAGGACCGTTTTGTGATACTGATAGAGCACCAGAGCACAATCAATCCAAATCTTCCACTGCGGGATTTGATCTACATAGCAAGAACCCTGGAAAAGATGATGGAAAGCCTTCCTATCTATGGGGAAACCCTGCAAAAAATCCCCACGCCGGAGTTCTACGTGCTGTATACGGGAGAGGAGAAATGGGAGCAGAAAACCTTGCGGCTTTCGGAAAGTTTTAACTGCCGCGCGCCGGAAAATTCCGTAGAACTGGTGGTCAAAGTGATCAATCTGGGGTATAATGAGAAAAATGAAGTTTTGAAACGCAGCGAAACCTTAGCGGGATACAGCAGGCTCCTGCACTATATCAAAGAAGGCAAAAGGCAGGGAAAGAATCTGCAGGAATCTATAGATGATGCGGTAAAGCGCTGCATGAAAGAAGGCGTCCTGCGGGATTTTTTGAAAAAGAACAGTCAGGAGGTGGGCAATATGTTGTTTGATGAAGTATCCTGGGAAGAAGTCATAGCTTATCGTGCCGAAGAAGCCAGAAAGAAAGGCTATGACGAAGCTGTCGACCAGAGCATTCGAATTTTGATCGAAAGCCATAGGGAGGAAAATATTCCAAAGGAGCGGACCATCGATACCCTGATAAAGAAGTACGGTATCAGTTCAGAGCAGGCGGCAGCGTATTATGAGAAAGAGACAGAGCCAATGCAGCAGGCCTCTCGGACGTAATAGCCCGTCGCTTTATATCGCTTTGTTTTTAAGGAAAAAGAACGGCCCTGCCCGGAAATCCGGCGCAGGGCCGTTGATGTAATTGTTCTTCTATTTCTCCAGCTCTGCGATTTCATCTTCGCAGGCCTGCATGGCTTCCAGGGTCTCGGTCTGCAGCTTTTCCAGCTCCCAGCCCAGCAGCTCCGCGCCCTGGGCGATCACGTCCCGGCTGCAGCCTGCGGCAAACCTCTTGTCCTTGTATTTCTTTTTCAGAGATTTCAGCTCCATGTCCTTGGTGCTCTTGGACGGACGCATCAAAGCGGCCGCGCCGATGAGGCCGGTCAGTTCGTCCATGGCGAAGAGCACCTTTTCCATCTCGTGTTCCGG